>NZ_CP025546.1:5506624-5812548 GCF_003614435.1 Mycobacterium paragordonae
CCAATCGGCTCGCCGCCGCGGTCAGCACCGGATGTGTCAGGTAGTACAACGTCGGAAACGGCGTCCCGTCGGGCAGCTTCGGCGCGGTCTTCACCACCCCCGGTTCTCCGTCCAGGCACCGATAGGCGACTTCGAGCACACCGCGAGGCTCGCGACCCAGCTGACGCGCCACCGCCTCCAGGTCCGCCGAATCAACCACCGGGCGACGTCGGGTTGGGCGCCACCGGCGGCGCCTGCTCGGGTGCCGGACCGGCCGCGGGCGGCAGGTGCGGCGCGTCGGCGATGGTGTGCCACAACGAGGTGTACCAGGGCTCGTTCTTGGCCGCGCCACCCGCCTCCGCACCCGGCTGTGGAGTCGCCGCGGCGCCGGGCGGAAGCTGAACCTGGAACGGAATGTCCCCCGGCTTGACGAACCCGAGGCGCTCCCGCGCCTGCGCCGCGACGTAGGCGGGGTCGGCCAGCTGGCCCTTGCGTTGTTCCAGGTCCGCGATCTGGCGACGCAGCGCGGCCTCGGTTGCCGTCAGCTGCGCCATCTCGGTGCGCTGAGCGAAGTAGGTGCGCACCGGTCCGGCGATGGTCAGCGTCAGCACACACACCACCGCCGCCAGGATCGCGGCCCGCCGGGCGGTGAACCCCAGCCGCTGATCCGACCGCTGCTCAACGGATTCGGTGAAGGACCGCTTGATGGGATCCACCACATGCTCGTGCAACGAGCCGGTGGACCGGCTTTCGTCGGGAGCTGTCTGCGCCGGCTTCGAAACCGGCCTCGAAACAGGACTGGCGTAGGACTTCGACGCACCGCCGGAGCGACGAGCCCGAGCCGAATCACCCGGCTTCCCCGGCCGTGACGCCGGGGATCGCCGTTTCGGATCGGGCTTGGGAGACAAGCTACTTGGGGTCCACTGCGTACCGGGGGAACGCCAGGTCACCGGCGTAGCGGGCCGCATCGCCGAGTGCCTCTTCGATCCGCAGCAGCTGGTTGTACTTCGCGACACGCTCACTGCGCGCCGGCGCACCCGTCTTGATCTGTCCGCTGCCGACCGCCACCGCCAGATCGGCGATGGTGGTGTCCTCCGTCTCGCCGCTGCGGTGGCTCATCATCGTGCGGTACCCGCTGTGGTGCGCCAGGGCGACCGCGTCCAGCGTCTCGGTCAACGTCCCGATCTGATTCACCTTGACCAGCAACGCATTTGCCGCGCCGCGCTCAATGCCCTCTTCGAGACGCTCGGGGTTGGTGACGAACAGGTCGTCGCCGACGATCTGCACCCGGTCACCGATACTGACCGTCAGAGCGGTCCAGCCGTCCCAGTCATCCTCGGACAGCGGGTCTTCGATGGACACCAGCGGATACGCGTTGAGCAGCCCGGCGTAGAACTCCGTCATCTCCTCGGCCGTCCGGGTGGAGCCTTCGAAGCTGTATCCGGTGCCCTCGGTGTAGAACTCGGTCGCGGCGACATCGAGCGCCAGCGCGACGTCGACACCGAGCTTGAAGCCGGCCGACTCGATGGCCCGGCTGATCAGATCGAGCGCCGCGGTGGTGCCGGCCACGTTCGGGGCGAAACCGCCCTCGTCGCCCAGCCCGGTGGAGAGCCCTTCTTTCTTGAGCACCGACTTGAGCGCGTGGTAGACCTCGGCGCCCCAGCGCAACGACTCGCTGAAGCTGGGCGCGCCGATGGGCGCCACCATGAACTCCTGAACGTCGACGCCGGTGTCGGCGTGCGCGCCGCCGTTGACGATGTTCATCATCGGCACCGGCAGGATGTGGGCGTTCGGTCCGCCCAGGTACCGGAACAGCGGCAACGCCGCCGAGTCGGCCGCCGCCTTCGCGACCGCCAACGAGATGCCGAGGATCGCGTTGGCCCCCAGACGGGACTTGTCGGGGGTGCCGTCGAGGTCCACCAGCGCCTGATCGACCAACCGCTGGTCGTCGGCGTTGAGCCCGATGACCGCCGGCCCGATCTCGTCCAGCACCGCTTGGACGGCCTTCTTCACGCCTTTGCCGCCATACCGGTCGCCGCCGTCGCGCAATTCGACCGCCTCGTGCTCGCCGGTCGATGCACCCGAAGGCACCGCCGCACGGGCGAATGTTCCGTCGATCAGCGCGACCTCGACCTCGACGGTCGGGTTGCCGCGGGAATCAAGGATCTCGCGGGCTCCGACCTGCTCGATAATCGGCACTGGGTTCTCCTTTGCGCTCGTGGCTCTGCTGCGGCCCCCGGCGGTACATCTTTCTACAGCGGATGACCCGCCGCATAGGCGGTTGCCCAGTCCCGCACCGCCCGCGCGTAGACCCCCGAGTTGTTGTAAGCCCGCAGCGCGTTGATCCAGCCCCGCGGTGTCGCGAGATCCTTTCCGCGCCAACACAAATATCCCGCAGCCGAAAGCGCGGCATCATCGATGTTGTCCGGACTGGCGGTGCCGTCGTTGTTGGCGTCGACCCCATACAGCTTCCAGGTCTCGGAGATGAACTGCATCGGCCCCATCGCGCGTTCCACGCCGTTATCGCCGTCGAGCAGGCCACCATCGTTGTCGACGATGCGCAGGTTGCCGCCGCTGCCGTCGAGCAGGACACCCCGGATGGGCGGTCTGACGTCACCGTTCGGAGCTATCGTCGCGCCGCGGTAAGTGCCGTTGTGGCTCTCCACCTGTCCGATGCCGGCCAGCGTGGTCCAGGCGATGTGGCACTTCGGGTTCTCCACCTCGGCGACCCGCGCCGCGTAGGCGTAGGCCTCCAGTGCGACCACCGGCATCTCGAGCGCCGGAGCCCGCGCCTCGGCCCACTCCCGCAACTGGTCAGCCGGGCGGCCGAGGGCGTGGGTATCCACCGGGGGCACCGGGTCCCCCGCCGGCGGCGGCACGCCCTCCGGGATGAACAGGCTGAGTTGCCAGGTGCAACTTGACGCCAACAGCATCGCGGTCGCCCCTATCACGGCGACCGCACGCAACCAGCGTCTCGGCGACACAACTCTCCCTGTCGATCTCCCTATCGGGGCCCCTCACCCGTTTCGGCCTAGATCATCGTCCCATGAGTCGCGGGAGTGCCCGGCTCGCCGAACCGCTCAGCACACAGAATTTGCATCAGCTATCGACGCGCGAGCTGGCTGTTTGTGCGGCTTCTCTGAGTTGTCGCAAACCTGGCGGTCAGCGCCGTCCCTTGCGCTTTTTGGGCCGGGACTCTTTGGGCGCTTCGGGCAGGTCACCCGTCACCTCGGAGTCGACCCCGGAGTCCAACTCGGGCTCAAATTCGGTCTCGAGGTCGGGCTCCGGCTTTGGTTCTGGCTCCGGCTCCACAAGGCCCGCCTCGTCGGACGGCCAGTGCGCCCGCCACTCCTCTGCGGTGACGAAGCCCAGCGGCGTCATGTCGAGTTCTTCGGCGATGCTGTCGCCGCGGCGGCTGGCGGCGATCGACTTCTCGACATCGCGAACCGATTCGACGAAATCCAATACGGCTGCGCGCAGGGTGTTTTCCGCGTCGACATCGGCCGACAGCGTGATCGTGGTGAGCTCGGCGGGAATGAACTCGGCGGGCAGACCGGCCTGGCACACCCGCTGAATGACCTTCTGCGCCAGCGCCAACGCCGGCTGACCGGTGTGGACGTCGTCCAGCACCGAGTTGCGCGACTTCTGCGACCGCTCGGCGGCCTTGGCCTCTTCCCATTTGGCCAGCTGGTCCTGCAGCGAAATCTCTTCGCCCGCAAGCACTCCCGGCACCCGGTTGCCGAGTTTGCGCATCAGCGTGTCGGCGACGTCGTCGATGGTGAAGGGCAGCAACGCCGCATCCTCGGCGATGCGGGAGTGGAACAGCACCTGCAGCAACAGGTCACCGAGTTCCTCCCGCAGTTGGTCGACGTTGCCGCTGTGCACCGCGTCCAGCAGCTCGTAGGTCTCTTCCAGCAGGTATCGGCGCAGCGAGTCGTGAGTCTGTTCGCTTTCCCACGGCCCGGCGGTGCGCAATTTGTCCATCATCGCGACGGCGTCGATCAGCCGTTCGCCGCGCTGACGTTCCGGCGCCGCAATCAGGCGGGCACCGGCGGCCAGCCGCGCGGTGACCGCGGGATGGTTGGGATCCGACGACAACAGCACCGGCGCGTCCTCACCGGTGTAGGCGGGGTGCGCGTCCGGTAGCGACCAGGGCACCGCGATCGGCATCTCCTCGGTGTACTGCACGGGGCCGGAGAGCAACTCGATGGCTTCCACCGGTACCAGCGCCGGACGGCGGGGGTCGACCAGGACGACAATCATCAGGCCTGTCGCTCCTTACCCGGCGTGTTGCTCATACCAACATCTTGCTGCGGTTTCCCGGCCAGCGCAGTCACCAAATCGGCAACCATCTGCACCAGCTCGACGTCGCGGATGTGTCCGGCGCCGATCCCGCCCGCACGCGGAATGGGAACCTGCACCGTAGACGTCGTCGCACGGTAGCGACCGCCCGGGTACATCCGGGCCAGCCGAACCTGGGCGGAATCCGGCAACGTCAAAGGGGACAGCCGCACTGTCGTGGCCGAAACGGCGCTGACCTCGGTGATCCCCGCGGCCTTGCACAGCAGGCGTAGCCGCGCCACGGCGACCAGCCGTTCGGCGGGCTCGGGCAGCGGACCATACCGGTCGATCAGCTCCTCGATGACCGCCGCGATATCGCTGTCGGAAGTGGCCGAGGCCAGCCGGCGGTACCCCTCCAGCCGGAGCCGATCGCTGGAGATGTAGTCCGGCGGTAGGTGCGCATCGACCGGGAGGTCGATGCGCACATCTTTCGTCTCCTCCGGCGTGGTCACCGTCTGCCCGTCGGCCGCCGCCCGGTAGGCCTCCACGGCCTCGCCGACCAGCCGGACGTAGAGGTCGAACCCGACCCCGGCGACGTGCCCGGACTGCTCGACGCCGAGCACGTTGCCCGCGCCCCGGATCTCGAGGTCCTTGAGCGCCACCGCCATGCCCGCGCCCAACTCGTTGTTCTGCGCGATCGTCGCCAACCGGTCATAGGCCGTCTCGGTCAGCGGCGCGTTCGGCGGGTAGAGGAAGTAGGCGTAGCCGCGCTCGCGGCTACGGCCCACCCGGCCGCGCAGCTGGTGCAGCTGAGACAACCCGAACGTGTCGGCCCGTTCGACGATCAGGGTGTTGGCATTGGAGATGTCCAGGCCGGTTTCCACGATCGTGGTGCACACCAGGATGTCGTATTCGCGGTTCCAGAACCCCTGCACGGTGCGTTCCAGCAGGTCCTCGGGCATCTGCCCGTGCGCGACGACGACCCGCGCCTCCGGCACCAGACCGCGCACCCGGGCGGCGGCGGAGTCGATGGAACTCACCCGGTTGTGCACATAGAACGCCTGCCCGTCACGCAGCAGCTCGCGCCGCAGGGCAGCGGCGATCTGCTTGTCGTCGTGCGGGCCGACGTAGGTCAGCACCGGGTAGCGCTCTTCGGGCGGCGTCAGGATCGTCGACATCTCGCGGATGCCGGCCAGGCTCATCTCGAGCGTGCGCGGAATCGGGGTGGCGCTCATGGTCAGCACGTCGACGTGGCTGCGCAGGGCCTTGATGTGCTCTTTGTGCTCGACGCCGAAGCGCTGCTCCTCGTCGACGACCACCAGACCGAGGTCCTTCCAGCGCACCCCGGTCTGCAGCAGGCGGTGGGTGCCGATCACGATGTCGACCGAGCCGTCGGCCATCCCCTCGATCACCTTGCGGGACTCGGCGGGGTCGGTGAATCTGGACAACCCCTTGACCGTCACCGGGAAGCCGGCCATCCGGTCGGTGAAGGTCTGCAGATGCTGGTCGGCCAGCAGGGTGGTCGGCACCAGCACGGCGACCTGCTTGCCGTCCTGCACCGCCTTGAACGCCGCCCGCACCGCGATCTCGGTCTTGCCGTAGCCGACGTCGCCGCAGATCACCCGGTCCATCGGGATCGGCTTCTCCATGTCGGACTTGACCTCGGTGATCGCGGTGAGCTGGTCCATGGTTTCGGTGAAGCCGAACGCGTCCTCCATCTCGGCCTGCCACGGCGTGTCCTGGGCGAACGCGTGTCCGGGGCTGGCCTGTCTTTTCGCGTAGAGCGCCACCAGCTCACCGGCGATCTCGCGCACCGCGCGGCGGGCTTTGGTTTTCGTGTTGGTCCAGTCGCTGCCGCCGAGTTTGCTCAGCGCCGGGGCCTGCCCGCCCACGTAGCGCGACAACTGGTCGAGCGAGTCCATCGGGACGTACAGCTTGTCGGACCCGCCACCCCTTTTGGACGACGCGTATTCCAGCACCAGGTACTCCCGGCGCGCCCCACCGACGGTGCGTTCCACCATCTCGACGAAGCGGCCGATGCCGTGCTGGTCGTGCACCACCAGATCGCCGGCGGTCAGCGCCAGCGGGTCGACCGTGTTGCGCCGCTTTGCGGCCAGCCGTTTGCCTTCGGTGGCGGTGGCCCGGCTGCCGGTCAGGTCGGCTTCGGTGATGATGACCAGGTTCGCGCCCGGAATGACGACTCCGTCGTGCAAGGGGCCTTTGACGACGCCGACGACGCCGGGTTTGGGCGTCTGGCCCGGTTCCAGCATGGCCGCCGCGATGTCGGATTCAGCCAAGCGCTCGACCATGCGGTGCGCGGTGCCGGTGCCGGGCGCCACCATGGCGGCGTATCCGCCGGTGGACACGTGCGCCCGCAGCATGGCGAAGATGCTCTCGATGTCGTGCTGATGCCCCCGCGCCGACGGCGCGGAACGGATGTCCAGTTCCACCGCCGATTCGTCGGAAAGCTGGCTCAGCGTCCACCACGGATGCCCGGCCCGGCGGGCCGCCTCCCGCGCCTCATCGAGTTCGGCGAAGCCGGACCCGCCGAGTTGTTCGACATCGACCGGCGCATCGGTGCCCAGGGCCGCGACCGACCACGACGCTTCCAGGAACTCCCGGCCGGTCTTGATCAGGTCGGCGGCGCGGGTGCGCACCTTCTCCGGGTCGCAGATGAGCACCGGGGTTCCCTCGGCCAGCTGGTCGGTGAGCAACGCAGGGGCCCCGTCCTGCGCCGGCTGCAACACCGACTGCAGCGCCTCCATGCCGTCGACCGGGATGCCTTCGGCCAGCTTGGCCAGCATGTCGATGATGCTGCCGGTGACCGTGTTCTCCGATGCGGGATGCTGGCCGGCCAGCTCGGCCGCGCGGGCCCGGACGTCCTCGGTGAGCAGCAGCTCGCGGCTTGCCACCGCGACCAGCACGTCGACGTCGATCTCGGGAATCGAGCGCTGGTCGGCGACCGAGAACATCCGCATCTCGGTGATCTCGTCGCCCCAGAATTCGATCCGCACCGGGTGCTCGGCGGTCGGCGCGAAGACGTCCAGGATGCCGCCGCGCACGGCGAACTCGCCGCGCCGGCCGACCATGTCGACCCGGGTGTAGGCGAGATCGACGAGACGTTGGACGACGTCCTCGAAGGGCGTCTCGTCTCCCACCGTCAGGGTCAGCGGTTCCTGGCGGCCGAGTTGCGGGGCCATCGGCTGCAGCAGGGAACGGACCGCGGTCACCACGACTCGCAGCGGCGGGCCCAGGCGGGCGTCGTCGGGATGGGCCAACCGGCGCAGCACCATCATCCGGGTGCCGACGGTGTCGATGCCGGGTGACAGCCGCTCGTGCGGCAGCGTTTCCCAGGACGGGAAGACCGCGACCGCGTCGCCGAGCACGCCGCGCAGTTCGGCGCTCACGTCGTCGGCTTCGCGACCGGTGGCGGTGACCACCAGAAGCGGCCCCTGCCGGGCCAGCGCAGCGGCCACGTAGAGGCGCGCGCTGGCCGGTCCGACCAGCGGCAATTGTTCGGGTCGATCGGAGGCGCGCTCGATGAGCTGTTGAAATGTCGGCGCAGTGAGCGCCAATTCGACGAGCCCCGCGATCGGGGTATCTGGGCTTGCAGTCCCCGGTGCGGTCATGATGTGCACCATTCTAGGGCGCGGCAGTTCGTCAATTTTGGGCCCGGCGGCGTCAAGAATGCGTAAGGAAAGGGCCATTCGGACCGGTATCGGCGCAGTTTAGAGGCATGACACTGCTGCACATGCTGCCCTCGGCCGGCCGGGCAGCCCCACGGATTTTCGGCCGTGCAAGCGAGCCGACGACCGCCGTTTGTGACGAAGCTGACTTCCGGCACCGCGCCCGCCGCGCCCACAAAGCGTTGCGGGGGGTCGAGATGGTCTACGCGGGAAGGTCGCTGTCGGCCACGGCGGTGGCCCGCTGGGTGCGTGAGGAGCGGCTCGGCGTCGACGTCTGCTCGTCCGGTGAACTGGCGGTCGCCCTGTCCGGCGGAATCGACGCCGCCCGCGTCATCGTGCACCTGAACGCGATGTCCCTTGACGAGCTAGGCGGCGCGGTAGCCACCGGGGTGGGCCGCATCGTTGTCGACGACCCGCTGGAAGTCGGCTACCTGGCCAATTTGGTCCGCCACCAACGCGTGCTCATCCAGGTGATCCCGGATGTCGACAGCCACGGGCACCGCGGCGCCGATATCAGTGACCAGGAGTTCGGGTTCACCGTGGGTGGCGATCACGCCGCCGACGCCGTGCGATGGGTGCTCGCGCACCGCACTCTCGACCTGGTCGGGTTGCACTGCCATATCGACGACGCGGCCCTGTGCGGCGAGGCGATTCGGCGGATGATCGCCGCGATGGCCGACGTCCGCGCCCACCACGGCGTCATCCTCACCGAACTCAGCCTCGGCGGGATGCGCTGGAGCGATCCCCGCCAGTTGGCCGGGGCGATCGAGGACGCGCTCGACGATGGCTGCGCGGCCGAGCATTTCCCGCGGCCCGCCGTCGTCGTCGAGGTGCCGGCCGGTGACTACCAGGGCATCGTGGCCCAGGAGTAGAAGGCTCCGGTGCCCACGTCGTGCACGCCGTAGGAGTCCCAGTAGTAGTCGTGGCAGACGTTGCCGTCCCACGGCACCGGCCGTCCCGCCGGGTTGGGGTCGCCGGGGCACCAGGTGGTGCAGGCCTGTAGACGCGGGCAGTTGCCCTGATCGGCGTGAGCGGGCGGCGAGAGGGTCAACCCCACGGACACCAGGACGGTGATCGCGAGGCCGGTCAGACCGTTGGACAACGCAGGTAACAGTGAACGCATGATGAGCCTTTCGTTCGGGTCCATTGATGCACTTCGGGTTCGTTGGCCACCAGTGCACACGGCTCGGGCTGCTACCGATCCCAACAGCAGGCGCTTGCGAAGTTCTTGCCTGCTTTTGCCGCGGAGTGCTACTCGTCCCGCAGTTGCGGGTCGGCCTCCAGGTGGGTCAGGCCATTCCACATCAAATTGACCAGGTGCGCGGCCACAACTTCTTTTTTCGGCTCGCGTGTATCCAGCCACCACTGGGCCGTCATCGACACCGACCCCACCAGCGCCTGGGCATACAGCGGCGCGAGGTCGGGATCCAGTCCGCGGCGGGCGAAGTCCCCGGCGAGGATGGAGCTGACCTGGCTGACGGCGTCGTTGAGCAGGCTGGAGTAGGTGCCCGAGCTGATCGCGGCGGGCGAGTCGCGGAGCATGATGCGGAAGCCGTCGGTGCGTTCCTCGACGTAGGTGAGCAACGCCAGGGCGACCCGCTCGACGCGCACCCGGGACCGGTTGTTGGTCAACGACGAGGTGATGCCGTCCAGCAGCGCGGACATCTCCCGGTCCACCACGACGGCGTAGAGGCCTTCCTTGCCGCCGAAATGCTCGTATACGACCGGTTTGGACACGTTGGCGCGCTGGGCGATCTCTTCGATCGAGGTGCCTTCGTAGCCGCGCTCGGCGAACAGCGACCGGGCGATGCCGATGAGTTGGCGCCGGCGCTCGCTACCGGTCATCCGGGCGCGCGGTGCACGTGGTTCAGCCACGCGATCAGGGTATCGGGGCGTCGAGCGTGCGCTGGCTGCTTTGCGCGCGCGTCCACCGCGGTGAAATCGCGATCCGGCCACCCTCAGACTCAGGTGGACGCACACTCAGAGCGGTAGACGGTGACTGGACTAACGTCGATGGTCTGCCTCCGCCTCCGGCCGCAAGCGGCCGGCATCGTCGGCCGACTAAAGTCTCAGGAGCGATCCGTCGTGGTGTAATCGGCAGCACCTCTGATTTTGGTTCAGATAGTTCAGGTTCGAGTCCTGGCGACGGAGCTTCGGAATTTGCCGCTTTTTGCCGCGAGCGTGCACTCAATGCCACTCTTAACGGCGTGTCGGCGTGCAAGTGTGCACGCTCGCCGGGCGAAACTTGAGGAGAGTTGATGAGTTTTCGTGGTGACACCGCGGTTCTGGTCCTCGCGGCCGGGCCCGGCACCCGGATGCGGTCAGACACCCCCAAAGTGCTGCACGTCCTCGGCGGGCGCAGCATGCTGTCGCACTCCCTGCACGCGATGACCAAGCTCGCGCCCCAGCATCTCGTCGTTGTGCTGGGCCACGACCATGAGCGCATCTCGCCGCTGGTCGCTGAGCTGGCCGACAGCCTGGGCCGCACCATCGATGTCGCCCTGCAGGACAAGCCGCAGGGAACCGGCCACGCAGTGCTGTGCGGCCTGTCCGCGCTGCCCGAGGACTACGCCGGCATCGTCGTCGTCGCCGCGGGTGACACCCCGTTGCTGGACGCCGACACCCTGGCCGACCTCATCGCCACGCACAGCTCGGCGGGTGCGGCCGTCACGGTGCTCACCACCACGCTCGACGATCCGCACGGCTACGGCCGCATCCTGCGCACCCAGGACAACGAAGTGATGGCGATCGTCGAGCAGACCGACGCGACGGCGTCGCAGCGCGGGATCCGCGAGGTCAACACCGGCGTCTACGCCTTCGACATCGCGGCGCTGAAGTCCGCGCTCAGCCGGCTGAGCTCCGACAACGCCCAGCAGGAGCTCTACCTCACCGACGTCATCGCGATCCTGCGCCGCGACGGCCACACCGTCAGCGCCCAGCACATCGACGACAGCGCCGTGGTCGCGGGCGTCAACAACCGGGTTCAGCTCGCCGAACTGGGCGCGGAGCTCAACCGCCGGATCGTCGCCGCCCACCAACTGGCCGGGGTCACCGTCATCGACCCGGCGACGACCTGGATCGACGTGGACGTGACCATCGGCCGCGACACCGTGATCCACCCCGGCACCCAGCTGCTCGGACGCACCCAGATCGGCGGTCACTGCAGTATCGGGCCCGATACGACGCTCGCCGACGTCAGCGTCGGCGACAAGGCCACCATCTGCCGCACGCACGGCTCGTCGGCGACCATCGGCGGCGGCGCCACGGTCGGCCCCTTCACCTTCCTACGGCCCGGAACCGTGCTGGGTGCCGAAGGAAAGCTGGGCGCATTCGTCGAGACCAAGAACGCCACCATCGGCACCGGCACCAAGGTGCCGCACCTGACCTACGTGGGCGACGCCGACATCGGCGAACACAGCAACATCGGCGCATCCAGCGTGTTCGTCAACTACGACGGCACCTCCAAGAGCCGGACCACGATCGGCTCACACGTGCGCACCGGCTCGGACACCATGTTCGTCGCCCCGGTGACCGTCGGCGACGGCGCTTACACCGGCGCCGGCACCGTAGTGCGCGAGGACGTCCCGCCGGGTGCGCTGGCGGTTTCGGCCGGTCCGCAGCGCAACATCGAGAACTGGGTCCAGCGCAAGCGACCCGGCACGGCGGCCGCCGAAGCCGCTGATCGGGCTACCCGCAACTCCACAGCCGGTGAGACACCGTGATTTCGCTTTGCGGTAACCCGGCTACGATGGGGCGTTCCTTTTCTTTCGATCTAGACACGGCGAGGGCAGCCCGGTGAGCCACGACTGGACCGATAACCGCAAAAATCTGATGCTCTTCAGCGGCCGGGCCCACCCGGAGCTGGCCGAGCAGGTAGCCAAAGAACTCGACGTCCACGTCACCGCGCAGACGGCGCGGGATTTCGCCAACGGTGAGATCTTCGTGCGCTTCCAGGAGTCGGTGCGCGGATGCGACGCGTTCGTGCTGCAGTCCTGCCCGATGCCGGTGAACCAGTGGCTCATGGAGCAGCTGATCATGATCGACGCGCTCAAGCGGGGCAGCGCCAAGCGGATCACCGCGGTCATGCCGTTCTACCCGTATGCCCGCCAGGACAAGAAGCACCGCGGCCGCGAACCGATTTCGGCCCGCCTGGTGGCCGACCTGCTCAAGACCGCCGGCGCCGACCGGATCGTGACTGTCGACCTGCACACCGATCAGATTCAGGGCTTCTTCGACGGACCCGTGGACCACATGCGCGGGCAGAACCTGTTGACCGGCTATATCCGGGACAACTACCCCGACGGCAACATGGTCGTCGTCTCCCCCGACTCCGGCCGGGTGCGCATCGCCGAGAAGTGGGCCGACGCGCTGGGCGGCGTGCCGCTGGCATTCATCCACAAGACCCGCGACCCGCGGGTGCCCAACCAGGTGGTGTCCAACCGGGTGGTCGGCGAGGTGGCCGGGCGCACCTGTGTGCTGATCGACGACATGATCGACACCGGTGGAACGATCGCCGGCGCCGTGAAGCTGCTGCACAACGACGGCGCCAAGGACGTGATCATCGCGGCCACCCACGGGGTACTCTCCGACCCGGCGGCCGAGCGACTGGCCTCGTGTGGCGCCCGCGAGGTGATCGTGACCAACACCCTGCCCATCGGCGAGGAGAAGCGCTTCCCGCAGCTCACCGTGCTGTCCATCGCGCCGCTGCTGGCCAGCACCATCCGCGCGGTCTTCGAAAACGGCTCAGTCACAGGACTGTTCGACGGGGACGCCTAGATGGGTGAGGCGGTCATCTATCACAACCCCAAGTGCAGCACCTCACGCAACACGTTGGAGCTGTTGCGGGACAACGGCATTGAGCCGGAAGTGATTCAGTACCTGAAGACGCCGCCGTCCAGGGACGAGTTGGTGCGGATGATCCGCGACGCGGGGATCGAGGTCCGCGCCGCGGTCCGCAAACGCGAATCGCTCTACACCGAACTCAACCTCGCCGACGCGAGCGACGACGAGTTGCTGGATGCCATGGCATCTCATCCCATCTTGATCGAACGGCCGTTCGTCGTCACTCCAAAAGGCACCCGGTTGGCTCGGCCGATCGACGGGGTGCGCGAGATTCTGTGACCGCCAGGGTGATACGCGCGTGCGCGGCTGCGGTGGGGGTTGCCGCATTGACCCTGACCACCGCCTGTGGGCCGAAAGCCGCTGACTACCAGTCGATCTGGACGACACCGTCATCGGCTACCAGCACCTCACCGAAACCCACCGAGCCCCCGGTTCCGCTGTCGAAGTACCTGGAAGGCGAAGGCGTCCTGGGTGATCCGGTGCTGCCGAGCGACCTGACCGACATGGTCGTCTCGATCCCGACACCCCCCGGCTGGAAACCGCGCGCCGTCGACTCGAAGACCAGCCCGAAAGCGGTGATGATCTCCAAGGGCGACAGCTATCCCGCAGCGATGCTGGTGGTGTTCAAGCTGCGTGGCGAATTCAATCCCACTGAGGCGATCAAGCACGCGAACACCGATCTCCCGGACAGCTTTCACCAACTCGACGCCTCGACCGCCGACTACAACGGCTTCCCGTCGTCGATGGTCCAGGGGACGTATGAACTCAAGGGCGCGCGGATGCGCAGTTGGAACCGGGTGGTGATGCCCACCGGCCCAGCGCCGGACAACCAGCGCTACCTGGTGCAACTGATCATCACCAGCCTGGCCGAGCAGGCCGTCTCGGAGAGCAACGACGTCGAGGCGATCATCCGGGGATTCGTGGTCGCCCGGAAATAGGCGCGGCGCCGGCCGGCGAGATTGCCGCCAAGGTCGTGATCAGCGCGGATTCGCAGCCCTCACAGCAATTTCGACGTCCCGATCAGTCCAGGTTCCGTCGCCGCAAAAGGATGATTGCCCATCGCCGGGTGCTGGCTCATGGTAGCCAGCCTCGCGGCCCGCACCGGGCATAACATCCGCCAGAGCGCGCAATTCCCGTCGCAGCTCAGGCGCGGCGGAGCACTTCCCGGGAGAGTTCTACTCGCGAGGACAAGCCGAGTTTGGCGTAGGCGTGCCTGAGATGGCTCTGCACCGTCCGCGGCGATATGAACAGCCGTGCGCCGATGTCCTTGTTGCCCAGGCCTTCTGCAACCAGACGTGCCACGTCGAGCTCCATCGGAGTCAGCGCACGCCAGCCGCTTGAGGGACGCTTCCGTTCGCCACGGCCCCGCTGCGCATACGCTATTGCCTCTTCGATGGACAGCGCCGCACCCTCAGCCCACGCATCCTCGAATGCGCTGTCCCCCAACGCCTCACGAATAGTCGCGACGGTGGCATCGTGGCCGGCCTGGTACATCGGAAAGCGGGCATGCCCTTTGCGCTGCCGGATACCGTCGGCCGCGCCCAGCAAGCGCGCAGCATATGCCATGTTGCTTTCGTCAGCGGCAAGACGGGCAACGCATTCCAAGGTGTCGGCCACCTTCATGTAGCCCTGCGTCGCAGCCGCTATCGTCAGCGCTTCATGAGCGTCGCGTTCGGCCTGCTCGGGATCGTTCTCGGCGAGTGCGATGTACGCGCGCACGGTCAGCTCAGTCATTCTGAAAATACCCGGCACCACGGCGACGCACTCGTCGGCCCACTGCCGTGCGGCGACGAAATCGCCGCACGCGAGCAGCGATTCGGCCAGCGGTGCGACACTGCGGGTGAACGCTTCGCGGTCTGGAACGATGTACCGCAATGCTTCCCGGGACGCCAGCACGGCCGCCTCGGCGTCACCGCCGGCAAGGGCGGCGTGCGCAATCGCTCCGTTCACCGTGTCTTCCGTCATCCCACCCACACTGTCCGACGCAGCCGACGCGGTCTGCGCGGCAGAGCGCGCCGGAGCGACGTCCCCTTTGAACGCAAGCGTTCCGCTGAGGCAGACTTGCCCGAAGATCGTGGCGGACGGGTCTGCTGCCGCTTCGGCCTCCGCGACCACGGAGCGAAGAACCTCGATAGCCTCGTCGAGGTCTCCGTGGAACCACAACCCACATCCAAGCCAGGCCCGATTATTGCGCGAGAAAAAACCATCGCCCAAGGCGTCGGCGAGATCACGTCCCGCTGCAGCTGCCGCGATTGCCGCCTTCGGTTCTCCGGCGACGACGGCGGTGGTGGCCTGATAACTGAAAAGCGGCAAGAGGCGCCACTCGTCTCCGGCGGCACGAGCCATGTCGATCGCTTCGGTGAAGTAGGCCTGCGCTACCTCCGCGTTGTAAAAGGTCACAATGCCGCACGCACCGAGTGCACGGGCCACCAGCGCCGGATCCTCGAGGTCGCGGGCAACGTCGAGTGCCTCGTATGCCAGGTCCGCGTGGCCGTAAGCGCCCGCCCATCCCGCGATTGTGCACTGGTCGGCAATGGCGGCAACCCAGACACTCGGTGCAATCTCCTCGGGCCGGCGGTCGGTCAGGACTGCGTCGAACGCCGCCAGCGCTTCGCGGAAAATTCCGGTTCGCAGCCAGAAATCTTGCAATGCCGACGCCAGACGCAATGCCGATTCACGGTCGGAACTGTCCAGGCTCCATGCGAATGCCGCTCGCAGGTTGTCACTTTCGGCGCGCGCCCAGGCCAGCAACCTTTCCACGCCGGCCAGTCCCTGCGACGCCAATTCCGTTGCCGTCGAGGTGTAATAGTCACGGTGCCGAGTGCGCGTCTGTTCGGCCTCACCCGACTCGCCGAGCTTTTCCTGCGCGTACTGGCGCACTGTCTCCAGCAACGAGTAACGCATTCCGCTGTCGGTGCCGGCATGGGTACTTGTTTCGGATGCGACCACCAGCGATTTGTCCACCAATAAGCTGAGCTGGTCCAGAAGTTGGTAGCTCTCCATTTCGCTGCCGGCACCGATCGCTTGGGCAGCCTCGAGATCGAACCCTCCGGTGAATACCGCAAGCCGTCGGAACAAGACCCGTTCCGGCTCGGTCAGCAGCGCATGCGACCAGTCGACCGATGCCCGCAGTGTCTGCTGCCGTCGCACCGCCGTGCGTGCGCCGCCGGTCAGCAACCGGAACCGATCGTGCAGGGAGCTGCCGATCTGTTGCAACGACAGTGCCCGAATGCGTGCCGCGGCAAGCTCGATCGCCAGGGGCATGCCGTCGAGGCGCTCGCAGATGTCCCTCACGAGCGGCGTATTCGCCTCATTGACAACAAAATCCGGGCGAGCTTGACGAGCGCGGTCAGCGAACAGTTCGACCGCCTCCTCGGTGAGAGATAGCGACGGCACGCGCCAGGTGAGCTCGCCGGGGACACCGAGCGGCTCACGGCTGGTGGAAAGGATCGTCGCATGCGGGCAGGAGCCCAGTAATTCCACCACCATGTCGCCGCAGGCATCGAGCAGATGCTCACAGTTGTCCAGCACCAGCAACATGGATTTCTCGCCGAGGAACCGCACCAGCAGCTCCATCGTGGAGCGCCCGGGGTGATCGGGTAGCCCGAGAGTGCGTGCGACGGTCAACGGCGCCACGGCGGCGTTCGTGATCGGCGCCAGATCCACATACCAAATGCCGTCCGGGAATTCGGGACTCAGTTGCGAAGAGACCTCGACGGCCAGGCGAGTCTTGCCGACGCCGCCGGCACCGGTCAACGTCACCAACCTGTCGCTGATGACCAGCTGCCGCACTTCCGACACTTGCGCCTGACGCCCGACGAAACTGGTCAGGTGTACCGGAAGATTGTGCGACGCAACCTCCGTACGAACCCGCAGCGGCGGGAACTCATTGCGTAAGTCCGCATGGCACAGTTGCGCCACTCGCTCCGGTCGCGGCACACCCCGCAGCGGATAACTACCGAGGTCGGTCAGCCACGCCCCCTCCGGCAGCCGGTCAATCACCAGTGACTCGGTCACCCCGGACATCACCGTTTGACCCCCGTGGGCCAGATCGCGGATACGGGCCGTGCGGTTGATCGTCGGCCCCGCGTAATTGCCCTCATCACGCAGCTGAATCTCGCCGGTGTGCAACCCGATGCGAATCCGGATCGGCGCCAGCGGCGCCCGCTGCAACGCCGAGGCACACGCAACCGCATCCGTCGCCCGTGCGAACGCGGCAACGAAGCTGTCACCCTCACCCTGCTCGACCGGACGCACGCCCTCATACGCGGCGACGGTCTCGTCCACCGTACGGTTCAGCAGTCCCAACGCAGCCGTCATCTGTTCAGGTTGCGATTCCCATAACGCCGTCGAGCCCTCGACGTCGGCGAGTAGCAACGTCACCGTCCCCGTCGGCAGTAACTCGCTCACACCCATTTCACCCCAGGTCAGCGCCGGTATCTCCGCGTGTTGGCTCATGGTATCCAGCATTGCGCCCTCGACCCAGGCAATACATCAGCCGAAAGGCGCAATTCCCGGGCGCGAGCGATTCAGGACCTGGGGGCTATCGAAGGCTTCAGGACAATCACCGGGATCGGCCGTGACGTCTTCTTCTGGTACTCGACATAGCGGTTGGCATTGTTCTTGTTGGCGAGCTTCCACAGCCGCGCGTAGTCCAGGCTGTCGGGCAGCACCGGGTGCGCGGTGACGGCGAAACGCCTTGAACCGACATGGATCTCGACCTCGGGATTGGCTTTCACATTGTGATACCACCCGGGTGCCTTCGGCGACCCGCCTTTGGACGCGACCACCAGATAGTCATCGCCATCCTTGGCGTAGGTCAGCGTGTTGGTGCGTTCTTTCCCCGTCTTGGCGCCGACGGTGTGCAGTAGCAGGTTGGGTGGCATACCTGGCACCCGGTGCCCGATCCGGCCATTCGTCGCTTGGTAGATCTTGTCGTGCAGACTCAGGAACTTGAACATCACCCGCTCGGCCATAGAGGTCATCGCCTCAGTCTGGCCGAGTCAGGTGGAGTGCGCCAGGTGCCTGCCGGATCGCGTCAGCTCCGTCGCCCGCTTTCCTGGACGAGCTGGACGCGGGAGGTCAATCCGAGCTTGGCGTAGACGTGGGTGAGGTGACTCTGCACTGTGCGCGGCGAAATGAACAACCGCGCTCCAATCTCTTTGTTGCCCAGCCCTTCCGCAACCAGACCTATCACGTCGAGTTCCATCGGGGTCAGCGAGCCCCAGCCGCTTGCCGGGCGTTTGCGCTCACCACGCCCGCGCTGGGCATAGGCGATGGCTTCTTCGACGGACAATGCGGAGCCTTCCGCCCATGCAACATCGAAATCGTGCTGTCCCAGCCCTTCCCGGACCTTCGCGAACGTAACGTCGTAACCCGCTTGATACACCGGTAAGCGGGGTCTTTCGGCGCGCTGACGGATGCCATGGGCGGCACCCAGAACCCGCGCCGCGCCGGCGTAGCTGCCACACTCGGCCGCCAAGCCGGCAAGGATTTCGAGAGAATCGGCCACCCATAGATACCCTCGTGTCCGCACGGCAACGACGAGCGCCTCATGGGCGTCTCGTTCGGCCTGGTCCGGCTCAGCCTGCGCAAGGGCGACCCGGGCCCGCCCCGTCAGGGCGAACACCTGGTGGCATCCCGGGGCGACCGCGACGGTGTCGTCCGCCCAGCGCCGCGCTGCGGCGAGGTCGCCACACCCCAACGCCGCGTCGGTCATGGGAAGGATGCTTCTGGTGAACAACTCCTTCAGCGGATACGTATGCCGCATCGCCGCCTCACAGGCACGTCGCGCAGCCGCTGCGTCGCCGTCGGCCAGCGCGGCGCCGGCCAGGGACGCGTAGGCCGTGTCCTCGTGGAAGCCGCCAATGGCAGCAGCGGCTTCGAGGCCGGCCGCCGCTGCGGCGTGCGCTGACGCCACGTCACCCCTCAGCGCCAACACCTGCGCCAAGGTGATGAGACCGAACGTCTCCATCGCGCGATCTCCGGCCGTTCGCGCGTCCTCCACCAGCGACTGTGACACATCGACGGCCTCAGTCAATTTGCCCTGCATACTCAGCGCAGTGCTGAGAAACGTCTGACAGTAGCGGGACATGAACTTGTCGCCGACCGCATCGGCGAGGTCTCGCCCTTCTATGGCGGCCGTCTCAGATGCGAGCGGATCGCCGGCGACACTGAAGGCGAAGGTTTGATACGCGCGAAGTTGACAATGCACCAACAGATCACCCGACGCGCGAGCCAGCTCGATCGCCTCGTCGAAGTACGCGTCGGCGCTGTAGAAATTGAGCATCCCGCAGCCCATCAGGATGCGAGCCACGAGTCCCGGGTCGTCGAGTTTGCGCGCGACAGCCAGTGCCTGCTCCGCCCGCTGCGGGCAGGCCGGGGCGGAGGCCCAGACCGCCAGCACCGCCGCGTCGGCAACTGCGCGGACCAGGATGGCCGGTGCGATGTCGCCCGATTCGTAGAGATCGTCGGTGAAGACAGCGTCAAATGCGGCCAGCCCTTCGCGAAACCGCCCGCGTGTCAACCAGAACTGCTGCAGCGACGCCGCGAGCTGAAGCGCCGTCCCGGTCTGCCCGGTCTCGCGACTCCACGCATGGGCGGCTCGCAGGTTGTCCATCTCTACGTCGGCCCACCGCACCAGCGGACCCTGCGGTCCTGATGCAAGGGCAGCAGCGGCAGCAGCGTAATAGTCCCGGTGCCGGGTCCGCACCGTCCCGGCTTCGCCTGACTCGCCAAGCTTTTCGAGTCCATACTGACGCACCGTTTCCAATACGCGGTATCGCATGGCGCCGTTGATTTCTTCAGCGACGACGAGCGACTTGTCGACCAAGAGGCCGAGAACATCGATCAGCTGGAATCGTTCGGCCTCGGTGTCCGCCCCCACCCCATGCGCGGCGTCCAGGTCGAACCCGCCCATAAAAACCGCGAGGCGGCGGAAGAGGATGCGCTCGGGGTCGGTGAGCATCGCGTGCGACCAGTCCACCGACGCCCGCAGCGTCTGCTGGCGGCGCACCGCGGTACGCGCTCCCCCGGTAAGCAACCGGAACCGGTCGTGCAGGCTGTCGAAGATCTGTTGCAGCGACAGCGCCCTGATACGCGCCGCGGCCAACTCGATTGCCAAGGGCATGCCGTCGAGGCGCTCACAGACCTCAGCGATGAGCGCGGTATTGGCTTCGCCTACAGTGAAATCCGGCCGGACGCGGCGGGCCCGGTCAATAAACAGATCGACCGCCTCGTCGGCCACTGACAAGGACGGCACCCGCCAGCTCAGCTCGCCGGGCACGCCCAGTTGCTCTCGACTGGTGGCCAGGATCGTCAATCGCGGACATGTCGGCAATAGCTCCACGACGAGCTCCCCGCACGCATCGAGTAGATGCTCGCAGTTATCGAGCAACAGCAGGACTCTCTTCGGGCCGAAGAACTGCAGCAGCAGTTCCCTTGTCGAGCGGCCCGGTTGATCGGGCAATCCCAAGGTGCGCGCGACGGTCACCGGCACTGCGGCGAGATTGGCGATGGGCGCCAGGTCGATGTACCAGACACCATCGGCGAATTCAGCGGCCAGTTGTCCCGCCAGTTCCACCGCAAGTCTCGTCTTGCCCGCGCCCCCGGCGCCCGTCAGTGTCACCAACCGGTTTTCGGTGATGAGCTGACGTAGATCAGCCATCTGCGCCTGCCGCCCAACGAAACTCGTCAACTGAGCTGGAAGATTATGTGCGGCAACGACACTCCGTACCCGCAACGGCGGGAACTCGTTGCGCAAGTCCGGGTGACACAACTGCATGACCCGCTCCGGGCGCGGCACACCCCGCAGCGGATAGCTACCCAAATCGGCGAGCCACACCCCCTCGGGCAGCCGATCGATAACCAATGATTCGGTGACACCTGACATCACGGTCTGTCCGCCATGTCCCAGATCGCGTAGGCGTGCCGTCCGGTTGATCGTCGGCCCCGCGTAGTTGGCCTCATCGCGCAGTTGGATCTCGCCGGTGTGCAGGCCGATTCGCAGCCGAATCGGCGCCAGTTGCGCACGCTGCAACGCCAACGCACATGCCACCGCATCGGACGCACGGGCGAATGCCGCCACAAAACTGTCACCCTCGCCCTGTTCCACCGGCCGGACACCGTCGTGTGCGGCGACCGTGTCGTCGACCGTGCGGTTCAACAGCGCCAGCGCCGCCGTCATTTGTTCGGGCTGCGTTTCCCACAACCGCGTCGAACCCTCGACGTCGGCCAACAGCAACGTCACCGTCCCGGTCGGCAGTAACTCGCTCACACCCAACTCACCCCAGGTCAGCGATGGTATCTCCGCTTGTTGGCTCATAGTAGCCAGCTTCGCGTCCGCAACCCACGCAATACATCAGCCAGACCGCGCAGATTCCGACCTGGCTCCCGCGGAATTGCGCTATCGGCCGGTCACAACTACGCGCTGCGGCGGATGGTTTCACGCTTGATCCGCCGAATAGTCGAAGACATGACGACCACGACCGCACTCGAGTGCCCCACCATCGCTTACTCCCACCTGACCGATCCAGCCGAGGCACACCGAATCATTGCCGAAGCCCGCGCCCAAGCACCGATCGCCCTCGGCCCCTACGGACCGGAGGTCCTGACCCACGATCTGGTGCGAACCGTCCTGCGCGACAACCGATTCATCACCGCCCCCGGTCTGGGCCTCGGCGCATTCGGCGTCACCTCCGGTCCGCTCTGGGACCGAGCGGTCAGCAACATCCTGGGAATGGACGGCGTCGACCATCACCGCCTGCGCCGGCTTGTGTCGAAGGCGTTTTCGCCGCGCGCCGCCGAACGGCTTCGCACCCTGGCAATTGACGTCATCACCGAACTCGTCCGACGCGTCGCCGGCGATGGGCACTGCGACGTCGTCACCGATATCGCCAAGGGATATCCGACGACCATCATCAGTGCGCTGCTGGGGGCACCCGCCGAGGACTGGCACCTGTTCGCCGACTGGGCCGAGGACATCAAGAAACTGTTCGAGCCCACCGTCGCCGAGGACGCACCAGTAATCCTCGCGGCGTGGAACGAACTGGACGCCTACCTCGAGGACCTGATCGCCCGGCGCCGCGCATCGCTGAGCGAGGATCTGATCTCCGACCTAATCCGGGCCGAAGACGATGGTGACCGGCTCACCCACGACGAACTGCTCATGCTGTGCGGCACCCTGCTCGGCGCCGGCACCGATACCACCCGCAACCAGCTGGCCGCGGCGGTACAAGCACTGGCCGAACACCCAGACCAGTGGGCCATGCTCGCAACTCACCCCGACCGCACCCCCGACGCCGTCCACGAGCTGATGCGTTACCGGCCAATCATTTTCGGTGTCATCCGGCAAGCCGCGGAGGATATCGAGCTGGCCGGCGTACCGATACCCGCCGGCACCATCGTGTTCGCGAACATCGCCGCAGCCAACCGCGACCCCGAGATTTACGACGAACCGGAGCGGCTGGACATCACCCGTGTAGGCCAGGTGCCGATCATGAACTTCGGCGGTGGTGTGCACTACTGCCTCGGTGCTCACCTCGCGCGCCTTGAGATGACGGAAGCGCTTCGGGTGATCACAGCGCGGATGACCACCCCCCGCCTGGGTGGACCCGTCCACTGGAAAGCAATGGCCGGCATCACCGGGCCCCTCAGCGTGCCCCTGGAGTTCGACCCCGCAGACTAAGAGTCATGAGCAACTGGACCGCGGCTGACCTTCCCTCGTTCGCCGGACGCACCGTCATCGTCACCGGCGCCAACAGCGGACTCGGTGAGGTGACGGCGCGTGAGTTGGCCGGCCGGGGCGCCACGATCATCATGGCCGTCCGCAACACTGCCAAGGGCGAGAAGGCGGCAGCCAATATCCGCGGCCTGGTCGAGGTCCGCGCGCTCGACCTGCAGGATCTGTCGTCGGTGCGGCAGTTCGCCGACGGCGTCGACGGCGCCGACATCCTGATCAACAACGCCGGCATCATGGCCGCCCCGTATTCGCTGACCAAGGATGGTTTCGAGAGCCAGATCGGCACCAACCACCTCGGCCACTTCGCGCTGACCAACCTGGTGCTGCCCAAACTCAGCGACCGGGTGGTGACGGTGTCCTCGATGGCGCACTGGCCGGGCCGGATTGATCTGGCCGACCTGAATTACCAGAACCGCCGCTACTCGCCGTGGCTCGCCTACAGCCAGTCCAAGCTGGCCAACCTGCTGTTCACCAGCGAACTGCAACGCCGGCTCGAGAAGGCCGGTTCGCCGCTGCGCGCGCTGGCCGCGCACCCCGGCTACTCCCAGACCAACCTGCAGGGCGCCTCGGGACGCAAGCTCGGTGATGCCATCATGTCGACGGCCACTCGTATCGTGGCCACCGACGCCGACTTCGGTGCACGTCAAACGCTGTACGCCGCCTCGCAGGACGTGCCCGGCAACTCGTTCATCGGCCCGCGATTCGGGTATGCCGGCCGGACCCAGCCGGTCGGGCGCAGCCGGGCCGCCCGTGACACCAAGACCGCCGCCGCGCTGTGGGACCTGTCCGAGCAGCTCACCGGCACCGCTTTTCCGCTCTGATTCCCTGCCGAGCGACCACTGGGCGGCCCGCGAATTTCCGGTCTGACCCGCGGATGCGATAACCTGACCCGGCGTCACGGCGAGGGTGGCTGGTCCGAAGACCAGCACCGTTATCGACGGAGACCGGCATTCTGTCGCGATCCCTGGCCGTGCCTTACACACAGGAGCGACACATGGCTAAAGCAACAGTCAACCAACTCGCCGTCACGGTGCGTACCGAGACCGGCAAGGGCGCATCGCGCCGGGCCCGCCGCGAAGGCAAAATCCCCGCCGTCCTCTACGGCCACGGCAGCGACCCCCAGCACCTGGAGCTGCCCGGCCACGACTTCGCGGCCGTGCTGCGGCACTCGGGCACCAACGCGGTGCTCACCCTGGACATCGCCGGCAAGGAGCAGCTCGCCCTGACCAAGGCGATCGAGATTCACCCGATCAAGCGCTCCATCCAGCACGCCGACCTGCTGGTCGTTCGCCGCGGCGAGAAGGTGACCGTCGAGGTCAACGTCGTCGTCGAGGGCGACGCGGGTCCGGACACCCTGGTCACCCAGGACGCCAACTCGATCGAGATCGAGGCCGAGGCGCTGTCGATCCCCGAGCAGCTCACCGTGTCCATCGAAGGCGCCGAAGCCGGCACCCAGTTCACCGCCGGCCAGATCGAATTGCCCCGCGGTGTCACCCTGGTTTCCGACCCGGAATTGCTCGTGGTGAACGTGGTGCAAGCGCCGACGGCCGAGGACCTGGCCGAAGAGGGTGCGGGCGAGGAAGGCGAGGCTGCCGAAGAAGGTGCGGAGGCCACCGAGGGCGAGGAGACCGCCGAGGCCTCCGACGAGTCCGAGTAGCACGAGGTGGCCGAACCCCTCCTGGTGGTCGGCCTGGGCAATCCCGGCGAGAACTACGCCCGGACCCGGCACAATGTCGGGTTCATGGTTGCCGACGTCCTCGCCGCCCGGCTGGGAGCGAAATTCAAGGCGCACAAGCGTTCTGGCGCCGAGATAAGCACCGGCCGGTTGGCGGGACGTTCGGTGGTGCTGGCCAAGCCGCGCTGCTACATGAACGAGTCGGGGCGCCAGGTGGGGCCGTTGGCCAAGTTCTATTCGGTGCAACCGTCCGACATCGTGGTGCTGCACGACGAACTCGACCTCGACTTCGGCCGCATCCGGCTCAAGCTGGGCGGCGGCGAAGGTGGTCACAACGGGTTGCGTTCGGTGGCAGCCGCGTTGGGCACCAAGGACTTCCACCGGGTCCGGATCGGGATCGGCCGTCCGCCCGGACGCAAGGACCCGGCGGCCTTCGTCCTGGAGCCCTTCAACGCCACCGAGCGCGCCGAGGTACCGACGATCTGCGAGCAGGCCGCCGATGCCGCAGAATTGCTCATCGAATTCGGGCTCGAGCCAGCGCAGAACCGTGTGCATGCGTGGTAGGCCTGCCAACCGGAGTCCCGTAACGTCGGTCTGGATGCGGAGAATGCGACCCAAGCTGTGGACCGCATACCCGTTGCTGGCAACCGCCGTGCTGCTGACCACAACGGGTTGCGAGCCGGCGCCGAGCCCACCGCCGGCGCACCTGTCCGATCTCTGCTCGACGCTGCCGATCGCTGATGTCCAGACCACCTATCGCCGCCTGACGCCCACGCTACTGGTGACCAAGCAGCTGGACCCCTCGGAGCTGCACCCGGCAGGGATGGCCTCGTGCCACTACGGCCCGAAGGATCACCTCGGCGGCTTGGTGCTGAGCGTGCCGATCGGCGGCCCGGTGCCCGAAGTCGCGAATCTGATCGGCGGCCGCCGCGCCCGGAACAGTCAGGACGTCACCGTCGATTCCGACAAAGCGTTCTTCGTGCGCGGGGAAACGGAGTCGGCGATTGCCGTGGATCACGGCTCAACGCAGTTCGTGCTCACCTGGACGCCACTGCTGGGGGCGCCAAATGAGATGGTCACGCAACAACAACTGGTCATCCTGGCCAGGATCGTCGCCAAGAAGTTGCCGACGGATTTCGTTCCGCCGCAACAGGATATCGCTCCCGAGTGCACCGGCGTGCGGGTCGCCGAACACCTCGTCGGCGGAAAAGTGGTGATGGCACGCGGCACCGTCAACAACGACACGCTGAACTGTAACTACCTGGGCCCCACCGGCATTCTGCGAGCCGATGCCGCCAGGGAGGCCGACCATTTCGTCGATGACCAGATCCGCATCCTGCGCAGCGGCTCGCGAAACCTCATCGACCCGCCCGTCAGCGACGACACCGCACTGATGGCGCTGAGCGCCACCAGCATGTACATCCAGGGCTACCTGACCGACTGCTGCACGGTGCAGTTCGAACACCGGGCGGTCAACGACGCGATGGACTACAGCAGCGAATTCGATTCGGCCCAAAGGGAGTTCGTCAGCAGCTTCATCGCCGCGGCGCGCAGCTGGTCACACCGTCGTTGACGGGTTACTGAGCGCCGGCTAGGTGACCAGGGTGACGGAGTTGGACCGGCGCAGCTTGCCCGACGGCGTCTTCGGAATGGTCCCCGGGCCCAGCACGACCACGTTGCGGGGCCGCACGTCGACCTCCTTGACGACCTCGTGCGCAACCTGGTGCTCGATGCGGCGCACCTCGGCCGGGTCCTCGAACGCGTTCGACTCGACGGCGACGGCGAACGATTCCCGTGAGTGCCCGGCGTCCAGTCGCACGGCTACCGCGCAGCCGGGGCGGACGCCCTCGACGCGACCGGCGGCCCGCTCGATGTCGGTCGGGTAGATATTGCGGCCGGCCATGATGATGACGTCCTTGACGCGGCCACACACCACCACGTGGCCCTCGTCGGTGAGGTAGCCGAGGTCGCCGGTGTCGTACCAGCCGTGCTCGTCCTGCGCAGGAATGAAGCCGCCCATGGTGATGTAGCCCGGGGTGAGCGACTCACCGCGCAGTTCGATGACGCCGACGCCGCGGGCCGGCATCACGTTGCCGTTCTCGTCCACCACGCGGGCCTCGAGGTCCGTCAGCAGCGGACCGAGGGTGGCCAGCCGGCGAGTGTTGCCCTTGGTCGCGGGGACCGCCCGGCGCAGCGCGGCCATCAGGTCGGCGTCGACCTCGTCGACCACCAGACCCGAGTTGCACTTGGAGAACGACACGGCCAGCGTGGTCTCGGCCATGCCGTACGCCGGCAGGATGGCCGACGATCGCAGGCCGAACGGCTTGCCCGCGTCCAGCAGGTCCTCGACGTCGGCCGGTTCGACCGGTTCGGCGCCGGACAGAGCGAAGCGCAGCGTCGACAGGTCGAAGTCGCCCGGCTTGGCGTTGCGGCGCAACCGCTTGGCCAGCAGGGCGTAGGCGAAGTTGGGCGCCGCGGTCATGGTGCCCTTGTACTTGTCGATCAGCTTGGCCCACAGCAGCGTGTCGCGCAGGAAGTCCATCGGCGTGACCTTGACCAGCTCGGCGCCGAAGAACATCGGGATGGTGAGGAAGCCGACCATGCCCATGTCGTGGAAGCAAGGCAGCCAGCTGACCATGACGTCTTTGTCGACGTCGTACTCGGCGCCGATGAACATCGCCTCGGCGTTGGAGTAGATGTTGCGGTGGGTGATCTGCACCGCCTTCGGGGACCCGGTGGACCCGGATGTCAGCTGCATGAGCGCCAGGTCGTCCTCGCCGACCTCGATCGGGTCGGTGGGCTCCGACGCCAGCAGGTCGGCGACGGTGAGGACTTTGATGCCCTTCTCCTCCAGCACCGGGATGGCCACCGTGAACGGCTCCGAGACGATGACGGCCTTGGCTTCGATCATGCCGATGACGGTCATCGTGTCTTCGGCCCAGACGGCCAGGTCGGTACGCGGGGTGGGCTGGTGCAGCATGGTCAGGCTGGCGCCGCGCATCCACAGGCCCTGGGCGGTGGGGGCGATCTCCACCGGGAATCCGGCGAGAACTCCGACGGCATCGCCGAGGCCGACGCCAGCGGCGGCCAGGCCGCCCGCGATGCACCGGGCGCGCTCGTGCACCTCGCCCCAGGTGTGACGGACAGGTTCGTGGGGTTCACCGGTGACCATGCCCGTCGTCGCCGTGCGGGCATTGCGGAACATCTTCTCGGTAAACCTGCTCACGCAAACCTCCTCGGTACTAGCGCTGTCCCCAAGGTCCGAGCTTTCATGTTGCACTTGCCAGATCACGCTAGTAAGCAGGCGCGCGCACACGTTGGGGAGCGTTTAGGTCTCGATTTGGTAGAGAGCTGCGGCCCTGCATTGGGCTGCCGGTACTCGCCACCGCGGCTTATCTTAAGCAACTCTTAAGTAACTGCCAAACGGTAGCGCGATATGAGTGCCATGTCACAGCCGCGTTAACTCCCCGCCCGCGTCAGCCGCCGGGAGTCGCCGGCGCCGGCACCACCCGGGCACCCGGCACCGGCCCGCCGGCCACGCGGACGGTGCGGCAGACACCCGCCCCGGACAGCTGGGCGCCGACGTCGACGGCGGAGTCCGCCGAGTCACACAGGAAGGCGCAGGTGGGGCCCGAGCCGGACACGATGCCGGCCAGCGCGCCCGCCTCCACACCCGCGCGCAGCGTCCGTCGCAACGCCGGGTCCAGGCTCACCGCGGCGGCCTGCATCTCGTTGCCCAGCAGCGGCGCGAGCTCCTTGGGGTCACCGGCCGCCAGGGCGGCCAGCACCGGACCGGGCTCGTCGAGCCGCGGTGGATCCCCGACCTCACGCAGCCGGTCCAATTCCGCATAGACGGCCGGCGTCAGCAGCCCGCTGTCGGCGAAGGCCAGCACCCAGTGAAAGGTGTTGCGCGACAACACCGTGGCCAGCTCCTCGCCCCGCCCGGTGCCCAGCGCGGTGCCTCCGTGCAGCGCAAACGGCACGTCGCTGCCCAGCTGCGCGGCCAGATTCCGCAGGTCACGACGGGGCAGATTGAGTTCCCACAGCGCGTTCATCGCCACCAGCACGGCGGCCGCGTCGGCGCTGCCGCCCGCCATCCCACCGGCCAACGGAATCGATTTGTCGATCAGGATCGACACGTCGGGGGCGCGGCCCACATGGTCGGCCATCAGCTCGGCGGCCCGCCAGGCGAGGTTGCGTTCGTCGGTGGGCAGGGTGTCGGCGCCTTCGCCGACGTGCTCGAGGGAGAGCACATCGGCGTTGCGGACCGTCACCTCGTCGAACAGCGAGACGGCGTGGAACACGGTCGTCAGCTCGTGGTAACCGTCGTCGCGGCGGTCGCCCACGGCCAGGTAGAGGTTGACCTTCCCCGGCACCCGAACGGTGGTCGACCCGGTGGGCACCCACAGCTCGGCGGTGTTGCCGTCAGATGCGGACACCGCAGCAGACTATCGCTGCCATCGGCGAACCACACGCAGCGGCACCCCGGCTCTGGTGCGTCAGCCGTTGGACGCCGGCGCGGGCGCCGGCGCAGCGCCGGTGCCGCTGTCCCAATCGCCGGACCGCTGCAACAGCCGCACAAAGTCCTCGATGGACAGCGTCTCGCCGCGGCGGGCGGGGTCGATGCTGGCCGCCAACAGCCGGCTGGCCGACTCGTTGCCCGATCCGGCCCACTCGACGAACGCGTTGCGCGAGGTTTTGCGGCGTTGCGCGAACGCGGTGTCGACCAGCTCGAACAGCTGCTTGCGAAAGCCTTCCTCGGTGGGCCACGGAGATGTCTCGTAGCGATCGATGCGCACCAGCCCGGAGTAGACACGCGGAATCGGCCAGAAAACTGTCGGCGGCACCGTGCCGCAGCGTCGTACCCGTCCGTAGAAGTTCACCTTGACGCTCGGCACACCGTATTCCTTGCCGCCCGGCTCGGCGGCCAGCCGCTCGGCGACCTCGGACTGAACCATCACCGTCACGGTGCGGATGGAAGGAAACTCGGCGAGCAGATGCAGCAACGCGGGCACGGCCACGTTGTACGGCAGGTTGGCCACCATCGCGGTCGGCGCTGCGGCCACGTCCTCGCGACGCAGCGTCAGCACGTCCCGATGCATCACGGTCAGCCGCTGGGCTTCGCTGTTGGAATGCTCGGCCACCGTCTGCGGCAGCCTGGCGGCCAGTACCGGATCGATCTCGACGGCGACCACCGTCGCACCGCGGTCCAGCAGCGCCAGCGTCAGCGAACCCAGTCCCGGGCCGACTTCCAGAACGACGTCGGACTTGCCGATGCCGGATGCCGTGACGATCCGGCGGACCGTATTGGCGTCGTGCACGAAGTTCTGCCCGAAGGATTTCCGCGGCCGGAAATCAAGCTCCTTGGCCAACCGCCGGATCTCGGAACGCCCGAGCAACCGGATCGTCAGCGGGCACCCACTCGTCCACTGCATACCGGCCAGGCGCCCCAGCCCTGACGCTGCCGGGTCACGTCAGCGATCGCGATCTGCTCCTCGCGGGTGGCGAGGTCCGCGCGGGGCGCATAGCGCAGCCCGCCGTTGGCCTCCCAGGTGCCCTGGTCGAACTGCACGCCGCCGAAGAACCCGTTTCCGGTGTTGATCGCCCAGTTTCCGCCGGCTTCGCATCCGGCAAGGGAGTCCCAGATGGTTCCGTCGCTGACCGGGGGCACCTCGGTGCCCGGTTTGGCGCCGACCCGCACCACCGCTTCGCGGGCCGGGGTCACCACCACGTTGGCGATCGGAAGGCGACCGCTCTCGACGCCGTTGATCTCGGCCACCGAGAACGTCACGTCCTGGGTGCCGGGGCTGCCCGGATCTTCGACCACCTCGCGGCTCATGTTCATCTCGGGGTCTTCGATGCGGCGGGCCGGCGGGGGCAGCGGCATCCGCTCGGTGACCCGTTCGATGCGGTTACGGGTGACCTGGATCTGCATGCCCTCCGTGATCGGTGTCGCCGGGGCGGGGTACACCTGGTCGCTGTCCTGCAGGGGCGCGCCCGCCGCGCTCAGCAGACCGGCGACGTTCGGCGCGGGCAGGTGCACGGTACGGACCACTCCGCCGTCGTCGATCTGGACGGTCTTGGCACTGACGACGGGCAGGGCCATGCCCGAGAGCGGGACACGGCTGGCGCGCGACGCGGCGGCGGGCGCGGTGTCGGTCATGGCCAACTGCGCCAGCGCCTCATCAACGGTCGACGCCGTGGTCCACACCTGCCGGGAGTTCTGGCCGTCCAGGGTGATCTCCAGGGGACGGCTGCGACGCAACACGATGGTGCCCGCGTCGCCGACGGAGACGTCGGCAGCCGGGTACAGATCGTCGCGCTCTTCGACGGAGAACCCGTTCTCCCGGACGATGTCGATCACCCGCGACCTCATGGTCTGCACCTGCATCGAGGTGCCGTCGATGGTCAGCGTGACGGTCTTCGACGCGGACACGGCGTACCCGCCGGCGAATGTCAGTGCCAGTAGCAGGGCGCCGACCAGCAGGCGCAATGCGGGCGATTCGGTTTGATGAAGTTTAGTAAGCAGTTTCAATGTCAATCCCAGTCAATCTCTACGTATCCCAAGTCTGTTCCGACCTACCACGACCCTTACGCAGCAACAACGCAGCAAAAGTTCGAGACGAGCTACCGACCATATTCAGCTGAAATAACAAATGGGCCCATAGGCCCACCCGTTCGATCACAAGACGGTAACGAACCGGCCAGTGCAGAGCAACTCCTGCGCGCGAATTGCTGTGGGGTTCAGGAGCTAGAGCACCGGGGCCTGGTCGAGGCGGTATGCCCGGCGAGCGTTGCTCGTGGTGATTTCCGCTAATTCCTCGGGCCGGCGATTCACCAGTTCAGCGAGGGCGCGCACGGTGTAGGGCAGGCAGTAGGATTCGTTCGCTGCGCCCCGATATGGATGCGGGGTGAGAAATGGCGCGTCGGTTTCCACCAATATCTGGTCCAGCGGTATCAGCGGAACGGCTTCACGCAGGTCGCGGGCATTACGGAAGCTCACCGTGCCGGACAGGCTCAGCAACCATCCGGCCGCCGAACAAGTGCGAGCCATCTCACTCCCGGACGAGAAGCAGTGAAAAATCACAGTCTCGGGCGCGCCCTCCGCGCGCAGCACGTCGAGCACCTCCCGGTCGGCGTCACGGTTGTGGATCATCAACGGCTTTCCGGTCCGCTTGGCCAGGTCGATGTGCCAGGCGAAGGCCTCGCGCTGCACGTCCGGCGGCGCGCAGCCCTCGAGTCGGCCAGGCCAGTACATGTCCATGCCTGTCTCGCCGACGGCCACCACCCGGGCGTGGCCGGAAAGTCGCTCGATCTCGGCGCGCGCGTCCTCGGTCAGCGCGTCCGTACGCGTCGGGTGCAGGGCGACCGCGCCAAACACCCGTGGGTCCCATTCGACGGCCCGCGTCACCCAGCGCGCCGATTCGAGGTCGTCGGCGATGGTGACCACCGAGGCGACCCCGACGGCGGCCGCGCGGTCGACGAGCGCACGCACTCCCGCCGCGTCGGAGACGCCGCAGGCGTCGAGATGAGTGTGGGCGTCGATCAACGGCGAAAGCGGCTCCGGCGGCGGCGGTGCTTCTCGTTGGGCGCTCACTCCGCTCACGATATGTGCACACGCGAAGCAGCGAGCGACCCGATTAGGGTGGAGCCGCAATGAACCAACACCAGCCCCAGCCGTATTACGTCACCACCGCGATCGCCTATCCCAACGGGGCGCCGCACATGGGTCACGCGTATGAATACATCGCGACCGACGCCATCGCCCGGTTCAAGCGACTGGACGGCTTCGACGTACGTTTCCTGACCGGAACCGACGAGCACGGCCTCAAGGTCGCCCAGGCCGCCGCGGCCGCCGGGGTGCCGACCGCGCAGCTGGCGCGCAGCAACTCCGACGTTTTCCAGCGCATGCAGGAAAAGCTCAACATCTCCTTCGACCGATTTATCCGCACCACCGACCCGGACCACCACGTGTCCTCGAAGGAAATCTGGCGGCGCATGGAGGCGGCCGGCGATATCTATCTGGACAATTACGCCGGCTGGTATTCGGTGCGCGACGAGCGGTTCTTCGTCGAATCCGAGACTCAGTTACTCGAAGACGGCACCCGGATCGCGGTCGAGACCGGCACCCCGGTGACATGGACCGAGGAACAGACCTACTTCTTCCGGCTGTCGGCGTACGCCGACAGGCTGCTGGCGCACTACCGGGACAACCCCGGCTTCATCGCACCCGAAACCCGGCGCAATGAAGTCGTCAGCTTCGTCTCGGGTGGGCTGGACGACCTGTCGATCTCGCGCACCTCGTTCGACTGGGGCGTGCAGGTTCCCGGTCATCCGGACCACATCATGTACGTCTGGGTCGACGCGCTGACCAACTATCTGACCGGGGCCGGCTTTCCCGACACCGACTCGGAGTTGTTCGGCCGCTACTGGCCCGCGGACCTGCACATGATCGGCAAGGACATCATCAGGTTCCACGCGGTGTACTGGCCGGCATTTCTGATGTCAGCCGGAATCGACCTGCCGCGAAGGGTTTTCGCGCACGGCTTCCTGCACAACCGGGGCGAGAAGATGAGCAAGTCGGTGGGCAACATCGTCGATCCGGTGGCCCTGGTGGACACCTTCGGCGTGGACCAGGTCCGCTATTTCCTTTTGCGCGAGATACCTTTTGGGCAGGACGGCAGTTACAGCGACGAATCGATCATCACCCGGATCAACGCCGACCTGGCCAACGAGCTCGGCAACCTGGCTCAGCGGTCGCTGTCCATGGTGGCAAAGAACCTGGGCGCGGCGGTGCCGCAACCGGGTGAGTTCATTGCCGCGGACACCGAGTTGCTGGCCACGGCCGACGGGCTCCTGGATCGGATTCGCGTCCATTTCGATGCGCAGGCAATGCATTTGGCGCTCGAGGCGATCTGGTTGATGCTCGGCGACGCGAACAGGTATTTCTCCGCGCAACAGCCCTGGGTGCTGCGCAAGAGCGAAGCGGCGGCAGACCAGGAGCGGTTCCGGACCACCCTCTATGTGACCTGCGAGGTGGTGCGCATCGCGGCGCTGCTGGTCAGTCCGGTCATGCCGGGTTCGGCGGACAAGTTGCTGGACCTGCTCGGGCAAACCGATCAGCAACGGACGTTCGTCGCGGCCGGCGCGCGGTTGACACCCGGGACGGCGCTGCCCGTGCCGACCGGTGTGTTCCCGCGGTACCAGCCACCCGACCCGGCGTGAGCGCCGCAGCCCCGCGTCAAGTGACGGGAACGAAGCCGGGTGGCCACATTACGAACCCGAGTTCGCGTTTTCCTGCCAAGCGGTGTGAGGCGCGATTCGGCGATAGGCCATAATCGCCAAGTGGAGCGAAGACGGAATCGGCAGCCCAGCCAATCCCCGATGACCACCTTGAAGCAGTTGCCTGCACTGGTGGTGCTCGAGCGGATCCCGGTCCCCGTCCTGGCCATCGCTGATGACGGCGGCATCCTGTTCACCAACACCGCGTTCGCCCACATGGTGGGTTGCGATCCGGAAGAGGTGCTGGCCCTGCGGTTTCACGAGATCTTCCACCAGGCTCCGGAGTCGGAGTCCTCACTGCTGTCGTTCGTGCACGCCCTGGCGAACATGGTCGTCGAGTTGGCGCACAAAGACGGCTCGGTGGTGCGGGCGCTGATGAGCAGGTCGGCGGTGATGCGCGCTGACGACAAATTTGCTCTGGCCGCGTTCCAGGACCTCACCGAACAGTTGTGGGAAGAAGAACGCTGACGCGCCCCGGATGCCGGCGTCCGGTGGCCCGTGCGCAGATATGAATTCACATAGACTGTCGGTCTCCTATTGAGCCTTTATTGATACTTGCGGTACGTTTTTCAGGTGATCGAGACTCGCCAGGACTTGGAGGAGTACCTCGCGGCCGACTTGCATGCGCAAGGACTTGAGCGCTGGCGGCACCGCTACCGGGTCATGCACCGGGCTCCGTACTTCCAGCGCATGCTGCGCAAGACAGAGTATTGGACCAACACCGCCAGGACGCCGATCGGCCGCCTCGTCGCGGCGTACCTGCGGCTGCGGCTGAAGTTCCTGGGCGAGAAACTCGGGTTCGGGATTCCGCTGAATGCGTTTGGACCTGGCCTTTCCGTCGCCCACGTCGGCTGGGTGCACGTGCATCACCGGGCGAAGATCGGCGTCAACTGCCGTATCCACCAGGGAGTGACCCTCGGCGAGGGCCGGCCGGGCGAATACCCCACCATCGGAGACGATGTATTCATTTACCCGGGCGCCATGGTGCTCGGCGCCGATGTCGGCAGCCGTGTCGGCATCTACGCGGGCGCGGTGGTGACCAAGCCGGTGCCGGATGACGTCGACGTGGCCGGCGTTCCGGCTCGCATCGTCAAGGATCGCAGGGCCCGCGCCGTCAGCGCCTAGCGCCCCGCGACGTCAGCGCTCAGCGCTACGTGCTTTCCGGAGCTCCGGCCACGGCGCCCGCAGGCATACTGGGCCGGGTGTGCCGCAGGGCTTCACGGGCCAGGAACTGCCGGAAGTACGGCAGCGAGGCCTCCGCGGCGACGCCGGGGAGCAGGCTGATCCAGATCTGGCTCAGTCGCCCGTTGAGTTCGTCGAGCATGCCGTCGCTCCGGCGGCTGCGCGCCATGGCGATGGAGAGCAAACGGGTCCCGAACATCGCGCCGACGATCGTCTCGGCGAGCGATTGAGGGTCGACGTCCTCCCGCAGATCTCCCTCGTCAATGGCCTCGCGCGCCTGGGCCGCCATTTCCGCCACCCAGCCGGCGCAGCAGCGCGCCGCGGCGTCGTTGAATCCGCTCAGCGCCGCGATCAGCTGCTCGGCCGCCCGCGCCGTCTTGTCCGTACTGAGCACGTTCGCGATCGCGAAGGTGCCGTGGATCATGTTCTCCAGAGCGGGCGAGGCCGACCCACAAACGTTGCGAAACGCCCCGATGAGAACTTCGGCGCCCTCGTCGATGATGTCGGACGCGAGAGCCTCTTTTGAATCGAAATGATGGTAGAGGGCGCCCTTGGTCATTCCGGTGCGCTCGATGATGGTGCCCCACCCTGCCGCGGCATACCCGACCTCACTGAAGACGTCGATCGCCGCGTCCAGAATCTTCCGCCGGGTTACCTCGGATCGAACCTGGCGCGCCATTGGCCATGCCTCCCCAGTGATGTCAATCCGGTTCAGCTCCGGACCTCGGCGTCTTGTTCCTGCTGGTCAGCCGGACAAGCGTAACAGCAGCAGGTACGAAGTTTTCGAGCATGCGTGCCAGATCGTCTCCGGTGTCGAGATCACGGAGCACTCACCTGGGCCGGAGCAGCCTTGACCGCGAGCGCCGTGCGCCGCCGGAGGAACTGCGCGAAGTAGTCGGCCCGGTCCGGTTGCAGGACGGCGGCAAGGATCAGAACCCAGTTCCGCTCCAGGTCAAGCAGGAAAGTCCGCGGGTCATCCAGGTCGCTGGTCTGGCGCAACCCCAGGTACATCGACACGATCAACCGCCCGATGTCACGCGGTTCCCACCGTGACGCCACGTCCCCCTCGCTGATCGCGCGCTCGGCAACGATGGCCAGGGCATCGACCCAGCCGCCCAGTAGGGCGGCCTGCAGTCCCTCGGTGCGCCCCACCGACTCGATCAGGTGCAGAGCCGCCCGCGCCACATCCTTCGAGATGTCCTGCACGGCGATCAGATAGCAGAAGTCGATCAGGGTTTCCAGGCCGGAAAGCTGGCGGGACAGCAGGTCCTCGACGGCCGCCCGGCCTCCTGAGGTGTGTTGCTCGATGATGGCGACCGCAAGGGCGTGCTTGGAGCGGAAGTGGAAGTACATCGCGCCCTTGGTGAGTTCGGCCTCGGCGAGAATGTCGTCCAGCCCGACGTCGTGGTACGCGCGGCGGGCGAACTGGTGTGCGGCCGCCCGCAGAATCTGTTGCCGGGTGCTGTCTGCTCGTCCGTCGGCCGATTCAGTCGACATCTACCCGCGGCACACTTCCGGGCGTGCCGAATAGCGGCCAGCAGCGTTGAGCCGAGCGATCACCTTCACCATCGCGATGCCTTCCTCGACCAGGTGGCCAGACCATCGGATGGTGAGCCGTCCACCGGCGTGTGTCCCAGGCGGCACATTGGACGCCACATGTGAGGTTATCAAGTTCGCGGCGACCTGCAGCGTTACACGCCGACATGACGGCATCCAGGCCCTGGCAATACCTAAGGTCGGTTCGCGCCCCGCATTAGGTTCAAAAAGTATGTAGAATGGGTATTACGTGATCTGTTGGTCTGCGGGGGGCAGAAGAACGGGTCCGAACCACCAGTTCGGCCCGGATGCGAAGACTGCTGTCCTCACGACCCACTCCATCGTCAAACCGTTCGCGTTAGGAGAGTCGCATGTCGTTCGTCACCACGCAGCCAGAAGCACTGGCAGCCTCGGCCAGCACGCTGCAGGGCGTCGGGTGCGCCGTCGACTCGGTCAGCGCCGCCGCAGCCGGTCCCACCACCGCGATCGTCCCGGCAGCCGCCGATGAGGTGTCCGCGCTCACGGCGGTCCAGTTCGCCGCTCACGGCCAGCTGTATCAGGCGGTAAGCGCACAGGCTGCCGCTATTCACGAGATGTTCGTCGAGGTCATGAAGGTCAGCGCCGGCTCCTACGCCGCCACCGAGGCGGCCAACGCCGCAGCGGCCGGCTGACGAGCAGGGGAACCGACAATGGATTTCGGGGCACTGCCACCGGAGGTCAACTCGGCGCGGATGTACACCGGCGCAGGGCCGGGGCCGCTACTGGCGGCTTCGGTCGCCTGGGACGGGCTGGCCACCGAGCTGGCGACGGCGGCGTCCGCCTACTCCTCGGCGATCGCGGGCCTGACCAGCGGACCCTGGCTCGGTCCAGCGGCCATCGCCGCGGCAGCGGCGGCCACACCGTATGCGGTCTGGATGGGCGCGACGGCCGGCCAGGCCGAGCAAGCCGCCGCCCAGGCACGGGCCGCCGTGGGCGCCTACGAAGCCGCATATGCAATGACGGTCCCGCCCACGGTGATCGCCGCCAACCGGACCCTGCTCGCGGCGTTGGTGGCAACCAACTTCTTCGGTCAGAACTCACCCGCGATCGCGGCCACAGAGGCCCACTACAGCGAGATGTGGGCGCAGGACGCCGCGGCCATGTACGGCTATGCGGCCAGTTCGGCGACGGCGTCGACGCTGACGCCGTTCGAGGCGCCGCCGCAGGTCACCGACCCGGCCGGGGCCGCGGCGCAGGCCACCGCGGTATCGGCGGCGACCGGCGAGGCCGGGGCCACCCAGGCGACACTGGCCTCGCTGGTGAGCGCGGTCCCGTCCACGCTGCAGGGCATGGCAGTGCCGGCGTCGCTGGGCACGGCCGCGGCCGGTGTGCCGATCAGCACCACCTCCACCGGCGACATCGCCAACCTGCTGAATATCGGGGTAATGCCGCTTTTCGCGATCAGCAGCGTGTTGGGCATCGCCCAGACCTTGCAGGGCATGACGGCGGCCGCCACGCAGGTTGGCGAGGCGGCGGCGGAAGCTGCCGAGGCGGCTGCCGGCGCGGCCGCCGCCGGCGCGGAAGCGGCCGGGGGCGCTGCGCTGGGGGCCATGGGCCAGGCGGCCAGCCTGGGATCGCTATCGGTGCCACCGGCGTGGACCAGCGTGATTCCGACGGCTCATCTCGCCGGCGTCAGCTCCGCATTGCCCGGTGCCAACCCGGGTGCGGTCGGCGCTGTGCCCCCGAGCCTGCTGGGCGGGATGCCTAGGGCAGCAGGGGCTTCGGGCCCGGCCGCCGGGCCGCGGTACGGGTTGGTCCCCACGGTGATGGCACAGCCGCCGTCTGCCGGGTACGGCGGAGTGATCTGACGCCGGTACGGCGTCGTCCCATGTCCAGACGGCCGACCATCAAGAGCGCCAGTTCTCAGGTTACAAGTCCAATAACTTCCGTCTTTAAGTACTAAATCCCTGTTATATTCCTTTTAGTCGTTCAAAAAGTATGTAATAATGCATTGACCAGGCAGTTGGGTATGAAAGCCCGGCAACGGCCGTAGGAGACCAGCAGTGAGCAGTTTGCAGAGGGGGACAGGGAAATGAAGGTCGTGTTGTTCTGTGGCGGCTACGGCATGCGGATGCGCAGCGCCGCCGGTGATCTCATTCCGAAGCCACTCCAGATGGTCGGGCCCCGGCCACTGCTGTGGCACGTGATGCGCTATTACGCCCACTACGGTCACACCGAGTTCATCCTGTGCCTCGGCTACGGCCAGTCCTTGGTCAAGGACTTCTTCGTCAACTATCGGGAGACCGAGTCCAACGACTTCGTCATGCGGGGCGGAGAAGTCGAGCTCCTCGAATCCGACATGTCCAATTGGACGATCACCTTCGTTGACACCGGCCTGGAATCCCCGATCGGCGAGCGGCTGCGCCGGGTCCGCAAGCACCTCGGCGACGACGAGTACTTCCTCGCCAACTACGCCGACGTCCTGACCGACGCGCCGCTGGACACCATGATCGAGCGGTTCCACACGGCCGGTGCCGCCGCCTCGATGCTCGTCGTACCGCCGCAATCGTCGTTCCACTGCGTCGACGTCAGCAACCACGGGGACATCAAGGAGATCGCCCCCATCGCCAAGTTCCCCATCTGGGTCAACGGCGGCTACTTCGTGCTCCGCCAGGACGTCATCGACCTCATTCCCGAGAACGGCGACCTGGTCGGCGACGCGTGCATGGAGCTGGCCGGTACCGGCCGGTTGCTGGGCTACCAGCACGACGGTTTCTGGAAGCCGGCCGACACGTTCAAGGAGCGCGCCGAACTCGACGCCGACTACAACCGCGGCGTCCGTCCGTGGGCAGTTTGGGAGACGCCCGCGGCATTGGCGGAAGCATCGGCATGATCCCGCTGACTTTCTCCGGGGCGGGCATCGGCTCGGTCGCGGCGATCGGTGCGCACTGCGACGACATCCTCATCGGCGCCGGCGCCACGCTGATGCAGCTCGAGCGCAGCAATCCCGGCCTGGTCATCCACGCGCTGGTCCTGACCGGCGCCGGCACCGAGCGCGAAATCGAGGAGAAGAGCGCGTTTGCGGCGTTCTTTCCGCGGGCGGATGTGCGTTTGACGGTGGCCGAGCTACCGGACGGCCATTTGCCCGAGCACTGGGGCGCGGTCAAACGGCACCTCGCCGAGTTCCGTCGCAGCTGCGAGCCCGACCTGGTGCTGGGCCCCCAGCGCGACGACTACCACCAGGATCACCGCCTGCTGGCCAAGCTGATCCCGACCGAGTTCCGGGCCCACTTCGTGCTGGGCTACGAAATTCTCAAGTGGGAGTCCGATCTGCCGAATCCCGTACTCTACGTGCCGGTTCCGGCTGAGGTCGCCACCGCGAAGACCCGGCTTCTCGCCGAGCACTACCCGTCGCAGGCTGGGCGGGACTGGTTCGATGAGGAGACCTTCCTCGGCTTGATGCGGGTACGAGGCGTGCAGAGCCGCGCCCGCTACGCCGAGGGATTCGTGGCGGAGAAGGCCGTGTTGAGTCCGGTCGCCGGATAGCTCGCGATCATGGCCAAGAACACTTCCCCCCAGGCGCCGGTGCGCATGGTCGTCAGCGGCAGCATCGTCGAGCGCTGCGACATCCACGAGGTGCTCTCGATCGTCGGCTCCCGGCTGCGGTCGCAATCCGGTCGCGGTCTGGCCGTGGGATCGGTGAACCTGGACCATCTGCACCACTTCCGCGTCGCGAGCGCCGCTCCCAACGGGCTGGTGGAATGGCTGCTGCTGGCCGACGGCATGCCGATCGCCTGGCGGGGCAAGCTGCTGACCGCCCGGCCGTGGCCTCGCGTCACCGGGGCCGACTTGCTGCCGTCCGTGCTGGCGCTGGCCGAGGCGAACGGCCACCGGGTCGGCTTCTTCGGGGGCAGCCGGCAGACTCACCGACTTCTGGCCGAGCACCTGCGGGCGCAGTACCCGGACCTGTTGGTCTCCGGTATGTGGGCACCCGGCCACGACGATGTCGAATCACGTTCGCAGGCTTTGTGTTCCGCTATCCGCGCGGCGCGCACCGACGTCCTGGTGGTCAGCCTGGGCAAGCCGCGCCAGGAGCGGTGGGTCGACGAGCACGGGCATGCGACCGGCGCCCGGGTGTTCCTGCCCTCCGGCGGTGCCATCGACTTCCTGGCCGGCATGACCAGCCGTGCCCCGCATTGGATGCAGCGCGCGGGACTGGAATGGCTGCACCGGTTGACCCGGGAGCCGCGCCGGCTCGCCCGTCGCTACCTACTGCAGGGTCCGATCGCGTTGTTGCGGGCCGCACGCGCACAGCTCATCTGCTACCCCGGCGTCCACTACGTGGGCGGGCACGACTATGTCGAAAACACCGGCCCCACAACCGAAGCGGTGTCCGCATGACTGAGAGATCGGCCAGTATGACGGCCACACTCACGAAGTCCGGCCGGTCGCGCCTGGTCGCCGTGCCGTCGCCCAGCGTCAGCACCGTTCCGCGCTGGCAGCAACAGTATTCAGCGCGGCTGCGGATCACCGATTCGGTAATCGTCTGTGCGGCAATCATGCTCGCGCAGTTCGTCAGGTTCGGCGACGCACCGAACATGTCGGGCTACCCGGGCCCGGTGATGACGCTGTTCTCCTGCCTGTTCGCGCTGCTGTGGCTGACCTCGATCTCGGTGTTCCACACCCGCTCACCCCGCATCATCGGCGCCGGCATCGACGAGTACCGGCGGCTGGCGAGCGCGTCATTCTCGGTGTTCGGCATCATCGCGATGGTCACATTGCTGGCCAAGATCGATCTGGCTCGCGGGTACCTGGCGGTCGCTCTCCCGTTCGGCACCCTGGGCCTGCTGGCCAGCCGCAACCTGTGGCGCAAGTACGTGTGGCGGATGCGGGCCCGCGGCCAGTATCAGACCATGGTGCTGGCGATCGGCGACCGATCCGGGGTCACCCACCTCGCGCATGAACTGATCCGCAACCCGAAGGAGGGTTACGTCGTTGTCGGCGTGTGCATCCCGGGATACGGGCCGTCGCGGGACGAGACACTCAAGGTGCAGGGCCGGGACATTCCGATCCTGGGTGACGAAACCAGCGCGGTGCCCGCGATCGGCATCTGCGGCGCCGACACCGTCGCGGTGACCCGCACCGAGCATTTCGGAGTCCACGGCATCCGCGATCTGATGTGGCGGCTGGAGACGATGGACGTCGACCTCGTCGTGTCGCCCGGTGTGATGGATGTCGCCGGAGCGCGGCTGACCATGCGGCCCATCGCGGGATATCCCCTCTTGCATGTCGACAAGCCGCAGTACGAGGGCACCCAGCGTCTGCAGAAGCGCGCCTTCGACTTCTGCTTCGCGCTGGCGGCACTACTGGTGACCGCCCCCCTGCTGGTCGCGGCCGCCGTCTCAATCAAGTTGACCAGCAAGGGTCCCGTCTTCTATCGCGCCGAACGCATCGGCCTGGACGGCAGACCCTTCACGATGCTGAAGTTCCGCACCATGGTGGACGGCGCGGACAAGCAACTCGAACGACTGATGCCGCTGAACCAGGGCGCGGGCGGCATGCTTTTCAAGATTCACCAGGACCCGCGGGTAACATCCGTCGGAAAGGTGCTGCGCCGCTACAGTATTGACGAACTCCCCCAGTTCATCAATGTGCTCAAGCAGGACATGAGTGTGGTCGGCCCGCGGCCGCCGCTGCGCCGCGAAGTGGAGAACTATGACGGCCAGGTCAAGCGCCGGTTGCTGGTGAAGCCCGGCGTCACCGGACTCTGGCAGGTGAGCGGTCGGTCTGATCTGTCCTGGGAGGACTCGGTCCGGCTCGATCTGTCCTACGTCGACAACTGGTCGATGGCCGGCGACCTGGTGATCATCGCCCGCACCCTCCGGGCCGTCCTGGCCAGCGACGGAGCGTACTAGACATGAAGGGCGACACCGTGATCGAGCCGCCGGCGCACGAATCGGCGGCGGCACCAGAGGAGTCGGCAGCGGCACCCGACGTGCCGCCGTCGCGGATCGCGCACGCGTTCTCGGTGCAGCTCGTGTGCCGGGTGCTGGGCATGCTGGCCTCGGTGGTCTCGGTGTCGATGACCGCTCGCTATCTGGGGCCCGGCCGCTACGGGCAGTTGATGGTGGCGGTCGCGTTCATCGGGATGTGGACCGCGGCAACCGATCTCGGCATCAACACGGTGATCGTGCGCCGGGTCACCGCGGGCCGCGGCGCCCTGGAGCGTCTGGTTCGCGTCAATAGTGGCCTGTCCCTGATGTATTGCGTCCCGCTGGCGGTGTCTGCGGCAGTCACCGGGTGGTTGGTCTATCGCGACGCCGACGTCCGGGTGATGCTGGTGGTCTTGTCCGGCCAACTCCTGCTGCTCACGGTGCGGACGCGATTCGAGCCCGTCTTCTTGTCCACCGTGCGTTTCGCCGCGGTCGCCGTCTCCGACGTCGCGGGCCGGATCGGCACGCTGGCGATGGTCAGCTGGCTGGTGGCGACGCAGGCGAACATCATCTGGTTCGCGGTCGCACAGCTCATCCCGCCGTTGGTGCAGTTGGCGATTCAGGGCACGGCCGCCGCGCGGCACGTGTCGCTGCGGCCGGTGTTCTCCACGCGCGAGTCCATCGATCTGCTGCGCGAGAGCCTGCCGCTGATGGGTGTCGCCCTGGTCGGCATCCTGTACTGGCGCGCCGACGGGGTGATCCTGTCCCTGCTCAACAGCCATGCCGAGGTCGGCGTGTACGGGCTGGCATACACGATCGCGTTCAACACCGAGGCGCTGTCCATCTTCTTCCAAAAGTCCACTCTGTCGACGGCCACCGGGCTGTATTCGCGCGACGTCGGTGCTTACGTCGCATTCCTGCGCCGCAGCGTCGAATTGATGAGCTTCCTGGCCTTTCCGGTTGCCGTCGTCGGCACCTTGCTGGCCGGTCCGCTGATCAAGTTGTTCGGCGACGCGGAGTTCGTGAGCCGCGGGGCGCCGACCCTGGCGTTGTTGCTCATCGCCGCCTCGTTACGGTTCGTCACCGGGACTCTCGGCCAGGGCCTGTTCGCCTGCCACGAACAGCGGTTCTTCTTCCGGTTGTCGGTCGGCGCGCTGGCCGCCAACGTTGTCCTGAACCTGGTGCTGGACGGCCGATTCGGCGCGGTCGGCGCCGGTGTCTCGCTGGTGTGCACGGAACTGATCGGGCTGACCTTCGCCAGCTGGCGGCTGGGCAGCCACTGCGGTTACCGCACGCCGATGACCTTCCTGGTGCGGCTGTTGATTCCGACTTCGGCCAGCGCCGTTGTGGCTTTGCTGCTTTCGGGCGAGAACGTGGTGTTCGCGCTGGCCGCCGCGGCGGCCACCTATCTGGCCGTCAACGTCGTGGCCGGTCCCGTCAACTGGTCCACTCTGACCTCGCTCTTCCAGAAGAAGGTGACCGTATGAGAACCGAACGGCCCCTGTCGGTGCTGATCGTGACCTACAAGAGCCACGAACTCTTGGAGCAGTGCCTGGCCAGCGTCGCCGAATACGCGCCGCAACTGCCGGTCTACGTCTACGAGAACAGTGGCGACGACTACCCCGGACGCGAAGAGTTGGCCGCGCGCCATCCCGACGTGCACTGGGTGCTGGGTCCGGTGAATCTCGGCTTCGGGGCGGCCTTCAACGCGCTGGCCGAACACACACCCGAGGACACGGACTTCCTTCTGCTGAACGCTGATACGCGGCTGACCGGCCCGCTGACCCGGACCCTCGAGTTGTTCCGCCAACCCGGCGTCGCCGCCGTATCGCCGCTGATTCAAGACCCCGGTGCACCTGGCCCGCGGTTGTGGGACATCGCCACCAAGCACCGGACCCTGACCCGGTCCGTCGTGGCGGCCGCAGGCTATTCCGACCGGCTGCGCGGCACGCGGTTCTCTCACCTCTATCGCGAGCAGCCCACCGAATCGGAAAGTATCGACGGCTACATGGCCGGCATCTGCCTGGCGATGAACCGCGACGCCTGGAACGAGATCGGCGGCTTCGACGAGGAATTCTTCCTGTACGGCGAAGAGACCGACTGGCAGGAGCGGGCCACCGCCGCGGGCTGGCGCATTCTGCTGGCCGATGAGCTGAACGCCGAGCACGGCAACCCGGCGGCCGGCACCACCGCGCGTGAGTCCGTCTTCACCCACGGTGCCGAGGTCTCCACTGTGGAACGCTTCCGCAACCGGGACTTGTTGCGCTCCAACATCGCACTGCTGCTGGAACGCCAGGACAGTGTTCACCACGGGGACGTATTCCTGGCCGCCACCTCGTTGTTGGACCGGGTCCAGCGGTCCAAGCGGGGTGCCCGCAAACGGGCGATTGAGGCACGCCGGACAGATAAGCCCTCGATCGTCATCACCACCAACCGCCTGGTGTACGGCGGCGCGGAGCGGCAGAAGGCGTTGCTGGTAAAGGAATTGGATCGCCGCGGCTACCCGGTCACCGTCGTCTGCATGCAACGGTTCGGGCCGCTGCTCAAAGAGATCCCGCACAGCATCCGCGTGATACGTCAGCCCTGGTGGGCGCCGATGGTCGATCTTCCGGACGGTCCGTCGGTGTTGATCAGTGGCGACACCAACACCGAGACCGGGTTTGCGACGCTCTGGAAGGCCGCCGGGAAGGCCGCCTCGGGTGACCGTCGCTGGTTGGTGGCCCCGCACGTGCCGCCGGAAGCCGACCGGCCGATCTACTCACGCCCGTTGACCGCTGCGATGAATCGCGCGGACGGTTTCATCGTTCTCGCCCAACGCCATTGGGACATGCTCACGCCGCACCACAAGATCGGGGGGCGGCACTTCGTGGCGCCCAACGGCGTGGCCGTCTCCGGCGAGCCGACCGAGCGGGTCCGCGCCGCCGGTGAACCGCCGCACCTGGTGATGCTGTCCCGCATCGTCGAGCACAAGAATCCCCACCTGTTGATCGAGGCACTCAGCGGCCTGACCGACCTGCCCTGGCGGCTCTCGATTTTCGGCGACGGCCCGGACCGGGAGATGCTCGAAGCCCGCACGCCGGAATCGTTGCGGGGACGCATCGAATGGCGCGGGTGGTCGCCCGGGCCCGGACCGGCGCTGGCCGATGCCGACCTGCTCTGCGTGCCGAGCCGTTCCGAAGCATTCCCGATGGTGATTCTCGAAGCAATGACACGCGGGATCCCGGTGGCCGCGTCGGGCATCTGCGCGGTGCCGGAGATGCTGGACTTCGGTAAAGCCGGCTTCGTCGTCGAACCGGTGTCGGTATCGGCGTGGCGCAGCCAACTCGCCGAAATTCTCACCGACCTCGACGCCCTCCCGGAGATCGGATGGCGCGGATTCGAGCGGCTGCAAACCCATTACACCGTGGAGGCGATGACCGACGCCTACCTCGAGGCGATCGGCGCGGTGATGTGAGCCGCACCGTGTCACCCGTCCAACAGACCTAACGAAGACAGACCTAACGAATCGAGAAATACATGAAGTGCCGCCTCTGCGACTCACCGCGCATGCTCAGCGTGCTGGACCTGGGTGCGACGCCGCCGTGCGAAAAGATCCTCTCCCCAGAGGAACTCGACCTGCCCGAGCCCACCTACCCGCTGCACCTGCGGTTGTGCGAGGACTGCCTGCTGCTGCAGATTCCCGCGCTGATCACCCCCGAGGAAACCTTCACCGAATACGCGTATTACTCCTCGTATTCCGACAGCTGGGTTCAGCACGCCGAGACCTTCGTCGATCAGGCCACCGAGCGTCTCGGGCTGGGACCCGATTCGTTCGTGGTCGAAGTCGCCAGCAACGACGGCTATCTGCTGCAGCATGCGGTCGCGCGGGGCATCCCCTGCCTGGGCATCGAGCCTTCGCTGAACGTCGGAGCGGCCGCCACGAAACGCGGCGTGCCGACCGTGTCCGAGTTCCTCAACCCGGCACTGGCCCGCCGGGTCCGTGCCCAGCACGGTTCGGCAAACCTGGTGGTGGCCAACAACGTCTACGCGCATATCCCCGACCTGCGTGGCTTCACCCAGTCGCTGCGCGGACTGCTCGCCGACGACGGGTGGCTGAGCATTGAAGTGCACCATGCGCTGAACCTGGTGTGCCTCGGCCAGTTCGACACGATCTATCACGAGCACTTCCAGTACTACACCGTGTTCTCGGCGCAGAACGCGCTCGCCAGCGCCGGCCTGGCCGTCGTCGACGTCGAACTGCTGCCCACCCACGGCGGGTCGATCCGGGTGTGGGCCCGGCCGATCCAGGTCGCCGGACCACCCACCGAGCGGGTCAACAAGATCCTGCGCATCGAAGAGGACGCGGGACTGCACCGCCCCGAGGGCTACCTGCAATTGCGTCAGCGCACCGAGGAGATTCGTCACGACCTGCTGCGGTTCCTGCTGCAGTGCCGCGCCGAGGGTAAGCGGGTCGTCGGCTACGGCGCTCCGGGCAAGGGCAACACCCTGCTCAACTACTGCGGGATCCGCACGGACCTGCTGGAGTACACCGTCGACCGAAACCCCTACAAGCACGGGCACTTCACGCCTGGCACCCGGATTCCGATTCACGACCCGGCGATGATCGCCAAGGACCGTCCGGACGTCGTGCTGGTGCTGCCGTGGAACCTGGAAACCGAGCTCACCGAGCAACTCAGCTATGTCACCGAGTGGGGCGGCCAGATCGTCTACCCTCTCCCGGACCTGCACCTGGCGACGAATGTGAAATCGCGCAGTGCAGCAGTAGGGTGAGCCGCAGTGGGGTGAGCCGCTGTCGAGGCTGCGGCGACACCGAGCTGACCCGGGTTCTCGATCTGGGCAACGCGCCTGCCGCCGAGCAGTTTCCGCTGATCTCCGACCCGCTCACCCCGGCCGAGACGATGCACCCGCTGGCCATGGACCTGTGCGGCTGCTGCGGCCTTGCCCAACTGGCCGGAGACGTTGCCTTCGACGCCGAGGAGCAACAGAGTGTAGAGCCGCGGGCTATGCGGGACCAGGCCGCCGACGCGGTGCGACGGGTCGCAGACGGTGGTTGGCTGCGCGGCAACACGGTTCGTGAGTTCGGCAGTCCGCACGGCGGAACCTGGTTGCCGTTGCTCGCCGAGCGGGGTTATCGCGAGGCCGAGATCGCCGACGTGGTGCTCGACACGTTCGGTCTCATGCACGATCCCGACCAACGTGCCGCGTTCGAACTCCGGGCGAAGACCACCGCCGCCGACGGGGTTCTGCTGGTGCAGATCCCGTCGCTGATGGCGATGGTGAGCCAAGGGCAGTGGAACCTGCTGCGGCACAGTCACTTCGGCTACCACTCGCTGACCGCGCTGACGAATCTGCTGGGGGCGGTGGGGATGAGCATCGCCACCGTGTGGGAGTTCGATCTACTGGGCGGGACGTATCTGGCCGCGGCGGTGCATGGCCAGGTTCAGCGAGATGAGCGCGCCGACGAGATCTTGAAGGCCGAGCGGCACTTCGGTGTGACGAAGCCGTACGTGCTGCGCAGGATGCAGCAGGCGGTCGACGTTCACGTCGCACAGCTGCGTCAGTGGCTGGAAACGCAGGCCGCCCAACAACACTCGGTGTATGCCTACTGCGCCGGATCCCGGGTGCCCGGATTGTTCAGCGTCGCCGGGATAGACCGGCGTCTGATCAGGGGCATCGCCGACGCCTCGCCCGACAAGCATGGGCGCCGGGTCCCGGGCACCGACATCGAGATCATCTCCCCCGAGCAGCTCGTCGCTGCCGATCCCGATCGGGTCTTGTTGACGTTGCCGTACCTCTACGACGAAGTCCGGCGGACGTACCCGCAGCTGGACGGCCGCTGGTGGGTGGACCATGGCACTTCGGTCACGCAAGGTCCGGCGTGAAGTCGCCTCGGATTCTTTGGCTTTCGCCCTGGCTGCGACCGCTGGCGCGCGTGCAGGTGGAGGCGCTGCGTCGACACGATGCCGATGTGCTGCTGGTGACGTCCGATCAACACCCGGAATCCGATGCCGCCCGCGACTACGAACTTGTGCTGGATCCGAGATTTCGCACCGCGGCGACGTGGCGCCCCAGTTTCGCGGCGTGGCGCCGCATTCGCCAGTACCGTCCGGACGTGGTGGTGACGGAACTGGTCCGCGATCCTCGATGGATCGCCCTGGCCGGCCGGGTCCCACGAATTCAGCTGGTGCACGACGACCGGCCGCACGACGCCGCCGAACAGCGGCCGTCCTACGAACTCGAGGTGTTCGACCGCTGGGGCGCACGCTCGGCGGCCACCGTCACCTACAGCAATTACGTCGCGGCACGGGTCACCACGCGGCGCGATGTCGCCGGCACTTCGGTGCACGTGCTGCCGCTTACCAGCGATCTTGACCCGACGGCCGTTCCCCAACCTGTCGAGCATCGTCGAGACTTCGTAATGATCGGCCGGCTGAATCCCTACAAGAACCTGGACGTGGTGCTGCGGGCCTGGCAGCAGCACATCGACGGAAACGGTTGGCGGGGCGACAAACTGGTGCTGATCGGTGACGGGTCGATCGACCCCGCCCGATTGCCCGCCCACACCGAATGGCGATCGGGTCGCTACCGCTACGCCGACGTGCTCAATACGCTGGCCGCGGCGAAAGGCTCGGTGGCGCACTACCGACGCGCCTCGCAGAGCGGCGTACAGGTCTTATCGATGCAGTTGGGCGTGATGCCCATCGTCTCCGATCGCGGCGGATTGCCCGAATATCAGCCGTCGGAATGCCGCCCGGTCAGGGTCGATGACATCGCTGCTCTGGCAGCCACATTCGACGAACTCGCTGACGCCGCCGTTGCGGCCCGCCTCGGCGCCGTCGCGGCGCGGCACTACGCGCAGCGATTCGCCGTGGACCATGCGGCGGCCCGGATGCTGGACGTCATCGACAGCGTCTACGCACCTTCGTCGTCATCCCCGGTTTCCCCGTCGTCATCCCCGGTTTCCCCCGGATGCTTGTTCCGGTGATGCAGACAGTTGGTCCGCGGCCGCCCGAAGTCTAGGTGTTTTGGTGGTATCCATTCGGCGACGCCGTGGATGTTGCGGCGGGTGGTGTATTTGTGGAGTTCGACGAGTCTGTTGTCGGGTGGGCAGGCTAGGGCGAGTTCGTCGATGTGGGTGCGGCGGGTGTTGAACCAGCCTGCGAGGTGGTGAGCCTGCGTCCAGTAGCCGGGCACGCGGCATCCGGGGCGGGTGCAGCCGCCGTCTCGGGCCAGCAGGGCCAGGCGTTGTTCGGGGGTGGCCAGGCGCTTGCCGTGGTAGAGGGCCAGGGTCTTGTCCTCATCGAAGATCGCCAGATAGTGATGAGCAGAGGTGGCCAGGCGCAAGACGTCGGACATGGGCAGCAGGGTGCCTCCGGCCGTCAGCCCGCGTCCGGCGCCGGCTTCGAGTTCGGCCAGGGTGGTGGTGACGATGATCGAGGTGGGCAGCCCGTGGTGTCGGCCTAAGGTGGTGGATTCCAGCAGCTTTCGGAATGCGGCGGCGATGGCGTCGTGGGTGCGTTGGGCGTGGGTGCGGGTGTCGCGGTCGACGGCGTCCTCGGGTGCTCGGCCAGCGGTGACGGGGTCGGCGTCGGCGGGGTTGCACATGCCTGGGGCGCCGAGTTTGGCTACGACGGGTTCGAGGGTGGCGCGGAATTCGGGGGTGATCAGGCCGCGGATTTCGGACATCCCGTCGGGCTGTTGGGCGCCCAGGGTAATGCCGCGTGAGCGGGCGCGTTGTTCGTCGGCGAAGTCGCCGTCGGGCATCAGGTAGTTCTCGAGCAGCTTGGCGTAGTCGGCTAATTCGTCGGGGCGGTGTCCGGCGGCGGCTTTGCCGGCCAGGTCAGCTTCGGCTTGCTCGCGGTCGGTTGCGGCGACGGTGCTGGGCAGTTTCTTGAAGAATGTGCGGATCAGTTTCACGTGCCCGGCCCCGACGAGCCCGTGGCGCTGGGCGGCGGCGGTGGCCGGCAGCAGCGGCGCCAGGGGTTGGCCGGTCAGTGCGCGGCGCGGGCCGAGGTCGGCGGCCTCGGCGATGCGGCGGTCGGCGTCGGCCTTGACGATCCGCAGCCGATTGGCCAGCGCCTGACCCAGGGTGCCGCCCAGCTTGGCCGGAGTGGCCTGGGTGGCAAGCTGATTGATCAACACGTGGCCGGCGACCGGCAGGCGCCGACACTGCACCTCCAACTCCCCGACCGTCGTCATCAACTCCGGAACGGTCAACGAGTCCGCGGTGAGTTCCAGCAGCCGCGACACCGACTCGCCAAGCGCGCCCAGCGCCTGCGCCCAGTCCTCACGCGTGCTGCAACTCATACCCCAATTCTATTGGGGGGCACTGACAACCAGCCGATGGCGACTCAGCGCAAAAACCTAGCCACCAGCTCCGGTGACCGGACAGCCACGAAGTCGTGCACGTAACCCGCCGGCATGGCGAAGGGGTGAAACTCCCCAGAGCCCGCACCGGACAGGAAGTCCATCTGATCGCGCTGCACGTCGAACTCGGCGATAGGCCGCAACGCCGACTCGGTGACATAGAACAGGCGGTAGCCCAGGCCCTCGATCTGACCGAACACATCACCGATCGGCACCGAAAGATGGCGCTGCTCGATCTCGATCAAAATCGCAGGGCTGCAACGCCGGAACATCTCAGCGCCGCCACGCAGCACCGACATCTCATGCCCTTCGACGTCGATCTTCACGAAGTCGATGTCAACACCTCCGAGCACGTCGTCGAGTCGCAGCAGCGGCACGTCGATCTTGCGCACGTCCACGCCCTGCCCGTCGAACCCGTGCGCCAGACTCCCCTGCGCCGTCACCTGCCGATGGTGGTGTTCGGGCACCAGCAACTGGGCGGTGCCGGTCTCATCGGACACCGCGGCCTGGTTGAAGTGCACGTGGGGTCGCGCCCGGTCGAGCTTGCGCAGCATCGGCGCGTTGTCGGGATGTGGTTCAAAGCTGTACAGCTGTCCGGACTTTCCGACGCGGCGGGCCAGGTGATAGGTGAACAGTCCCCAGCTTGCGCCGACGTCGACGACGGTCGCGCCGCTCGCCGCGAAGTGATCCGCCACCGTCATGGCCAGGTCCTGGGTCAGTCGTCGGCGCCACAGCGCCTCGGTCGCGGCCGTCATCGCGGAGCGACCCAGCAGCCGGCCGACATTGCGCACCGTCACGTACCGCGCCGCCCAGTTGGCCGCTTCGCTCTGCAGCAGAGCACCTTTCATCGTCGAACCGCCTTTCCGTCGAGATCGGTCCACACCTGCGTCAACCGCTCATACCAGCGGTCCAGCCCGAAGTCGCAAGCGCGGCTACGGGCAGCCGCGCCCAGACGGGCCCGCAGGTCAGCGTCTTTGACCAGTTCGTGCAGCGCGTCGGCGATCTGCTCGGGACGCCCAGTCGCCACCACCAACCCGGTCTCCCGGTCGGTGACCGCCTCAGAAATGCTGCCCACCAACGTCGTCACCGGTGCCAGGCCGTACGCCATCGCTTCCAGCAATGCCATCGGCAGGCCCTCGTCGTAGCTGGGCAGCACGAAAATCTGGGCTTCTCGGAGCAATTCATCGCGTGCGCCCGGATCCAGCCAGCCGGCAACATGAATGGTGTCGCCCAGAGCAGCTTCGGCGACCGCCGCACGCACCTCGTCCACTTCCCCGTCACCGGCCAGTGTCACCCGCAGCCGGCTGCGCATGTCGTCGTCCAGCGCCCCGACGGCATTGATCAGATCGTAGCTGCCCTTGCGCACTCCCAGTCGGCCCAGCGAAACCGCATGCACCCGATCAACATTCGAGTGTTCAACCGCAGCGGGCGGAACAGGCACCGCGTTGTTCAGCACGGCCACCCGCTCCGCGGGCAGCCGCAGCCTTGACACGTATTCCTCGACATGACGGGTACCCAGCACCAGCCACCGATCGGCCACCAACACGCGCCGAACGACCCGCTGCACTGCCGGCCGCAATCCATCGAACCAGCCCGCGAAATCGTAACTGTGCGCATGCACGACGGTCGGCACGCCAGCCCACCGCGCGGCCGCCAAGGGCAGCGCCTTGCGCACCACGCTGCCCCCGTGGGCCAGGTGCACGTGCAACACGTCGACCCGCCGGCGCGCCGCCAGCCAGGCGGCGCGCAACATCCCCGAACCACCGATCCAGAGCCGAAACCACAGCGGCCCTTCGATATACGTGGGCACGGTGATGACACTGGCTTCGGGGTGGGCGGCCATCAGGGTGATCACGGTGGCCATACCACCGCGGCTGGCCGCCTGGGCAGGCGCCGGCCCCACCACCAATACCCGCGTCACCGCGCCACCTCCGCAGGTACCGCGAGCTCGTCCGGAACCTCGTCGATTTCGACGCTCAGTTCGCCGCGATGTTCCCGCATGGCGAACGCCATCGCCCCGCCCAGCGTGATGCCGAGTGTCATCGCGTTGGTCGGTTCCTCCGGCAGTGGGTCGATGATGCACATCGCCATCAGCCCGGTGCTTACCGCCGCACTGATCTTGGCCGGCACCGACGCGCTGCGCAGCGCCCGCACCAGTGGCGCCAAGGCGAACACCGCGAAACCGGCCATCCCGACCGCGCCCGACTTAGCCAGCCACCACAGGTAGAAATTGTGCGCGTAGGTGGTGCCGAGCGACTGGGTGAATTCAGTGGGATCGTCACCGCCGAAAGGCAATTGGTAGGCGTAACCGAGCCCGTGCCCGAACAGCGGCGCCTGCGCGATCGCTTCGTTGAGATGCCGGTCTTCCTCGAATCTGGCCAGCGTCGAAGGATCCTGGGTGAGCGCCGCGCCGGATGACCTGCCGAGCACCCGGTGGCTGAACCCGGTGATCTGGTTGGCCAGCCACACCCCGGCCGACGAGTCGCCGAGCAGGAACAGCGCACCGGGGATCGTCACCGCCAGCACGCCCGCCGCCGTCACCGCCAGCCTCGCTGCCCGGCGCACCGACGACCAGCCCATGCTGGCGAAGAACGCCACGACGGCCGCCACCCCGACCGAGATGAGGGTGTTGCGGGTGAATGCCAGCACCGCCACCACCAGCGCCGGCGGGCCCAGCAACAAGTAAGTGGCGGGCTTGACCCGGCCGAGGATCTGCGCGGCGACCAACGCGGTCAGCACGGCGATGGCCGGTATCAGCGCTGAAGTGATGATCCGGTTCGCGTCATCCCCGGTATCCATCTGCAGGCTTTCGGTCCGGCCGGCCAGCCGGATGCCGCCGGACGAACCCAGGACGGCCATACCGGCCGAGAACCAGAGCGTGAACGCGATCGCGCGGATCGACAACATGACGTAGTCGCCGTACACCACCACCAGCGCCAGCACGAAACCGGCGAGCATCTCCAACAGGAACGTCGTCTCCCGCACCACGATCGCGGTGCTGTGTCCCATCGAAAAGCCAACCGCGGCAGAGTAAATCACAAAGAGTCCGAACATGCCCGGGAGCAGGTATTCCGACATGCGCAGCCGAACCACGGGCAGCACGAAGCAGATCGCCAGCACCAGCACCACGTGCGAGGCGTAAATCGACACGGGGCCAATCACTTTGCCCACGTGCAGCCCCTGCGGCAGCGCCGCACATCCCAAGAACAGTGCCAACCCGATCATGAGTTCGGGTTTGGCCCAATAGACGATCAGGAAGAACGTCAGACCGATCAGCAGGATGCCCTGCGTGGTATTGCGGACCGACAGCGCACCGTAGAGGAAGCACCCGAGCAGGAAGACCGCCAACACGACTGCGGCCATCGCCAGGCGATGGCGACTCCGCAGGTATCGAATCACGCCGGTCCACTGACCTTGGCGCGGTACGTCTTCGTGGCAGCCCTGGTGTGCCGGGCTATCCGGGCGTCGGTCAGCACGGTCCCCACCACGTTGGCCCCGGCAGCACGCAACGCGGTCAGCGCATCGGCGAGTTCGTCCTCGGTGGTGCGGCCGGCGCGCAGCACCAGAACCGTGGCGTCGACCGCGCCTCCGAGCAGACCGGAGTCGGCACTGGCCAGCACCGGCGGCCCGTCGACGACGGTGCGCTCGAAAGTCTTTGCCACGTCCCGCAATACCCTGTCCAGCACCTCGGGCAGGTAGGCGCTGGTCGGCAGAGTCTCCTTGCGGATCGACCGGGCCGCCAGGACGAACAGCTTGGGAATCGAGGTCGGTTTGGTGGCTTCGGTGGCGATCTCCGGATTGGTCAGGGCGTTCGAGAGGCCCTCTCCCGATTCGACTTTCAGCAATCCGGCGATCACCGGACGGCGGGTGTCACCCTCGATCAGCAGCACGTCCTCGCCCAGTTCGGCGAAGGCCCGGGACAGGTTGATCGCGGTCGTCGTCGTGCCTTCACCGCCGAACGGTGCCGTCAACAGCACCCGGTTGGCTCCCGGACCCATCGCCCGCAGTAGCCGGGCACGCAAGCCGCGCACGGCGTCGTCGAATGAGATGTCGGTGCCGAATCGTGGTGCGCTGCCCCGGTGCCCGGGCAGCTCGGCCAAGGTGGGCAACCCCGAGAGGGTTTCCAGCTTCGCGCGGTCGCGCACCGTGCGGTCGGCGGCTTCGCGGGTCAGCGCAACGCCGGTGCCCAGCAGCAACCCGGCCACCAGACCCATCGCCATGTTGCGCACCGGCACCGGTTTGACCGGCTTGTCGGGTACGCCGGGCTGTTCGACGACCGTCGCCCTGGCCACCGGGGTCTGGGTACCGGCGGGCGCGGTTGTCTGCGCCGGGTCCGCCGGTGTCGCCGTCGCCACCGGTGTTTCGCTCGGCTGTGCGGTCGGCTGGTCCCCATCTGCGACCGGAGCCGCCGGCGGCGGCGGCGTCGTCGCGGTGGTGGTCGTGGTGGTGGTCGTGGTGGTGGCGATGGGCGCGCCGGGCGCCTTCGGGGAGCTGCCCAGCGAGCCGACCATGATGGTGAACTCGTCGGCCACCCCTTTGGCCAGGGTCGCCGCGCGCTGCGGATCGGTGTCGGTGACCGTGATGGTGAACAGCGTGGTCTTCGGGGTGAAGGCCACTTTGGTCTGGTTGGCGAGCTGGTCGGCGCTGACCGGCAGATGGAACTGCGTGACGGCCTTCTCGGCCACGGCATGACCGCCCGCGATGGCGGCATACGACGACAGCCGCTCCTGGGCGGCCTGAGTGCCCTGGTAGACCTGCATCAAATCGGTTTCACCGGAGAACGAGATCAGTACCGTCGCCGACGATTCGTAGCTCTTGGTCTGGAACGCCGTGATCGCTGCCGCGCCGGCCAGACAAGCCAGGACGGCGCCCAGGAACAGCTTCCAGTGCAGCAGGAGGGTCCGGACAAACGTTCGGAAATCCATCTAATGCCTCTCTGGGGCCTCTCCTGGCACCTTCTCAGGCGTCCTCGGAACCGTGCAGCCACCACCCATAGCCGGAGACAACGATTGTCCCCCCGGTAGTAATTTACCTACTTTTAGTACGGTAAACAAACTGACAACAGTCTACCGGTATGACCGGCGCGCGGCGTCAGGTCTTCGAGGTGCCCGCCAGCACGTCACGCGGCACGTCCAGGGTCGCGACCGGGTAGAAGCCGGAGTCGTCACGGCCGTCGCGCGCCAGTTGCATGGGCGGGTAATTCACCGCGTGCGAGCCGTTCGGCTTGTGCTGCTGCCACTCGACCGCGGCGCGCAGCGTGTAGTGCCCCGGCGCCAGGCCCTTGAGGTCGATGTGGACGGTCTCGGTGGCTGAGGCCGGCGGCGGTTGATCGATACTGCGGTCCCCGGACGAATCGGGGACCAGACCCTTCAGGTCGACGGTGGCGGGCAGCGTCCGAACCGTCTGCCCGGCGAAGTCGACCAACCGGTAGCCGGCCACCCACTTCTCGGTGGCCGCCGCGGCGCCGTAGTTGGTCCAGGTCACCGAGATAGCCGCCACCTGGTCTTGCAGCGATTGCGACCCGGCCCGCGCCTCCACCGAGTAGCGGTAGCCGGCAATGGCGTTGGCCTGCGCCCACAGCACGTACAGCTTGGGATCCATCGGTGACGTCGCGTCCTGGTCGGGGAAGTTGACGCTCGACGTCATCGAGACGTGATAGCGGATCACGTCGTGCAGGCCCTTGTCGTAGTAGGCCTGCGGCGTGGTCCCGTCGGGAAGCTGGCACCACTCGGTGATCACCGGCGCCTTGCCGAGGCGATCTTTCAGCGCGCCGACCAACGGGTCGGAGGTCTGGACGTAGTGCCCGGACTCGGCCCACACCGGCAGCGGCGCGTACACGCCGAGACAGTCCGACCGAATGCCGACCGGGGCGGCGAGTTTCTTGGTGACGTCGTCGGCCAGCAGTTCGCGCATGATCTCGGGATTGTTCGGGGTAGCCACCAGCTGCGTATGCGGGAAGGCGTTGACATTGGCGGCGACCAGCTGCTGGATCGAGGACTTGGTGATGTTCTGGTCGCGGAACTGGCTGTAATAGCCCAGCGCCGCCTCACTCTGGTCAGGACTCGGGCCGGGTGCGTTCAGCGAGTCACGGAGATACGCGACGTGGTTTTCGCTGAAATCCCCGTATCCGGAGAACTCGAAGACGCTGAGCCGCTCGTCGTTGTCGTAGCGCCGCCCCAGGGCGGCCAGCAGCTGGCCGAAGTCACCGAGATAGGTGGGGTCGTTGAAATTGGGCACCACCTGCACCGGCCCGTTTCCGGTAGCGGGATAGCTGGTGCTGGTGCCTTGCCTGGCCCGCTCCCAGTCCGGGATCTCGATGTTGGTGTTGTCCGGGTAGCTGGCGTTGCAGCACGAGTTGTACGACTGCACCCGCAGCGTCAGCCGCATCCGGCGCTCGGCCAGCTTGTTCAGCGCGTCGTCGATGACGCTGAAGTCGAACTTGCGGTCATCGGGCGCGTCCGGGGGAAGTGTCGCCGGATCGGTCGGCTGCAACTGCCGCCAGGTGACCCGCAGGCTGGCGTCATAGGACGCCGGCCAGGCCGGGTAGCGCTGCTGGGCCGGTTCCCCCTGCGGGAAGAGCGGCTCCAGCAGGTCTTCGTACTGTCCGCGCAGCGGATTGGAAATCTCCTGCGCGGCAGGCGGAATCGCCGGACTCACCATGGCGGCCAGCGGGCCCGGGTCGGAGTGCGGGCGGCTGCAGGCACCGATCAGCAGTGCCGTGCCGGCGACGAGGACAGTTACGCAGGCGACAGCGACAAGTGTGATTTTCCTAATTGTTCGAACCAATCTCTGCGTGAGCTAGATCGCGCCGAGCGTCAGCGCCTCACGGTCGGCGAGGAACGGCATCGGCATCCAGCGAGCGGCCAGCAACGCCTCCATGGCGTTGCCCGGAACGGGGCGGGACAACAAGAATCCCTGCGCCCGGTGACAACCATGTTGCATCAACGTCAGTGCGGCGGCCGGGGTCTCCACCCCTTCAGCCACCAGTTGCAGGCCGAATGCCTCGGCCAGACCGATGATGGCGCGCACGATGGCCAGGTCACCGGCGTTGGTGCCCAGGTCGCGAACGAACCCGGTGTCGATTTTGAGCATGTCGACCGGAAGTGACTTCAGGTGCGACAGCACCGCGTAACCGGTGCCGAAGTCGTCGATGGCGATCTGCACCCCGACCTCTTTGAGTTCCGACAGCGTCTTGCGGGTGGCTTCGATGTCGTGCACCACCGCACGCTCGGTGATCTCGAGGCAGACCGAGCCGCCGTCAATGCCGAACTCCTCGATGGTGTCGGCGACACTGCGGACGAAACCGCGGGTGATCAGCTGGACGGGCGAGACGTTGATGCGCAGGATCGCGCTCTGCCCCACGCCGTTGGACCGCCAGCGGCTGAACTCTGCGCAGGCGCTGCGCATCACCCAGCGGCCGAGCTCGCCGGCGAGGTTGGTCGATTCGGCGACCCCGATGAACGAATCCGGTAGCAGCAGGCCCCAGATCGGGTGCCGCCAGCGCACCAGCGCCTCGGCCGCCACGATCGCGCCGGTCCACAGGTCGACCTCGGGCAGGTAGTGCAGCAGCAGCGCTTCGCTGTCGATGTCGCCCTGCAGGTGCAGCTCGATGTCATTGCGGAACGCGCTCTTGAGCGACATGTCGTCGGTGGACAGCGCCACCTGGTTTCCGCCGGCCCGCTTGGCCGTCAACACCGCTTCGTCGGCGCGGCGCAGCAGGTCGGTGCTGTTGTCCCGGCCCGGCATGCCCACCGCCAGCCCGATGCTGACCGTGCGGGTGATCTGGTGGCCGCCGATGGCGAGGCGCTCCCGCAGCATCGTGCCCAGGCGACGCGCGAATGACTCGGCCGCCGCACTCGACATCGTCTGATCTGGGATGACGACGAACTCGTCACCACCTAGCCGCGCGATCATGCTCTGGCTGCCCGCGCAGACCCGCAGGCGCTGGGCGAAGACGCGGATGAACCAGTCGCCCGCGGTGTGACCGAGGTAGTCGTTGATGGACTTGAGCCGGTCGAGGTCCATGTAGAGCACCGCGACGGGCCCGGGGTTGCCGGCCGCCAGCCGGTCGGACAGGTGCGCGACCAGCGCCCGGCGGTTGTACAGACCGGTCAGGTCGTCGTGTTCGGCCAGGTACCGCAACTTCTCGTCAGCGGCGATCCGGGCTTGCAGCTGCGCGAACAGCGCCGCGACCGCCTCGAGCGTGTTGATCTCTTCCTGTTTCCATTTGCGCGCGCCGAACTTCACGAAGCCCAGGACGCCGGTGGTCATCTCGCCGGACACCAGCGGTGCGGCCGCGACGGACGGCGACGCCGTCTGTTTGGCGCCGCCCACCCAGCGCAACGACCGGTTGCTCTGGTCGGGCCGGATCACCACGGGCTTGCGCCCGTGCTCGCACTGGGCCAGCACCGGGTCGGCGCTGGTGAAGTGCACGACGGCCTGCGGGTCAGGATCAGGGACGTCGGCCCGCGGGGGCCATTCCGCAACCAGGACCGAGGCCCGGATGTCGTGGTCGTGATGCCGCAGGAAGCTCGCGTCCACATCGAATTGCTCCACCAGTTGGGCGAGCACCCGCTCGCTCACCTGCGTCGCGGTGGACGCGGTCGCCTCCATGAGCTGAGTAGCCACGGAGGTGACGACGAGGTCCAAGCTGCGCGGCAACGAGACCTCCGATGTTGTGCACGTGTTCAACGACTGCGTCAATTATGGGTGACCAGCCCGGACGGCGGACGGTATTCGCGGCCGCCGTTTTGCCCGTCTCTCGATGCCCACTGATGCGCATCGAAGTGGCCGATTACCCGGACCGGCGCAGGTCACGGATGGATTCCTGGTTACCAGAGATTAGCATGCAAGCCCTTCGGACCCCTGCCTGAAAACCAGCTGACCAGCGTGGTCGTTCCGCGGGCTAGCAGCCGAAGTCGGTGTTTCGGCTAGGGTCAGGCAGATGTCTGTCGCACGGTCGGCCAAACGGTTGCTCGCGCCGGCGGCCAAGACCGTCGCGCCGCACATGTTCTGGAAGCGCAAGTTCAAGATCCTGCAACGTCTCGGGGAATCCCGCCCGGATGTGGCGCTGGTGGCCTCGCTGTGCGACCCGGAGCGGGTGTCGCTGGACATCGGGGCCGACGTCGGCGAATTCGCGATCGCGATGCTGTCCTCGTCGCGGTCCGTGATCGCGTTCGAGCCCCGCCCCGCGCAGGCCCGCAACCTGGCATTGATGTTCACCGCCGTCGGGGCGCCGGTGCGCATCGAGGCGGTGGCCCTTTCCGACGAGGCCGGAGTGACGGCGATGCGGGTGGTGGAATCCGACCCGGGCCGCAGCACGATCGACCACGAGAACGTCCTGGACACCGCGGTCGGCGGCCCGGTGGCCACCATCGACGTCCCGGTGAAGCGTCTCGACGACCTGCGGCTCGACAACGTCGGCCTGGTCAAGATCGACGTCGAGGGCCACGAGTTGGCCGTGCTGCGCGGCGCCGTGAACACGCTGCGGCGCAACCGGCCGACCATCGTGGTGGAGGCCGAGGAACGCCATCACGCCAACGCCGTGGCCGACATCACTGCGCTGCTGAGCGGGCTCGGCTTCCGCGGCCACTTCTGGCTCGACGACCAGCGCCGGCCCATCGAGGAGTTCGACGCCGCCACCCACCAGAATCCGGACAACATCGGTGGCGCCGAGGACGACTGGGCACCGCGCGGCGTGTACGTCAACAACTTCGTCTTCGAGCCGGCGAACGCCTGAGCCACAGGCCCCGGACGTGAGACAGCTCACACTTAACGCTCCTTCTGTCACGGACCGCCGGCCGACGGTGTCTGAAGGGTGTAACCGCACACCGAGAAGGAGACAACGATGTCTGAACGACCGAATCCCACCGACCGGAAAGCGCACGTCGTCGTGCTCGGCGGCGGGTACGCCGGGACGATGGCGGCGAACCATCTGGGGCTGCGTACCGACGTCGACATCACCCTGGTCAACCCCCGCCCGCAGTTCGTCGAGCGGATCCGGCTGCACCAGCTGGCCGCCGGCACCGGCGTCGCCACCGCCGACTACGGCACCCTGCTGGGCAAAGGTGTCCGGCTGGTCGTCGACACCGCCGACCACATCGACGCCGCCGCGCGGCGGGTGCTGCTCGCCTCGGGCGCCGCGCTGGACTACGACTACCTGATCTATGCGATCGGCAGCACCGGCGCCGCTCCGGTCGCGGTGCCCGGCGCGGCCGAGTACGCGCACATCCTGGCGGAGCTGGAAGGCGCGCAGAAGCTGCGCTACGCACTCGCGGATCTGCCATTACAGGCGCCCGTCACCGTCGTCGGCGCCGGCTTGACCGGCATCGAGGCCGCGGGCGAACTCGGCGAGCAGGGCCGCGAAGTGACCCTGGTCTGCGGCGGCATCCTCGGCCCGTCACTGAGCGGCCCGGGCCGGCGTTCGGTGGCCAAGCAGCTGCGCAAACTCGGCGTGCACGTGCTCGAATCGGCGACCGTCGCCGAGGTGCGCTGGGATTCGGTGGTGCTCGCGGACGGCACCCTGCTGCCCAGTGCCGTGACGGTGTGGACGGCCGGCTTCGGCGTCCCGGATCTGGCCGCGCGCAGCGGGCTGCGCACCGACGCGCTGGGCCGGCTGCTCACCGACGAAACCTTGACCAGCATCAGCGATGAGCACATCGTCGCCGCCGGCGACGCCGCCGCGCCGTCCAACCAGCCACTGCGGATGAGCTGCCAGGCGGCCATCCCGCTGGCCGCCCAGGCCGCCAACACGGTGTTGTCCCGCATCGCCGGGACCGCTCCGGCGCTGCTCGACCAGGCGTTCACCGGACAGTGCATCAGCGTCGGCCGCAGCTACGGCACCATCCAGCTGGCCCGCCGCGACGACACCCCGGTGAACCTCTACGTCGGCGGCCGCACGGCGGCGTCGATCAAGGAACTGGTCTGCAAGGGCACGCTGTGGGGCCTGCGCAAGGAAGCCGCCAAGCCCGGCTGGTACCGCTGGCTCAAGGGTGGCGACCGGCCCGCGCAGCAGACCGCCGACGAGCAGGCCGCGCTGCGGTGAGCAACGCATCGGACAGCGGCGGGCACGCAGAACGCTTCACCCTGCTGCGGCCGCTGCTGTTCACCATCGCCTACGAAATCCTGGGCTCCGCAACCGAAGCCGACGACGTGCTGCAGGACAGCTACCTGCGCTGGGCCGACGTCGACCTGTCGAACGTGCGCGACACCAAGTCCTACCTGGCCCAGCTGGTCACCCGGCAGGCACTCAACGCGCTGCGGGCTCAGGCGCGCCGCCGCGAGGAGTACGTCGGACCCTGGCTGCCCGAACCGCTTCTCCTGGAGGGCCAGGACGCCTCGAGCGACGTGGTGCTGGCCGAGTCGGTGTCGATGGCCATGCTGATCCTGCTCGAGACGCTGACCCCGGACGAGCGGGCGGTGTTCGTGCTGCGGGAGGTCTTCGGGTTCGACTACGGCGAGATCGCCGAGGCGGTCGGCAAGCCAGCGGCCACGGTCCGCCAGGTCGCCCACCGGGCGCGCGAACACGTACACGCGCGACGCAAGCGCTTCGGCTCGGTCGACTCGCGGCGCAACGCGGAGATCACGGCACAGTTCCTGGCCACGGCGGCCAACGGCGATGTCGACGCCCTGGTTGGAATGCTGGCCCCGGACGCCGTGTGGATGGCCGACGGCGGCGGCAAGGTCAGCGCGGCCCGCAAGCCGGTGGTGGGTGCCGAGAAGGTTGCCAAGGCCATCGTCGGGCTGCTGCGCAAGACCCATGCCCACCTGCGTGTCGAAACGGTGACCTGCAACAGCGCTCCGGCAGTGGTGCTCTACCTCGCCGGGCGCATGGAGGGCGTGATCACGGTCGAGATCGTCGACGACAAGATCACCAACTTCTACGCGATGCGCAATCCCGACAAGTTGGTTTCGCTGGGCAACGCCCGGCAGATCAGCCGGCGCTGACCTTCGGCTCGTGCGGGAATCCCCCGTTCTGACAAGCTAGGGCGGTGCGAATCGACCGGCTCGGCGATCTGGGTGGCGCGCCGCAGGTGCTGCGCGCCGTCGGCCGCGCCACCAGCCGGCTCGGCCTGCCGCCGCCGGCCGCGTTGACCGGTGAGTGGTTCGGCGCACTGGCCGTCATCGCGCCCAGCGTGCCGGTGCACCCGGTCGCAGTCGACGACGTCTTCTCCGCCGGCGGTGGGCCCGGCCTGCCGGCAGACGCCGAGGTGGGTGCGGTAGGCGGGGGCTGGATCGGCTTCCTCTCCTACCCCGACGCCGGAGCCGACGGCCTGCCCCACCGGATTCCTGAGGCCGCCGGTGGCTGGACCGACTGCGTCTTGCGGCGCGACCGGTACGGACAGTGGTGGTATGAGAGCCTGTCCGGCGCCCCACTGCCGGACTGGCTGGCCAGTGCGCTGACCCTGACCACCAGAACGGCACCAATGTGCCAGATCGAATGGGAGACCGGAGACCGCTCAGCACACCGCGAGGGTGTGCTGGCCTGTCTCGAGGCGATCGCCGCCGGGGAGGTGTACCAGGCCTGCGTCTGCACCCGGTTCACCGGCACTGTCAGCGGGTCCCCGCTGGACTTCTTCATCGAGGGCGTTGCCCGAACCGCTCCGGCCCGGGCGGCCTATGTCGCGGGACACTGGGGCGCGGTGGCGTCGCTGTCGCCGGAACTTTTCCTGCGCCGCCGTGGTGACACGGTGACCTCCAGCCCGATCAAGGGAACCCTGCCGCTGGACGCCTGGCCGTCGGCACTGCGGGCCTCGCCCAAAGAAGTCGCCGAGAACATCATGATCGTCGATCTGGTGCGTAACGACCTTGGGCGAGTGGCGATTACCGGTACCGTACGAGTTCCGGAACTGTTGGTTGTGCGGCGCGCCCCCGGGGTGTGGCACCTGGTGTCGACGGTGTCGGCACAGGTGCCGGCCGAGCTGCCGATGTCGCGATTGCTCGATGCCACGTTCCCTCCGGCATCGGTCACCGGCACACCGAAACTGCGTGCCCGCCAACTCATTTCGCAATGGGAATTAAACCGTCGCGGAATATATTGCGGCACAGTCGGAATGGCGTCGCCAGTGGCAGGATGCGAGCTCAACGTCGCGATCCGCACCGTCGAATTCGACGCACTCGGCAATGCCGTGCTCGGGGTGGGCGGCGGCATCACGGCCGACTCCGACCCGGACGCCGAATGGGCCGAATGCCTGCACAAGGCCGCCCCGGTGATCGGGCTGCCCACGTCGGTGACAGCGAGTCGAGTGAGTTAACTCAGCAAATTTCCGGCGGCCGAGCTGACTGGTGTGAATTTTCCCGATCGGCCACATGAGCCGCCGGGTACGCATAAGCTTCTGCCATCGACGTGTGTCTTTCGCGCGTCACGCGCGAGGGGTTCGGCAGGGTCGGAAAGGGATTCTCATGAGAGTTGCCATCGTTGGCGCTGCGGCTGCCGCTGTATTGGGTGGCGCGCTGGCGGTTGCGCCCTTGACGATCTCCAACCAGAGCAGGACGTCCACCGGCGGAACCTGCAGCGCAGGTCAGCAGTGCGACAAGCTGGCTTCGGTCCTCATGCCGGAAACCGGCAAGCCCGGGGCTATGGCGCCCAAGGGCGCCCCGTCGGCCCTCGAGCCGCAGGAGCCGGCGCCGCCGGCCGCGGCGGCGCCGCGCCCGCCTGCCGAGCCCGCTGCCTACACGCCTCCCAACCCGTCGCCCGCCAACCCGGGGTTGTTGCCCCCCGCGAACAACACGCTGCCCCCCGCGTCACCCCCCAACGGGGCGCTCCCGCCGGGCTTCGACCCGAACGCCGCGGCGCTTCCCGGCATCGGTGACGTTCCCGGCATGGGCATCCCCGGCCTACCGGACCTTTACGGCTACGCCGGCGGTGCGGCGGCCCTCTCGCAGGTACCCGCCGGGGTGAACGCGGCCGCAGCCGTCGTCAACGGCGTGCTCGGGGTGGGCAACACCATTTCCAGCGTGGTGTCGACCAGCGCCCTCGCCGTCACCTATGTGGTGTTGGCGTACAACGCTTTACAGTCCTCGGGCATCCTGCCCGCGGCCCAGGGCGGGCTGAACTCCCTCAGCTCGATGCTGCTGCCCTCGGCGGCCGCGGCGCTGCCGGCCGCGGCTCTGCCCGCACTGAGCCTGCCGGGCCTGCCCGCCCTCAACATCCCGGGTCTGCCGGGCATCTCGCCGGCCGGTCTGATCGGCCTGGCCGCAGCCGGTGGCCTGCCCGGCATCAGCCTCCCGGGCCTGCCCGACATCTCGCCGGCGAACCTGATGGCGCTGGCCTCGGCCGGCCTGCCGGGTCTGCCCGGTGTGTCGCCGACGGACCTGCTCGCGCTGGCCGCTGCCGGCGGCATCCCGGGTCTGCCGAGCCTGCCGGGTGTGAACCCGGCGGCGCTGGTAGCGGCGCTGCCGGCAATCGCCGCCGGAATCCCGGGTCTGCCGCCACTGCCCGGCATCGACCCGGCGATGCTGGCCGCCGCACTGCCCGCGCTGACCGGTGGGGGTATCCCGGGTGTCGATCCCGCGATGCTCGCGGCGGCACTGCCGGCACTGCTCGGCGGCGCGCCGGCGCTGCCGGGCGTTGACCCGGCCACGGTGCTCGCCGCGTTGCCGGCGATGGCCGCCGCGGCCGGTATTCCCACGGCGCTGCCTGCAGGTCTGCCCGCGCTGCCGGCTCTGCCTGCGCTGCCCCCGCCTCCGCCGCTGCCCGCGCTGCCCCCGCCTCCTCCGCTGGCGGCCATCCCGCACCCGCCGCTGTGCCCGATTCCGGGCGGCCCCTGCTTCTGAGCCTCGCTGCGGTCGGGCGTTGTTCTAGGCCGGCTCGTCGGCTTCGCGCCGGGATTTGAGTACGGCCTCGTACAGCTGCCGGGAACGCACATCCGGGTATCCGGCCGCCACGTGACTGCACGCATCCTTGATGCGGATGCCGCCGTCGACCAGGTTCTCCACCTCGGCGACCAGGTCCGCCACCAGGGTGGACAGATCGGCGCGGGGCGTCGCTCCCGCCAGCACCACGGTGACTTCGCCGAGCACGCCGTCGGCCGCCCAGGTGGCCAGCTCGTCCAGCGACCCGCGCACCACTTCTTCGTGCACTTTGGTCAGTTCCCGGCAGATCGCGGCCTGACGGGCACCGCCGAGCTGCTCGACCGCGTCGCGCAGGCAAGCGGCCAGCCGGCGCGGGGACTCGAAGAACACGCAGGTGCGCCGTTCGTCGGCCAGGCCGGCCAGCCAGGTCCGCCGCGCCGACCCTTTGCGGGGAGCGAAACCCTCGAAGCAGAACTTGTCGGCCGGCAGGCCGGAGACCACCAGCGCGGTCGTCACCGCCGACGGCCCGGGCAGGCACTGGACCGGCAGACCGGCTTCGATGCAGGCCGCGACCAGCCGGTAGCCGGGGTCGCTGATGATCGGCATGCCTGCATCGCTGACCACCAGCACGGTGGCCCCGGAAGTGATCGCGTCGACCAGCGTCGCGACGCGGGTGGTCTCGACGCGGTCGAACAGGCTGAGCACCCGGCCGCCGATCGTAACGTCGAGGGCCCTGGCGAGGTTGCGCACCCGGCGGGTGTCCTCGGCGGCCACCACATCGGCTTCGGCCAGGGCTTCGGTGAGGCGTGGCGACGCATCCGCAGGATGCCCCAACGGCGTCGCACCGAGTAACAGGCGCCCAGTGGTCATGACGGACAGCCTACGATCGACGTGATGACCGCCCCGCCCCAACAAACCTCCGTCAGCGAGGCCGGCCTTGATGAGGAGGCCGGCTCGGGGCGTGCGGGCGCCAGCCCGCCAGCCACGGTCAGCCCCGCCCCGCTGGTGCCCGTCGCCGATTTCGGCCCGGTAGACCGGCTGCGCGGCTGGCTCGTGACGGCTGTCATCGCCGTGTTCGCGACGGCGACCCGGTTCCTCAATCTGGGTTCGCCGACCGATTCCGGCACGCCGATCTTCGACGAGAAGCACTATGCCCCGCAGGCCTGGCAGACCCTCAACAACCACTGGATAGAGGACAACCCAGGGTTCGGCCTGGTCGTTCATCCGCCGGTCGGCAAGCAGCTGATCGCGATCGGCGAGGCGCTGTTCGGTTACACCGGGTTGGGATGGCGGTTCACCGGCGCGCTGCTGGGCGTGGGGCTGGTGGTGTTGGTGACCCGTATCGTCCGGCGCATCAGCCGGTCGAGTCTGGTCGGCGGCATCGCCGGAGTGCTGCTGATCTGCGACGGCGTCAGCTTCGTCGCGGCCCGGACCGCACTGCTGGACGGGTTTCTCACCTTTTTCGTGGTGGCGGCTTTCGAAGCGCTGATCGTCGACCGGGACCAAGTTCGCGCCCGGATGCATACCGCCTTCCTGGAAGGGCGCTGCGCCGAGACGGTGTGGGGCCCGCGGCTGGGGGTGCGCTGGTGGCGCTTCGGCGCCGGGGTGCTGCTCGGTCTGGCCTTCGGGACGAAGTGGTCCGGCCTGTACTTCATCGCGTTCTTCGGCGTGATGTCGCTGGCCTTCGACATCGCCGCCAGGCGCCAATATCAGGTGCCACGGCCCTGGCTGGGCACACTGCGCCGCGACCTGATCCCCTCGCTGTACGCGTTGGTGCTGATTCCTTTCGGGGTGTATCTGGCCAGCTATGCGGGCTGGTTCGCCTCTGAGACGGCGATCGACCGCCATCAGGTGGGACAGACGATCGGGCCGGACAGCGTAGTGCCGCTGCCGGACGCCATCCGTTCGCTGTGGTACTACACCGCGAAGGCGTTCCACTTCCACGCGACGCTGACCAACTCCGCGGGCAACCACCATCCTTGGGAATCCAAGCCCTGGAGCTGGCCGATGTCGCTGCGGCCGGTGCTGTATGCCATCGACCAGAACAACGTGCCCGGCTGCGGGGCACAGTCCTGCGTCAAGGCGGTGATGCTGGTCGGCACCCCGGCCCTGTGGTGGCTGGCGGTGCCGGTGCTGCTCTACACGACATGGCGCATGTTGGTGCGCCGCGACTGGCGCTACGCGGTGGTGTGGGTGGGCTATTGCGCGGGGTGGCTGCCGTGGTTCGCCGAGATCGACCGGCAGATGTACTTCTTCTACGCCGCGACCATGGGGCCATTCCTGGTGATGGCAGTCGCGCTGATCCTGGGCGACATCCTGCATCAGCCGCGACAGAACAAGGAGCGGCGCACGCTGGGGCTGATCCTCGTGTGTTGCTACGTGTCGCTGGTGGTGACGAATTTCGCCTGGCTGTTCCCGGTGCTGACCGGACTGCCGATTTCGCAGCAGACCTGGGACATGGAGATCTGGCTGCCCAGCTGGCGGTGAGCCTCTCGGGCCGCGGCCCGGGCGGGCGCCTGGGCCGGCGCTAGCTCCTTGGCCGCGAGATTGCCGTGGCGGTTGTGGTTCAGCCGCCAACCACGACCGTGACGGCAATCTCGACACCTCACGTCGGAAATCCGCGGGCACCTAGGCCGGCGCTAGCTTCTGGGCCGCCGCTAGCTTCTGGGCCGCGAGATTGCCGTGGAGGTTGTGGTTCAGCCGCCAACTACGACCGTGACGGCAATCTCGACAGCTCACGCCGGAAATCCGCGGGCTGCCAGTGCATCCCGTACGCGCTGCAGTATCCGGCTGCGCGAGTCCTCCTTGACCACCCTGATGATCCGCCAGCCGAGATCTTCGACCATCTCCCATCGCCTGATGTCTTTCACGTACTGCCCCCGGTCGGAGCAATGCTGCTCGCCGTCGTACTCAACCGCGACCATCGGCTCATCCCACCCCATATCTAGGTAGGCCAACGCGCCGGTGGCACTCCGCACCGCAATCTGGGTGATTGGCTTGGGCAGACCACCGTCGACGAGTAAGAGCCTCAGCCAGCTTTCCCGCGGGGACTGCGCGCCACCGTCCATCAGGCCCAACGCTTTTCGGCACAACCGGGCCCCTCTGGCCCCCCGGTACCGAACTAACAGCGGCTGCACGTCGTGTTCGACCAGCCCGGTGGCGGCGGACAGCGCGTCCAGGTGACTGATGGCGATATTGCGTGGCAGGTGCCGGCCGAGATCGAAAGCCGTTCGCGCCGGGGTAGTTACGGGTATGCCGGCCAGCTCTGTGACTTCCTCGGCAAGGATCCGTTCCCGGCGAACGATCACACCGGGCGGCGGATGGTTGAACGGGCCGAGAAGCTCGACCGGAGCGAAGTCGTCAACCCACCGTGCTCCATGCATTGCGGCGGCGGCCCGACCGGCTACGATGCCTTTGCAGTCTGACCACAGCCACGCCGCCCGGATGTTGTCTCGCAGCGTTCTGGATGCGTCTTTCGGCAGATAAATGTCAGGGTGGATTCTCCGGTATCTCCAACGCAATTGGCCGCGGGTGAGCCCGCCACTCGTCAGCGCTTCGCTCCCCCGAAATACCGATGCCACGTGCGCGATCCTGCGTGAATGGTCCGAGCGCTCCAAGCCACGAGCGGAATCGATTGGGGACAACTCACCCACATTGCAGCCAGGGCTGTGAAACGGCCGCACCCACGACCCTTACGGCAAACTCGACGCGCCCAACGCACCCACATTGCAACCAGGGCTGCGCAACGAGCCGCACCCACGACCCGCACGGCAAACTCGACGCTGCAAGCAGCAAAACGCTAGAGCGGATCCCGGGCCGCAGGGCAGGACATGCACCGTGGCCCGCCGCGGCCGGTGCCCAATTCCGAGCCGGCGATGGTGAGCACCTCGATACCGGCATCTTGTAGCCGGGTATTGGTCGCGACGTTGCGTTCATAGGCGACAACCACCCCCGGCGCCAGGGCCAGGGTGTTGTTGCCGTCGTCCCACTGCTCGCGTTCGGCGACGACGGGATCGCGGCCGGTGTCGATCACGCGCAGTTTCTCGATGCCGATCGCGGAGGCCGCCGCCTCGGCAAAAGGTTCGGCGTCGTCGATCGACACGCCGGCCTCGGTGCGCCGCAGGGTGAACGCCGAAAGGGTGTCCACGACATTGGCGTACATCACCACCGTGTCGGTGTCGACCATGGTGCAGACGGTGTCCAGATGCATCTGCGCGCGGCTCTGGGCGATCGGCACCGCAAGCACGGTGTGTGCGAGATCGTCGTCGAACAGGCTGCGCGCCAACGCTTCTGCGCCGGCGGGCGTGGTCCGCTCCCCTACTCCCACGGCGATCACGCCCGGAGCGAGCAACAGCACATCCCCACCCTCGACCGGCGCGGTGCGCGACTCGTAGGCCCGCCGCACGCCGGTGAATCGCGGGTGATGGGCGTAGATGATGTCGGTCAGCGAAGCCTCGCGCCGGCGCGCCCGCAAGGCCAACGACGGGATCACCACCCGCGGCCCGATCCAGATCGACGAGTCGCGGGTGAAGACCAGGTTCGGCAGCGGCTCGATCACGAAATCCGCGCCGTGATGCATGCGCAGTACCAGCGACACCCCGGTGCGGGTGCTGGGCGGAAGCTCCTCGAAAGTCATCCCGGCGGTGAGCACGTCAGCCAACAAGGCCGGCTCAAGACCTCTCAGATACTCCGAAAGCTGTTGCGCCAGAATGGGTCCCAGCCTGCGCGCATCCACGGCCGCTGCCACGCCCTGCATCCGGGCGGCGCCGCTGTGCTGCAGCGCCTCGGTCAGCAGCTGCGACAGCAGCAGCACTTCCACGCCGCGGCCACGCAGCAGATCGGCGAACTGGTCATGCTCGTCCTGTGCCCGCGCGACCCACGGCAGCCCGTCGAACAGCAGCTGGTCGTTATTGCTCGGGTTGAGCCGGCGCAGTTCGGCGCCCGGACGGTGCAGGATGGCGACCCGCAACGCGCCCACCTCCGAATTGACGCCCAGCTCCACACCCACAGCTCAAACCGTAGCCGCGTAGGCCGTGTCGGGCGCGTCACACGCCGAACCATCGAACTGGTGTGCGATAGACTGGGGTTCGTGGCGATCGCGGCTCAGGGCTCGCTCTTCGAGCACAACGAACGCAGGCAACTCGGCGACGGCGCATTCATCGACATCCGCGCGAACTGGCTGCGGGACGGCCCGGTCGACGGCTTGGACCTGCTGGAGGCGCTGCTGCACTCGGTGCCGTGGCGCGCCGAGCGCCGGCAGATGTACGACCGCGTGGTCGACGTACCCCGGCTGGTGAGTTTCCACGACCTGGCAGTGGAAGCTCCGCCGCACCCCGCGCTGGCGCGGCTGCGCCGCCGGCTCAACGACATCTACGGCGGTGAGCTGGGTGAACCGTTTACCACCGTCGGCCTGTGCTGCTACCGGGACGGTTCGGACAGCGTGGCCTGGCACGGCGACACCATCGGCCGCAGCAGCTCGCAGGACACCATGGTCGCGATCGTCAGCCTGGGCGCCACCCGGACGTTCGCGATGCGCCGCCGCGGCGGCGGCCCCTCGTTGCGGTTGCCGCTTGCGCACGGCGATCTGCTGGTGATGGGCGGATCGTGCCAGCGCACCTGGGAGCATTCGGTTCCCAAGACGACCGGCGCGGCGGGTCCGCGAGTCAGCATCCAGTTCCGGCCCCGAGACGTGCGCTAGCTTCTGACCGCATTGACCGCCTTGACCAGCAGATCGCGGGCGCGCTGGGTGTCGACCTTGGCCACCGGTTGGCCGGGAACCACCAGCGGGTTGGCGATGACGATCACCTGGTAGTCGCCGAACTGCGCGGAATAGTTGTAGAGCTCCCCGGTGCGCGGCGAGCCCTCGACCACCGCCTGCAGCACTCGGTGCACCGCTTGGGTATGGACGCCGTCGATCTGCGGGGCCTCGACGACCTCGATGGCCCCGCGCAGCTGGGTGCCGGAGAACCCGACTTTCGCGCAGTCTTTGCCGGGGTCGTTGAGCGGCAGCGCCTTGGAGGTTTCGACGGCGATGGCCACGAACCGATTGCCATTGCCCTCCGCGGAGATGGCCGCCATGTTGCCCTCCACCCCCGCCGGCATTTCGGGCCCGACCGCTGCCTTGGCGCAGTTCGCCGGGTCGAAGGTGAGCCCGTCGGGCAGCTTGCGGGAGCTGAAGAACTGCGGGTCAATCGCCCTGGGCGTGATGTCGGTGACCTTGAATTCCGGCCCGAAGCCCGACTTGAGATCCAGGATCTTGGCGATGTCGCCCTTGGCGGGCCGCGAGGGGTCAGCACCCGGGGAGCAGCCGACGAGCAGGCACACCGAACCGAGTGCGAGCACCAGCTTGAACATCGTGGCCAATCTACCCAACCCGGATGCTCAGCCGCGCAACGTCGAGACCGTTTTGACCAACAGGTCGGCCGCGAACTGCGGCGGCAACGGCGGCAGGATCGACCCGGGATCTGTGGTCAGCGTGGTGAACGCGTAGTAATCACCCAGGTAGGCGACGAATGTGTATGCCCGTGAATCGATTTCGCTACCCGACTCGACGGCCGCCCGGATATCCGCGACCATGCCGAGGGTTTGCGCGCCGTCCACCTTGGGTGCGTCGATGAGTCCCACGCTCACCACGGTGCGCCCGGCGGTCAGGTCCCAGCGGGCGCAGGCGGCCACCGCCTCGCGCGCCAACGTCGCCGGCGCGGCGACGACGACCGCGTCGACGATTCCGCCCGGCCCCGATCCGGAGACGCCCTGCGCGGGCTGATCACGGCCGGCCGCGGGATCGGCCAGGGCGGCGCATTCCGGCGGGTTGGCCGCCGTTTGATCGCCCAGACCCCAGATGGCGCGGGGCGAAGGGGCACGGGCGATGTTGGAGGCCTCGTACCCGGGCGGCAGCTCGCGGCCCACCCTGCGGATATTGGCCGGGGTGATGGCGGCGGTGCGCGGGGTCGACGATGGCGAGGTCACCGATGGCGCGGGCGCGGGCGATGCGGCGCAGGCCGCCAGCAGCAGGACCGGCGGCAGTGGCCCGAATGGACCAAACCAGAACGGCCGCATGCCCGTTCATATCACGGCGAGCCGACCTCGGCGCTGATCAACTCACCACCTCGATCACCTGCCGGGCGACCTGCTTGATCTGTTCCTCCATGGCACGGCCGAAACCGAGCCGGCGCGGCACCTCGATGACGGTGGTGATGACTCCGATGTCCTCGCGCTGCCAGACCGCACCGTGCTGGTCCATGATGGTGCGCATCGGCAGGTTGTCGGAAAGCATTCGCGCAGAGAATCTTTCAACGCCGTCCACCCGCGCGGCCACGGCCAGCGCGCCGATCAGGAAGGTTCCGATGCCCCGTCCCTGGTACGCGTCGGCGACAGTGAACGCGATCTCGGCGACCGTCGGATCCTTCTCGTCGCGCACGAAGCGGGCATCGGCCACCGGGTCGCTGCCGTCGACCATGACCCAGACGAAGTGGTCGACGTAGTCGACCTCGGCCAGGTAGTGCATCATCGCCAGGTTGGGCACCCGCGCGGACATGAAGCGCCGGTAGATGGTCTCGCTGGAGAAGTGGATGTGCCCGTGCACGGTGCGCTCGCTGTCGCCGGGCAGCACGGGACGCAACATCAACTGGCTGCCGTCGCGCATCTGCACCGAGATGGGTGTGATGAAGGCGGCCAGGCGCTGACGGACGGTGCGGACCAGCCGGTCCATGATCCCGGGGATGTGCACCATCTGAGCCAGGGCGTCTTTGCCGCCGATCCAGCCGGTCAGCGGTTCGAGTGTGGTGACCGTCGCGGTGCGCGGGATGTCGCGGAGCAGCGCGATCTCCCCGACGATCATGCCGGGCACCAGTTGTTCGACGATCACCGTGTCGTCTTCGCCGACGTGCATCACCTCGGCGCTGCCGGAGTTGATCAGCAGAAAGGAGACGGCCTGCTCCCCCTGGCGCATCAGCATCTGCCCGGCCGGCGCCTGCAGCGGGGCAAGACAGGACGCCAGTGGTAGTAGATCCTCGGCCGGACAACCCTTGAAGATGTCCATTGCCGCGAGTTCTTCGGCCCCCACGCCGCTCAATTCGGCCATCCCGTCCATGCTTACCCGTTTTGGGCCCAGCTTTGGGTCCGATCCGCCTCAGGTTATGGCGTCGGCTACCGCCCCTGCAAGGAACCCGAAGGTGCCCGCACTAGCCTGACAGCAGGCCGCCGGCAAGACGCAAGACTCCCGAAACGGACCAGAAATGATCGATAACCAGGACCGGGTTGAACTGACCCGCAGTCTGCTGAACAAGCCCGCCACGCTGCGGCACGGCTATCTCGACGTGTTAGGCGAATCTACGGCCGCTCCGGTTCCGACGTTTGCTCAGCGCGCCATGAACAGCCCCTTCGTCGCCACCGTCTACGAAGGGCTGTGGCGGCCGACGTCTTTTTATCTGGCCAGCGGTGTCACCACGCAGGCCGAAGAGCGCCGCGCGGCGGCGGCCCTGCACCTGCGCAGCGCCACGAGGCTGCTCGATGTGGCCTGCGGGCCAGGCAATTTCACCGCCCCGTTGGCCGCTCAACTGTCCACCGGAAGCCTCGCGGTGGGGTTCGACATTTCCGAGCCGATGCTGACCCGGGCCGTGCAGGACAACAGCGGGCCACGGACCTGCTACGTCCGCGGTGATGCCCGCGAGTTGCCGTTCGGCGACGAAACCTTCGACGCCGTTTGCTGTTTCGGGGCGCTGTACCTGATACCCGAGCCGTTCCGGGTGGCGCACGAGATGGTCCGGGTGCTACGACCGGGTGGCCGGATCGCCATCCTGACCAGTTACGCCGGCCAACCACCGCCCCTCAACCTGGCCGTCAACACCACCGCGCGCCTGATCGGGCTCACCATGTTCGACAAAGACGCATTTGTCGATCTGTTCACCGAGGCCGGATTGACCGACGTCGAGCAGCAGACGCAACGGGCCCTGCAGTTCGTCACCGCGGCCAAACCGGCCTAGCACTCCGATGCGGCGGCCTCGCAGAACGCCGCACATCCGGCCGGCCGGCCGTGGGCTCAGGTCGACGGATTCGACAACACCGAGATGACGTCGCGCAGCGGGTCGGACGAGGTCGCCATCTCTCCCAGGAAGGGATGCGAAAGCTCGAGGACGAGAAAGAGGTTGGCAGCCACCAGCACACCCACGGTCGCGACCATCACGCTGTGGATCCGCGGATGCTCGACGCCGTAGATGATCGCGCAACTGAGCACCAGGCTGCTGGTCAACAGAATCACCGTCCACAGCGCAAACGACGGCCCGGTGTTGGTCTGGGCCTGCATAACCCGCTCCGTGCGCGCCTTGCTCATCTTGTCCAGCGTGCCGTAAGAGGTTGCTAGGAAGGTCTTTTGGGTGTCGGTGTGCGGTTGAACCTGCTGATACGCCTGGTAGACGCGTTGCAACGCCTTATCCGCCGGAGGGTATTCGTAGCCACGGACGGCCTGCGGCCACTCGGCCAGCGCGGCGCGCTCGTACTCCAGCAGCGCTTGCCGGATCCGGTCGGCGTCGGGCTGGTCGAACGCAGTGAGGTCCCTGGCCAGCTGGATGCCGGCGGTGCCTTCGTCGCGTGCCTGGCCGTCCTCGGTATTGATCTGACTCCACATGCCGGACACGACGAAACCGATGAAGAACGCGTAGACGAAGCCGACCACTCCGTACGCGAAGCGGGTGGCATCGTTGTGATCGGCACCGGCGAGCTGCGGGAACTTGCGGCGGACGAGCTTGCGGACCAGCACCGCGCCGCCCGCGATGCCGACGACCAGCAGTATCAGCAGGAGCCACGATGGAACATTGGCGACGATCCAGCTACTCACTCGTCACCCCTCCTTCCCCCAACTCACCGACTCTAGCCAGTAGCGTTTACCCGTGGTCGATTTCTGGGGTGAGCGGTGAGCGTCGCGGGGTTCGTTCTCGGCGTGGTCGCCACCGTGCTTGCGGTGATCTCGCTGGGCTGGCAGCTGACCAGCTACCGCCACCAGCGACCCTGTCCGAAACTCAAGCCGGTGATCGGGCGGCTGACGCCCGACGGGCTGGTGACCAACGACGCCAGTTCCGACGTGCGCGAGTCATTGGCCGCGGTCGCGGACCAGCTCGAGGACGTTCCGCTCATCATCGGCGTCAAGGTGGTCAATGCGGGCCGGACCCCATTCCACGTCGCGGGCTGGGCCATCCGCACCGATCCCGACGGCACCTCGCTGGTGCCCGTCGAAAAGCCGGTCGCCGGGGCCGACGTTCCACACGAGATTCCGCCCCAGGGCAGCGCGGTTTTTCTCACCGAGTTCCGGCATGCACAACGGTTCGCCGCTGCCGCTCACAACGCCGCGGGGAGCGAGGACCCATCCCCGCGCATCGTGCTGACCGTGTCCTCGGGCACCCGCACCTACCGGACCAAACCCATTGCGCCCGAACTGTTTTCACTCGAATCAGAGTAGTTGCGAGTCGGCCGGCTCTTGCGCGGCCGGCAGTCCCACCAGGTTGAGGACGTGGTGTGCGGCACCACCTGGCAGCGCGACCAGGGTGCAGGCGGTCTGGTGTCGGCCGGCGAGTTCGTGTGCGTCGGCGAGCACACTGACGGCGGCCGAACCGAGGTGGGTGACCGCGCTCAGGTCGACTTGAATCGACCTGGTGCCGGCCTGACTGCGCAGCGACAGAACCTCTTTCAGTTCGGGGGCCGCCAGGGTGTCGACATCACCCACGACGACGATGTAGCCGTCATCGGAGGTGCCGACTTCGAAGGTCGTCGGCGCGGTGGCCCGCGGGGCAGGTGCGGCCAGGTCGGTGAAGACCGACTGCCGCGTCAGCAGTTGGGTGGCCGTCGCGGTGGTGCCATCCTCGCCGTGGCTGACGACGGTGTCGGGCACCGCGGCTTGAGCGATCGACAGCCCACGACCCCGGTGGACGTCGCTGGCGGTCGCCTTCCAGGTGCCGGAGTCGGCCACCACCACCCGTACCCGACCTAAGTCGTTGAGTTCGGCGTCGATCGAAAAGTCGCCGAGAGATGTTGAGACGTAAGCATGTTCGGCCACATTGGCGATCAGCTCGCTGACGGCGTGCACGAGGGACTGGGTATTGCCGGCATCGGCCCCCAACCCCGCCAGCCACTGCCGCAACCTCGCCCGCACGGTGCGCTCGGCGGTCTCATCCGCGCGGCCCTCGATGTGTAATGCCGGCGGCGGAGTGCGGCGCTGCGCGGCGAGCAGCGTGATGTCGTCGCTGTATCCGGTGGTGCGCACCAGTAGCTCCACCGCGTGCGAACACACCCTTTCCACTGGGGCCTCGGCCGGGTCGAGTGGGAAGGTCTTCCCGCTGAAGACCCGGGCCATCACCTCGGCGACTTCGGCGGTGCTGGCGGCGAGTTCGCGACCGGGCCGTTCGATGATTCCGTCGCTGTAGAGCATCACCAGGTCACCCACGGCCAAGGTGGCTTTTCGGGTGCTGAAGCCCCGGCCGCTGCCCAGCGGGCCGGCTCCGGTGGTCTGCAGATACTGCGTCGTACCGTGGGCGATGATGACCAGCGGCGGTGGGTGGCCGGCAGTGCAGTATTCGAAGTCACCAGTCGCGGTGTCGAACCGGGCGACACACACCGTGGCCGATTTCGCCCCCGGGATCTCCGCGACGAACCGGTCAACTGCCGTCAGAGCATCGAAAATGGCTGCGCCACTGTGAAATTGCATTCTTACCGCGGTACGCAGTTGCGCCATCACCGCCGCCGCTTGCACACCGTGCCCCACCACGTCGCCGACCACCAGCACCAATCGGCCGGCGGGGTCGATGAGGGCGTCGAACCAGTCACCGCCGGCCGCGGTGTCCTGGGTCGCCACCAGATAGGTGGCGGCGATTTCCGCGCCCGGCAAAACCGGCACACTCGGCGACAGCAGCGCACGCTGCATGACCCCGGCCGCGGCCCGCGCCGACTGGTACCGGCCTGCCATATCGCGCGCCCGTTCTTCTGCCGCCAACCGGGCTTGCACGGATTCGGTGGTGTCGGCGCCGACGATCACGACGCCGGTGATCTCTCCGCGCGGATCACGCTGCGGGACAGCGGTGATGTTGACGAATCGTTCCCGTACCCCGGTTCCGTCCAGGTCGACCTGGACGCGCACCTCGGCGACGTGCAGGGGTTCTCCGGTCTGATAGACGCGGTCGTACATGTCGAGAATGCCTTGCTCACGCAGCTCGGGTCCGAAATCGTCGGCGGCCACTCCCAGCAACGCGTTCGGGTAGAACGCGCGGTGCGCCGCGTTGCAGGCCACCAGCCGCAGCTGCGGTCCCGCGAGCGCGCAGGCAATCACCGGCAGCCCGTCAAACGTTGCGCGCACCGTGTCGTCGTCGCCACAGTGGCGGTCGACTGCGTTCCCGGTACTCATCGGAAACTTGTACCCCTTGCGCTGTCTTCTCAACTCGGGGATGTCGCCTAGCCGCGCAGGGTGACGTGCGGACTCTGGCCGTAGTGCTGCCGATAGTAGACGGCAAAGCGGCCGAGATGCCCGAAGCCCCAACGCCGCGCGACTCCGCCCACCGTCGCGGTTGCCTGGTCGCCGGTGACCAGGTCGAGATGGGCCTGATGCAGGCGGACGCGACGGACGTATTCCATTGGCGTGCAGTCGCGGTGCTTGCGGAACATGTACTGCAGGGCGCGTGGAGTGACGTAGACGGCGCCCGCGATGTCGGCCAGTGAGATGTCCGTGTCCGCGTTGTCTTCGATGAATGCGATGGCACGTCGCAGCAGAACCGGGGTGCTGTCGCGCCGGTCCATGGCGATCGGCTCCATGACCGCGTTGTTGAGGAAGGTCGCCAGCATGCTTGCCGCGATGTAGCGCTGCGCCGTGCCCACCACGAGCGGATTTTGGCAGGCCTCCGGGTCCGCCGCCACCGTTTCGCGAACGTGGTCCAGCGCGGCGACCAGCTGCGTGCCCGCAGCCGCGGAAGTCGGGACGGAGCCGGTGAGCCGCACCTGGTCCCGCGGGTCCGGCGAGTCCGCGGCGACGTGGCTCAGGAGAGCCCGGTCCACCGAGTAGATGTCAGCGCTGGCGTGGCGGCACATCCCGATCAGCGACTCGCCCGCGATGGCGCCGAACGCCCCCACCCGACCCGCTCCGAATCTTTCGAAAGCGCCGCGCTCGACGCGCGCGTCGATGCTGCCCGAACGGACTCGGACAAGCAGGATCCGCTCCGGGGGAACCATGGCGTAGCTGAACGCGTAGTCGAAATCCGCCACGTCCACACTGGTCGAGCCGACCATCGAACGCTCCAGGCGGCTCCGGGTCGGTACACCGTGCTCACCCGCAGCCATCCGGATACGCCCGAAGCTGGCGCTGACAACCTCCTCGGCCTCGCCGAGGTCGGTGGTGTCGAGCAAGACAGTGAACATTGACGCGGGCTTTCGTTCAGAGACCTTTACCGCGGCATCGCATGGAACCGACGAGGCCCATTATCCAACAAGCGACGAGTTAATCCAGATCGGCTTGCCGCGAGCCGGAATTCACTGACGGTCGTCATTGACGTCCGTCAGTGAACAGGCGTACCGTTCCGGCATGGGGTTACTGTGACCGCTCCGCCGTCGACCCGAGAGGCCCGGCGACTCGAAACCCGGGCCCGTCTGTTCGACGCCGCCCTGGCCGAGATTTCGAGTCGGGGACTGGCCGCCGCCGACGTCAGTGCCATCGCCGCCGCCGCGGGCGTGGTGCGGGGAACCTTCTATTTCCACTTCCCCAGCAAAGAACACGTTCTTGTCGAGTTGGAACGCAACGAAGAGATCCGGATGGTGGCTGAGCTCGGAACTGCCGGCGGCGACTTGGTGACGGTGCTGTCGCGGCTGGTGGATCGGATCTTGGAAGCCGAAAGCCGTTTGGGCACAGTTGTTTTCCGGGACATGCTCGGTTTGCACTTCGCCTCGGCACGGCCGGCCGATGACGAGTTGGCCGCGCACCCCGTCCTGGAATTTCTGGTCGGCGTGATCGCCCGCGCGCAGCAAGCCCAGCACGTTCCCGCGGACGCAGACCCGGCTGAACTCGGAATGTTCTTCCTCACCGGACTTTTCGCGCTACTTGCCACCGGAACGCACGACACGGCGTTGTTACGCCGTTATGTGACAACAGTTGTCAAAGGAATGGAGACACGATGAATCGCACCAGCATCGAGGGGTACCGGGATTTCCTGGCCAGGCGTGACGGCGAAGCCGACCTGCTCAACAGGCGGCTGGCCAAACGCGAGCAGTTCTTCGAAGAGCTGGAAGCCAACCCGGTCCGGTCGGCACACCCCGCTGATCGCGCGACCTTCCTGCGCAACCTGCGCCGCCGGCGGCCCGAGCCCGGTCTGGATCGCAAGATGCTGTTCCTGCTGGCGACCGCCAAGCTGAACCAGGCGGAACGCTTCGGCGTCGGACTCGGTGAAACCTACGGCCGCAACAGCGACGAAAGCCTGCCGCCGGAGAACGTCTACCTCGAACTGGAAGAGCACTACCACACTCGGTTGCTGGCCTACGCGCTCGACGTTTTCGATCTGACATTCCAGGTCGTCCCACCACCCTTCGTGCTGCGGCAGTTCGTCAAGACGGGCGTGTTCATCCCCGAGCGGCTGAGCTTCATGTTCGTCGGAGCCGCGGAGATGGCGGGCTGCATCATGTTCGACGAGTTACGCCGCGCCGGCGCCTCGCTGTTCGCCGACGAACCCGCGGTCGCGGAGCGCATCGAACTGCTCTACACCGAGATCCTCACGGACGAGATCGGGCATGTCGGGTATTGCGCGTCGCGCTGCACGGCCGGTGAGCGGGCGGTGATGCGGCGGCTCTATCCGTGGATCGGCCGCCTCTTTGCCCGCCAGACCGCGGAGATCAGCCTGCTGGTGGACGTCAAGGCGCTGAACGCGCGGCTGGACCGGCCGTTTGATGTGGAGGAGCTGACCGCGGGGCTGACGAACGAGACGTATCTGGTCGCGCATCCGTGAAAGCACGTCGCACCGGCTTCGCTTGAAAGGAAAGCACCGCGAGTCAGCTGCTAAATGCCCGCCTGAGCGTAGACATTCTTCTGGATCGTTTCGCAGATGTCCTCGAGGGGGAGGTCGTTCGCGTCATCGCCGAAGGGGCTTTCGATCTCGACGCCGATTTCCTCGATGCCGAAAAATGTGTAAGCGATGATGAGGACGTCGACAATCGTTGTCCAGCCGAAGGTGTCGACCATGGCGAAGGGGAGGGTGAAGCAGTAGAGGACAAGCGCCCGGCGCAAGTGGACGGCGTAGGCGAAGGGCATCGGCGTTTTGTGAATTCGTTCGCAGCCGCCGAGGTAGTCGACCAGGAGCTGAATGTTCTGGTCCATCGACGTGAGCATGATGTCAGAGATCAGGCCGCGCTCGCGCGCCTCCCGGAGGCAACCGGACATGTTGCCGGCGACAGCGAGAGCGGGATGCTGGGCGTCGATCACCTGCTGCGCCTCGTCGGGCGGAAGTTCTTTGATTTGTGGCCCGAGGCCTTCGGTACCGCGCAGGACGTGCATGGCCGCCCAGGGAAACACGGCTGTCCAGCGGGCGAGTCGGGCGACCAGGGCTGGATCCCCAGCGATGTATCCGCTGGCGCTGCGGACGAGGTTCCGAGTTTCATTCACGATCCCTCCCCATAGCTTGCGCCCCTCCCAGAAACGGTCATAGCTGGAGCTGGTGCGGAAAACCAGAAGCAGACCAAGGGCGAGGCCCATCAGTGTGTGCAACTGGATGGGCATGCCGACCGGCGCGACATAATTGTGAAAGGCGACAACCGCTGCGGACCAAGCGACGCATAAGGAGACTCGACCGATGATCTCCCGGACCAGCGAGCCGCGGATGTCAAAAAAGTGGTCGAGCCATTTGTGCGAATCGTATTGGATCATCGCTCATTTCGCTTCGTTGAGGTAGACGGGCTCAGCTGGCGCAGGAGGGCTTACACGACGACGAATTTGGCGCGATCCAACCGCGGATCATGCCCGGCCGCACCGCCGCCGGATAGTTCCAGATTTCGATGCCTGGTGCAACACCAAGACTCCATGTCGACGGTGCGGGACGTATTGCGGAAGGCGAAGTGGGGAGCGGAAACGAACGGCGGGCACGAATAGCGGAAGTCCGAGGATGCCCACCAGCCCAACCCAGGTAGCTACTGGCGCAACCAACAGAAAAACCCCGGCCGATGGCTCCGATGGCCGGGGAATCTGTAGGCCATGACGCGACTCATCACACTGGTGGAGCTAAGGGGATTCGAACCCCTGACCTACTCGATGCGAACGAGTCGCGCTACCAACTGCGCCATAGCCCCTGATCGCTAAGCAGGCTACCAGCCGCGACCGCGAAGGAACGAACCGCGACTACGCCCCGACCGCGCGCGGCAGGTCACGAGGCCAGCCGTAGTTGCGCACCGGCACCGCGTAGTCCAGGTGCTCGAAGATCGGGTCCTCGTCATCGATCTCCAGCACCACCGCACCGGGCCGCCGCAACCGGGAGGGAACCAGGTCGTATTCGTGGTCCTGGGTGTTCTCCACGCCCAGCCGGCTGCGCGCCATCCGCTGCATCCGGCGCCGGCGCACCCTCTCCTCGATCTTGGTCTGCCGCCGCAGGTAGAACAGGTACATCAGGGTGATCGTGGTCGCTACGGCACACAGCCACCAGGCCATCGGCGTCACCTCGAAGGCCGCGATCGCCGAGCCGACCAGGACGATCGCCATCGCCACCAGCACGCGCTTGCGGAACGCGTACTTTCGGGCGCTGACCGCCGCGGCGGTCTTGTTCTCGAACCGGCGCCGGCGGTTGACGCCCACCGCGTAAGCCGGTGGCGCGTCGTCCATCTCGTCGTCGTCTTCCTCGGGCTCCAGTCCTGAGGAGTCCTCGACGTATTCGTATTCGTCCTCGTCGAGATCGTCCTCGTCGAGCGTGTCCTCGTGCTCGTCGTGCTCGTCCAGGGGCTCGGGCTCGACAGCCAGCAGTGCAGGGCCCTGGGACTGCGCCTCGCCGGTACCCACCGGTAGCGCGGGCGCGTCCTCGTCGATCACGTCGACGTCGAGGTAGTCGGGCTCGGCAGCCTCGGCGACCTGGTCAGCACGAGCCATCGCGGTGACAACCGACCGCGGCCGCATCAGCTCGTCGGTGTCGGCGTCGTCGGCCGCGTGGTCCTTGTCGGCGTCGGCGAAGGCGCCGTCGATCGGCTCGGTGTCCCAGTCTTCTTCCGGCTTCCAGTCGGGGTCACTGCGATGGCCCGCCGCCGGACCGGTCCGCTTGAGCAGCCGGGCACCGGCGCCGCCGTTGAGCACCCTGGTCGCCAGCGCCACGTCGCTGGTGCGCCGGACGGCGTCGCGCTTGCTGATCAACATCGGCACCAGCACGAACAACCACAGCACCACGAGCGAAATCCACAACAACGATTGCGGGATGCTTGGCATGATGACCTGCTCTCTTCGGTTGCGATCCCCGCGAGGCCTGATCGGTGGCCTGCGTGGCCGGGTCGCTGCGACCAGGGCAATTACACACCTGTAATTTGCCTACTTCAAGCATCACACGCCACATATGTCACGCTAGCCACAATTTTATTTCGGTTGCGCACGTCTACTGGCGTCGAGATGGCCGTCATGGTCGCGATCCGGCTCCGATCGCAGCCGTAGCGGCAATCTCGACGGCACCCGAAATCAGGAAGAGCTACGCCCAGCTGGCGCGGCCCGCGCGAACCAGCGTCGAGGCCACCGATCCGTAGACCTCTTCGACGGTGATCGCCACCAGCAGGTGGTCGCGCCACCCGCGATCGACCTCGAGGTAGCGCCGCAGCAGGCCCTCCTCGCGAAAGCCGTTCTTAGCCAACACGGCCCGGCTGGCGGCGTTCTCCGGCCGGACGGTGGCCTCCACCCGGTGCAGCATCACCGGGCCGAAGCAGTGGTCGAGCCCCAGGGCCACAGCCGCGGTGGCCACCCCGCCGCCGGTGTGCTCGCTGGACACCCAGTAACCGATCCACGCCGACCGCAACGCCCCGTGCGTGACATTGCCGATGGTGAGCTGTCCACAGAACTGACCGTCGAGTTCGATCGCATAGGGCAGCATCCGCCCCTTGCGCGCCTCGGCACGCAGCCCCGAGCACACCGCCGGCCACGCGGCCACCGAGTGACGCACCGACCATTCGCCGTCGGTGCTGGGCTCCCACGGCTCCAGCCTCGCGCGGTCGGCCAGCCGGATCCGGCTCCACTGCGCGCCGTCGCGCATCCGCACCGGCCGCAACCGGATCACCCCGGCCGCCACCCGCAGCGGTCCGACGCTCATCGGCCAGCCGGGATGGCGGGAATTCGATCGCAACAGGTTCACGAGCCGAGCCGCGGTCAGCCGTGCTGGGCCAGAAAGGCGACGTCGACGATTTCGCCGGTACGAATCTGCTCGGCCCCGCTGGGCACCACGACCAGGCAGTTCGCCTCGGCCAGCGTCGCCAGCAAGTGCGACGACGCGCCGGGCGCCCCGCCCAGCGCCTGGACCAGGTACTCGCCGCTCTCCTGGTCGCGCATCAACTGGCCGCGCAGAAAACCTTTGCGCCCACTCACCGACGTGATCGGTGACAGGGTGCGGGCCTGCACGATGCGACGCATCGGATGCCGCTTGCCCAGGGACAAGCGAATCAGCGGCCGCACCATCACCTCGAAGACGACCAAGGCGCTGACCGGGTTGGCCGGCAACAGAAACGTCGGCACCCCGTCGCGGCCGAGCTGCCCGAAGCCCTGCACCGAACCCGGGTGCATCGCCACCCGCACGACCTCCATGTCGCCGAGTTCGGACAGCACCGAACGCACCGCCTCCGCCGCCGCGCCGCCCACTCCGCCGGCGATCACCAGCACCTCGGCCCGGTTCAGCTGGCCCTCGACGATCTCGCCCAGTTCTTTCGGGTTGTTGCTGACGATCCCGACGCGATTGACCTCGGCACCGGCATCGCGGGCCGCCGCTGCCAGGGCGTAGGAGTTGACGTCGTAGACCTGCCCGTTGCCCGGGCTGCGGGAGATGTCGACCAGTTCGCCGCCGACCGCCATCACCGACACCCGCGGGCGCGGATGCACCAGCACGCGTTCGCGGCCGACCGCCGCCAACAGGCCCACCTGGGCGGGTCCGATGATCGTCCCGGAGCGCACCGCCACGTCCCCGGGCTGCACGTCGTCACCGGCGCGCCGCACGTAAGCGCCCGACGGCGCCCCGCGCAGCACCCGGACCCGGTTCATCCCGCCGTCGGTCCAGCGCAGCGGCAGCACGGCGTCGGCGAGGGTCGGCAGCGGCGCCCCGGTCTGCACGCGCGCGGCCTGGCGCGGCTGCAACCGGCTCGGGGTGCGTGCACCGGCCTCGATGGTCCCCATCACCGGCAAGGTGACGACCTCGCGGGCTTCGGCCACGCCGTCATCGCCAACGGCTTCCAGAGGCCCGGAATCCCCGACTCCCAATACGTCGACGCTGCGCACCGCGTAGCCGTCGATGGCGGCCTGGTCGAAACCGGGAAGCGGGCGCTCGGTCACCACCTCTTCGGCGCACAGCAACCCCTGGGCTTCGGCGATCGCAACCTTGATCGGCCTGGGGGCCACCGCTGCCGCCGAGATCCGTGCCTGTTGCTCCTCCACAGAACGCACAGTGCGCCTTCCTGCCGTCCAGCCAGGCGAACTGAGCCGCCGGTTACTGTTCGGTCAGGCCCAATCGCGCCACCAACCACCGCCGCAGTTCCGGGCCGTAGTCGTCACGATCCAATGCAAAGTCAACCGCAGCCTTGAGGTAGCCGCCGGGATTTCCCAAGTCGTGTCGGGATCCGCGATGCACGACGACGTGGACCGGATGCCCCTCAGATATCAGCAAGGCGATCGCGTCCGTCAGCTGTACTTCGCCGCCGGCGCCGCGGTCGATGCGGCGCAGCGCGTCGAATATCGCGCGGTCCAGCACATAGCGTCCGGCGGCCGCGAACAGCGACGGAGCATCCTGCGACCTGGGCTTCTCGACCATGCCCTTGACGCGCAGTACGTCCTGGTTGCCGCCGCCGGGAATCGCTTCGACGTCGAAGACGCCGTAGGCGCTGATCTCTTCGGGCGTTACCTCGATAGCGCACAACACCGTGCCGCCGTGCTCGGCGCGGACCTGCGCCATCGTCTCCAGTACGCCGGTGGGCAACACCAGGTCGTCGGGCAGCAACACCATGACCGCGTCCTCGTCGGGCGCCAGGGTGGGCTCCACACAGCTGATCGCGTGGCCCAGCCCGAGCGGCTCGGCCTGCACCACGGACTCGACCTTGATCAGCGCCGGAGCGCGACGGACCTTGGCCAGCATGGCCTTCTTGCCACGGGCCTCCAGGGTTCCCTCGAGCACCAGGTCCTCGACGAAATGCGCGACGACGCCGTCCTTGCCCTCGGAGGTGATGATCACCAGACGCTCGGCGCCGGCGTCGGCGGCTTCGGCGGCGACCAGTTCGATACCGGGGGTGTCGACGACGGGCAGCAACTCCTTCGGCACGGTTTTGGTCGCGGGAAGAAAGCGCGTCCCCAAACCGGCGGCGGGGACGATCGCCGTGAACGGAATCGGGATCTCTGGGCGTGACATCGGTTCTCACCATAGCCTTATCGACCGCACACAAACCTTTTGGCGGGGAGAAGGCGCGCGCTGGGAATGGTCTGCCATCGTTGAAGCCATGGCAACCGCGGGCAAGTCGGCGTTGCGGGACCGCCTGGTCGCGGCCCGCCGCAGCGTTGCCGACGACGTTCGCACCGCCGAGGCGGAGCTGCTGGCCGAGCACTTGAAACAGGTGGAAATCGACGCCGGGACGGTCTGCGCGTACGTGCCGGTGGGTTCGGAGCCCGGGTCTTTGGCCATGCTCGACGTGTTGCTGCGCCGCGCCGGCCGGGTGTTGTTGCCGGTAGCGCGCGTTGGCGCCGGCGACACGCCGCTACCGCTGCGATGGGGCGAATACCGCCAGGACGCGCTGGTCGCCGCGCGCTGGGGGTTGCTGGAACCACCGGAACCCTGGTTGCCGGAGTCGGCGCTGGGCGAGGCCGGCCTGGTGCTGTTGCCGGCGCTGGCGGTCGACCGCCGGGGGGTGCGGCTGGGCCGGGGACGCGGCTTCTACGACCGCTCCCTGGCAGCCCGGAACCCCGAGGCGCGTCTGGTGGCGATCGTGCGCGACACCGAGTTCGTCGACGAGTTGCCGTCGGAGCCGCATGACGTGCCGATGACGCACGCGCTCACCCCGGGACGCGGGCTGATTGCGCTGCCGACCCGGGAATGATCGCCATCACGTGGCGGTTCTAGCACTTGAAACGGTAGAGTGCTAATTCAGACTTAACATCTTCCGGAGGTTTTTGTGCCGACGTACAGCTACGTGTGCACCGAATGCGGAGACCGCTTCGACAAGGTGCAGGCCTTCACCGAGGACGCGCTGACCACCTGTGAGAAGTGCTCCGGCCGGCTGCGCAAGTTGTTCAATTCGGTCGGAGTCGTGTTCAAGGGCAGCGGCTTCTACCGCACCGACAGCCGTGAGGCCGGGAAGAAAGATAAGGCCTCCGGCAACGGCTCGTCATCGAGTTCCGGGAATTCCGGCTCGGGCGAGTCGAGTTCGAGTTCCACGTCCAGCGAGAGCAAGTCATCGGGCTCGAGCGAGAAGGCCAGCAGCAGTACCGCGTCCACCGCGGCCGCATCCAGCTAGTTATCCACAGGCGGCGTTCGCGTCGGCAGTGCCCGGCACTCCCCCACGCCTACCGTGACGGCGTGCGGGAACCATCGCTGAATCCGACCCTGCTCAGTCGTGTCGCCGCAGCTTGCCGTCCGGACTGGACCAGGACCGTGCTGGCCCGGCGCGTCGCGGCGGGCGGGCTGGTGGTGCTGGCCGGCATCGCAGCACTGCGCTCCAACCCGCAGGGCGATCGCGTCGACGTTGTGGTGGCCGCGCGCGACCTCGGTTCCGGCACCGCGCTGACGGAGTCCGATGTGCGAGTTGAAAAGCGCTTGGCGACAACGGTTCCCGATGGATCACTGACGGACCCCGGCCGGTTGCCCGGTGCGACACTGGCCAGTCCGACTCGTCGCGGCGAGGTGCTCACCGACGTCCGGTTGCTGGGGAGCAGGCTGGCTGAGTCGACCGCCGGCCCCGGGGCGCGGATCGTCCCCCTGCACCTGGCCGACGGCGCGCTGATCGATCTGGTCCGGGTCGGTGACGTGGTCGACGTGCTGGCTGCCCCGACCGGCGATGTCCAGCAACCCAGCCCGGCGGTCAGCAAGGTGATCGCCACCGACGCCGTGGTGGTGCTCGTGTCGGCGAAGGAGAAGCTACGGTCCAGCGAGTCCGACCGCGTAGTCTTGGTTGCGCTGCCGGCTCGCGTGGCGAACACGGTGGCAGGCTCGGCGCTGGGCCAGACGGTGACGTTGACCCTGCACTGAGTACCTGCCCACCGTTGAGCTCCTGGCCGGTAGCTAACTCGGTCCGAGTCCAGGAAGGGACGTCCTCATGCTCAAGGGGTTCAAGGAGTTTCTCTCGCGGGGCAACATCGTCGACCTATCCGTCGCGGTGGTCATCGGTACGGCGTTCACGGCGTTGGTCACGGCCTTCACCGATAGCATCATCAAGCCGCTGGTGAGTTCTATCGGCGTCAACCAGACGTCGCAGATCAACATCTTGAAGATCCACATCACCGGCGACCAGTACATCGACTTCAACGCCGTGTTGTCGGGCGCCATCAACTTCATCCTGGTCGCGGCGGTGGTGTACTTCCTGGTCGTGCTGCCCTACAGCAAGCTGCGCAAGCAGGGCGAAGTCGAGCAGGCCGACGACGCGCAGGTTGTCCTGCTGCAGGAGATCCGCGACCTGCTGGCCCAGACCAACGGCAGCTCGTCGGGCAGGCACGGCGGCGCTCCCGCGTCCGTGCCGCTGTCAGGACCGCCGGAACACGGACCCCGCGCCGAGAGCTGACCCGGCTCAGATCTCCAGGCTCGACAGCTGGCCGATGATGTGCGCGGCCAGCGGGTTGAGCGTCGCCATCCCGTCCCGCACGGCGTAGCGGGAGCCGGCCAGGTTGACCACCAGCGTGCTGCCGGACACCCCGGCCAGCCCGCGTGACAAACCCGCGTCGGTGATGCCCGCGGACAGACCCGACGCGCGGATCGCTTCGGCGATGCCGAGGATCTCCCGGTCCAGGATGTCGCGGGTGGCTTCCGGAGTGACGTCGCGCGGTGTCACCCCGGTGCCGCCGACCGACACCACCAGGTCCACGCCGCCGATCACCGCGGTGTTCAACGCATTTCGGATCTCGACCTCGTCAGCCTCGACCGCCACCACGCCGTCGACCACAAACCCGGCTTCGGTGAGCAACTCGGTGACCAACGGCCCGCTGTGGTCCTCGTCGCCGTGCGCAGTCCGGTCATCGACGACGACGACGAGTGCCCGCCCGACTACCAACTCCGCACCCTGTTCCATGGGTGCCACCGTATAACCGAGGTCGGACAACTGGCCTTCGACCTTCATCAACTGTCCGCCTTCCCGAGCGTGACCTGCACCGTGCGGTTGCCGCCGGCAGGATCCTGGTATGTCAGCGCCACCTTGTCGCCGGGCGCCTTGGAACGCACCGCCGCGACAAGCGCGTCGGCGCTGTTGATCGGACGTTCGTCGACCTTGGTGACGACGACGCCCTTGGGGACGCCGGCGTTGGCGGCCGCGCCGTTGCCCACGACCTCCATCACCTTTGCGCCGGGGACGCCCTTGTCGGTGGTCACCTGCACGCCCAGCGAGGCGTGCGTCGCCTTGCCGGTGCTGATCAGCTCGTCGGCGATGCGCTTGGCCTGGTCGACCGGGATCGCGAAGCCCAGCCCGATGGAGCCGCTCTGCGCGTCCCCGGAGTCGGCGCCCAGGGTGGCGATCGCCGAGTTGATGCCGACGAGTTGCGAGTTCATGTTGACCAGTGCCCCGCCGGAGTTACCGGGGTTGATCGCGGCGTCGGTCTGGACCGCGTCCAGCACCGTGTTCTGGTTGCCGGATTCGCCGGTGGTCGAGACGGGCCGGTTGAGCGCGCTGACGATGCCAGTGGTCACGGTGCCCGCCAGGCCGAGCGGGGAACCGATGGCCACCACCGGCTGACCGACCTTCAGGCCTGCCGAGGACCCGATGGCGATCGGGGTGAGGCCGGAGGCGCCCTGCACCCGGACCACGGCGATGTCGCTGGTCGGGTCGGCCCCGACCACGGTGAACGTCGAGGTGCGGCCGTCGTAGAAGGTCACGGTCGTCTTCGGCGGAGGACTTCCGGCCGGCGGCTTGGCGGCCGCCGCGACGACGTGGTTGTTGGTCAGAATCAGCCCGTCAGCCGACAGGATGACGCCGGAGCCCTCTTCGGACTGGCGGCCCAGATCGGTTTCCAGCATGACGACGCTGGGCACCACCTTGGACGCGACCTGCTCCACCGAACCGGGCGGCATGTTGGCCGCCGGGACGCTCGGCGCTCCACCCGAAGCCGCGGTGGTGCCGTGGCCGGTGCCGGACTGGTGACCCAGTTCGACAACCGTCGCGGCGGCTCCACCGATACCGGCGGAAACCACGGCGATGGCCAGCGCACCGAAGATCAACCCGGCCGAGCGCCGCCGCCGGGGCGGGGGTGACATCGGCGGCATCATCGGGGGCATCGGCCCGGGACCGGTCGGGATCGGACCGCCGCCGGTGCCGCCGGGGATCGGCCGGGAACCGGTGCCGCCGGGGATCGGGCCCGCGCCGGTGTTGCCCGGAATCGGACCGGGTCCGGTGTTGCCGGGGATCGGGCCCGCGCCGGTGCCGGTGAGCGGGTCGTAGGAGGAGCGGTACTGCTGCTGGGGTTGATACCGCCAGTCGAACTGCTGGTTGTAGCTCTGCTGCCCCTGGGCATAGGCGGGCGGCACCGGCTGACTCTGCGTGGCACCGTATCCCGGCTGCTGCGGCGGTGGCGAATACCTCGGGTGATTCGTCATGTCGCTAAAACGTTCTTCCTCTACCTGGGGGCTTACTTCAAGCCGATTCGACCGTGCGTTGCTTGCACGGCGCTGATTTTCAACCCTAACTGCCAACTACCTTGCGTGCGCGGACTAAGAATCGACTGAGATGACATTCGTGGATCCCCGTGAGTTTGCGCTGTCACCGCTATGTCTAACGGAGGCGCCCCGCGTGTCGGTTCCCAGATCGCGCTCCGCGATGGCGGCGGACGACGGGTGCTCCGCGCCCGGCATCGGACGGCCAGGTAGCAGCACATAGATCGACGTCCCCGGAGGCTGCCCGCCCGGTTCGGTGTCCTCCACGCGCAACGACCCCCCGTGGTTGAGCACGACCTGTTTGACGATCGCCAAGCCAAGGCCCGAGCCGGGCATGGCACGGGCCGACGTCGAGCGGTAGAAGCGTTCGAACACCAGGCGGCGTTCCTGCGGCGGGATACCTGGCCCACGATCGGACACCACCAACTCGGCGTGCGACGGGTCGAGCTGGCGCAGCGTGACACCGACGTGCCCCCCGGTCGGACTCCACTTGGCCGCGTTGTCCATCAGGTTCAGCGCCGCGCGGGACAATCCCGCGGAGTCGCCGTACACCTGCCACGGGACCACCTCGACGTCGAAGTGAATGTCGTTGCGGCGCCGACGGACCCGCTCCAGACTCCGGTCGATGACCTCGGCCATGTCCACCGGCTCGTGCACGGCGTGGCCGGCATCCCCGCGGGTGAGATCGACCAAATCACCGACCAGCGTGGACAATTCCTCGATCTGCGCGATCACGTCCGCTTGCAGGTCGTCCATCTCCTGCTCCGGCAACCGGGGCGCTCCGGGCGCCATCGAGGCCATCAGCAGCTCGACGTTGGTGCGCAACGACGTCAACGGGGTGCGCAGTTCGTGGCCGGCGTCGGTGACCAGCCGCGCCTGCCGCTCCCGGGATTCGGCCAGCGCCCGCAGCATCAGGTTGAACGCCTCGGTGAGCCGGGCCAGTTCGTCACTGCCGAAGACCGGGATCGGGCGCAAGTCGTCGGTGCGGGCAACCCGCTCGGCCGCTTCGGTGAGACGGCCGACCGGGCGCAGACCTGCCCGGGTCACCATTCCCCCGGCCACGGCGGCGATCGCGACACCCACCCCGCCGACCATCAGCAGCACGAAACGCAGTTTGGCCATCACGTGTTCGGTGGGTTTGAGACTCTTGGAGATGAGCAGCGAGCTGCCGTTGTTCAAGTGGATCGCCAGCACCCGCTGGTCGGACGCCGTGCGCCGGGACATGAACAGCTCACCCCGGATGACCGCTTTTTCCGGGCTGCCCACCGGCAGGGTCTGCCCCGGCTGGTTGGCGGTGTAGATCGACTTGCCCGGGTTCACCAGCATCGCGTTCACATCCGAATAAGCCGTGCCCTCGATGGCCTTGCCCGGATCGGCCGCGAGCGAACCGCTGGCGATCAGCAACTGCGCCCGGCTCTGCAGCTGGTTGTCGATGTCGCTGTACAGCGCGGCGGAGATCACCGCGTAAACGGCCAGCGACATCAGCACCACAACCATCGCCACCATGGACATCGCCAGCAGCATCACCCGCCATCGCAGCGACAACGAGCTGGTCGCCCGCAGCGGTGCGCGGCCGGCCCGGCGAGGGCGGCGGAACCAGATCATCAGGGCGGCGTTTCGCGTAGCACGTAACCCACCCCGCGCACGGTGTGGATCAGCCGCGGCTCGCCGTCGGCCTCGGTCTTGCGGCGCAGATACCCCACATACACCTCAAGCGCATTGCCCGAGGTGGGGAAGTCGAATCCCCACACTTCCTCGAGAATGCGGCTGCGGGTCAACACCCGCCGGGGGTTGGCGATCAACATCTCCAGCAAGGCGAACTCGGTGCGGGTGAGACTGATCCGGCGTTGCCCGCGGATGACTTCGCGCGTGACGGGGTCCAGGCTCAGATCCGAGAAGGTCATCGCCACCGACTCGGCGGCGTCCTCCGGCTTGGTGCGGCGCAGCAGCGCCCGCATCCGTGCCAGCAGTTCTTCGAGGGCGAACGGCTTGGGCAGGTAGTCGTCGGCCCCGGCGTCGAGGCCCGCAACCCGCTCGGAGACCGAGTCGCGCGCGGTCAGCACCAGAATGGGCAGGTCATCGCCGGTGCTGCGCAACTGACGGCACACCTCGAGGCCGTCCAGCCGCGGCATCATCACATCCAGCACCACCGCATCGGGCCGGTCGCTGGCGATCAGTTCGAGCGCCTCAACCCCGTCATGGGCCAACTCCACGGAGTAGCCGTTGAAGGAGAGCGACCTGCGCAGCGACTCGCGCACGGCACGATCGTCGTCGACGACAAGTATTCGCACGGACCCTAGTTTCGTACGAAGGCCTGAGAGCGGCCTGAGAGGCGCGCCGGGGTGGGCGTTGTCAGGAGCGCCGGCGGGGCGTCACTCTGGCGCGCGAGCGGGGCATCGCTCTGGCCCATGGCTAGGCCACATGCGTCACTCTGGCCCCTGGCGGAAGCAAAACACCTCATGCCCGGCTCTTAGCGACAGATACCCGGCTCATAGCGACAGCGAGTTGTCGCGGAGAGGCGGGCAGACAGAGTGCCGGCCGGCAAGGGTTCCGGTACCGGAGCGCCCCGCCGCCGTTGGCCACTGCGGCCGGTGCGGGACGTCAGCGCTTGTCGAGGTCGACCAGACCGAGGCGGGCGGCCTTGAGCAGGCGGCGCGGCACCTTGTGCTTCTGTCCGGCGACGTTCACGTTGACCAGCCCGGTTGCGGTGGCCTTCCACTGCGAACGCCGGCTGCGGGTATTCGAGCGCGACATTCTGCGCTTAGGTACGGCCATGGTCGGGCCTAACTCCTCGTGTGGGCTTCTGGTCGGGCGTGTCGCGCTCCGTGGCTTTGCGGCCGGACGACGACAGTTGTGCATAAGGGTAGTGGGTGGACCGGCCGGTCACCAAAATGGCCCCTGCGCAGGCACGCGCTGAGCCGGTTGACGCACCACCGCCGGCACCCGCTAACCTACCGGTTGGTTGGTTCATTGCAGCCGCCGAATCATCCCAATGGAGGGAGGACGCGCCCGTTGTCTTCCGAGTTGTCTTCTAAGGCCCCTTCTGGCGCCGTGCGTATCGCGAACTGCTCCGGTTTCTACGGTGACCGGCTGTCTGCGATGCGCGAGATGCTCACCGGCGGAGACGTCGACTACGTAACCGGTGACTACCTTGCCGAATTGACCATGCTGATCCTGGGTCGCGACCGGATGAAGAACCCCGAACGCGGCTACGCGAAGACCTTCCTCACCCAGCTCGAAGAGTGCCTGGGCCTGGCCCATGAGCGCGGCGTGCGCATCGTCACCAACGCTGGGGGCCTCAACCCCGCCGGGCTGGCGGATGCGGTGCGGGCACTGGCCGAGCGCCTGGGCGTCCCGGCGCGGGTGGCCCACGTGGAAGGCGACGACCTGCAACCCCGCGCGGCCGAGCTCGGGCTGGGCACGCCGCTGACCGCCAACGCCTACCTGGGCGCGTGGGGCATCGCGAATTGCCTCGACGCCGGAGCCGACGTCGTGGTCACCGGCCGGGTCACCGACGCCTCGGTGATCGTCGGGTCGGCGGCCGCGCACTTCGGCTGGGGCCGCACCGACTACAACCGACTCGCAGGCGCCGTCGTCGCCGGCCACGTCATCGAATGCGGCACACAGGCCACCGGAGGTAATTTCTCGTTCTTCACCGAGGTGAAGGACCTGACTTATCCCGGGTTCCCGATAGCCGAGGTCTATGACGACGGTTCCTCGGTGATCACCAAGCATCGGGGCACCGGTGGGCTGGTCAGTGTCGACACCGTGACCGCGCAGTTGCTCTACGAGATCACCGGTGCCCGCTACGCCAACCCGGATGTGACGGCCCGGATGGACAGCATTGCGCTGACCTCCGAGGGCCCAGACCGGGTGCGGATCAGCGGTGCAGTCGGCGAACCTCCGCCACCGACGCTGAAGGTGTCGCTGAACAGCATCGGTGGCTTCCGCAACGCGATGACGTTCATCTTGACCGGGTTGGACATCGAGGCGAAGGCGGAGTTGGTGCGACGCCAGCTCGAGGCCACGCTGACCGTCAAGCCCGCCGAGCTGGAATGGACGCTGGCCCGTACCGACCACCCCGACGCCGACACCGAACAAGGCGCCAGTGCGTTGCTGAGCTGCGTGGTCCGAGACCCCGACCCGGCCAATGTGGGCCGCAAGTTCTCCGGCGCCGCAGTCGAATTGGCGCTGGCCAGCTATCCCGGCTTCACCTCGACCGCACCGCCGGGCGATGGTCAGGTGTACGGCGTGTACACGCCGGGCTACGTCGATGCCGGGTCGGTGCCGCACATCGCCGTGCATCCCGACGGCACCCGTGTCGAGATACCCAGTGCAACAGAGACTTTGACGCTGGAGGCAGCGGGCGATCCGGAACTGCCCGAACCGCTTGCCGCCCAACCCACCCGGCGGGTGCCGCTCGGCCTGATCGCCGGCGCCCGCAGCGGCGACAAAGGCGGCTCGGCCAACGTCGGGATATGGGTCCGCACCGACGACGAGTGGCGCTGGCTCGCGCACACGCTGACGGTCGAACAGCTGAAAAGGCTGCTGCCCGAAGCCGCCGACCTGCCCGTCACCCGGCACCTGCTACCCAACATTCGGGCGGTGAACTTCGTGATCGAGGACATTCTTGGCCAGGGCGTGGCCTACCAGGCCCGCTTCGATCCGCAGGCAAAGGGGCTGGGCGAATGGTTGCGCAGCCGTCACATCGACATTCCGGAGAAGTTGTTATGAACATCTGGACCACACCCGAGCGCGAGCAATTGCGCAAGACGGTGCGCTCGTTCGCCGAACGGGAGGTGCTGCCCAACATCGACGAGTGGGAACGCACCGGCGATCTGCCGCGCGACCTGCACCGGCGCGCCGGCGAGGCGGGCCTGCTGGGGGCGAACTTCCCGGAGTCCGTTGGCGGCGGCGGCGGAGACGGTGCCGACGCGGTGCTGATCTGCGAGGAGATGCACCAATCCGGAGCTCCCGGAGGCGTTTTCGCGTCGCTGTTCACCTGCGGCATCGCCGTGCCGCACATGATCGCCTCGGGTGACCAGCGGCTGATCGACACCTATGTGCGCCCCACGCTGGCCGGCGAGAAGATCGGCTCACTGGCCATCACCGAACCCGGCGGCGGCTCCGACGTCGGGCACCTGCGGACCTCCGCGGTGAAAGACGGCGACCACTACGTGATCAACGGCGCCAAGACCTACATCACCTCCGCGGTGCGCGCCGACTTCGTCGTGACCGCGGTGCGTACCGGCGGCCCCGGTGCAGCGGGCGTTTCGCTGATCGTGGTGGACAAGGGCACACCGGGGTTCGAGGTGTCGCGCAAGCTGGACAAGATGGGCTGGCGTTCCTCGGACACCGCTGAGCTGTCCTACACCGACGTGCGGGTTCCGGTAGAGAACCTGGTCGGAGTGGAGAACACCGGCTTCGCCCAGATCGCCCAGGCATTCGTGTCCGAGCGCATCGCCCTTGCCGCCCAGGCGTATTCGAGTGCGCAGCGCTGCCTGGACATCACCGCACAGTGGTGCCGCGACCGCGAGACCTTCGGTCGCCCGTTGATTTCACGGCAGTCGGTACAGAACACCCTGGCCGAGATGGCACGGCGGATCGACGTCGCGCGGGTGTACTCGCGCCGGGTGGTGGAGCGCCAGCTCGAAGGTGACACCAATCTGATCACCGAGGTCTGCTTCGCCAAGAACACCGCCGTCGAGGCCGGGGAATGGGTGGCCAACCAGGCCGTCCAATTGTTCGGCGGCATGGGCTATATGGCCGAATCCGAGATCGAACGCCAGTACCGCGACATGCGCATCCTGGGAATCGGCGGCGGCACCACCGAAATCCTCACCGCGCTGGCCGCCAAGCTCCTGGGATACCAGTCATGATTACACCTCCTCCTCGCTTTCTTCGTCGCTGCGCGCCAGTTCGTCGGAGCTGGTCATGAGCGCTCTGAAGTCCACCCTCGACCCGAACGGGCCCACCTTCACCGAGGCGGCCGCCGCGTCGACCACCAAGCTCGACGAGATCGCCGCCGAGTTCGCCAACGCGGTCGAAGGCGGCGGCCCGAAATACGTTGACCGCCACCACGCCCGCGGCAAACTGACCGCGCGCGAACGCATCGAATTGCTCGTCGACCCGGACTCCCCGTTCTTGGAACTGAGTCCACTGGCGGCCTGGGGCAGCCCCTTCAAGGTCGGCGCCAGCACGGTCACCGGAATCGGCGTCGTCGAGGGCGTCGAGTGCATGATCGTCGCCAATGACCCCACGGTCAAAGGCGGCACCAGCAACCCCTGGACGCTGAAGAAGATCCTGCGGGCCAACCAGATCGCTTTCGAGAACCGGCTTCCGGTGATCTCTCTGGTGGAGTCCGGGGGCGCCGATCTCCCGACGCAGAAGGAGATCTTCATCCCGGGCGGACGGATGTTCCGCGACCTGACCCGGCTCTCGGCCGCCGGAATCCCCACCATCGCACTGGTATTCGGCAACTCCACCGCCGGCGGCGCCTACGTGCCCGGCATGTCCGACCACGTGGTGATGATCAAGGAGCGCTCCAAGGTGTTCCTGGCCGGCCCCCCGCTGGTGAAGATGGCCACCGGCGAGGAGTCCGACGACGAGTCGCTGGGCGGCGCCGAAATGCATGCCCGCATATCGGGTTTGGCCGACTACTTCGCGCACGACGAACTCGACGCGATCCGCATCGGGCGCCGCGTCGTGGCCCGGCTGAACTGGGTCAAGCAGGGTCCGGCGCCCAGGCCGGTCACCGAGCCGCTGTTCGACACCGAAGAACTGATCGGCATCGTGCCCGCCGATCTGCGCATCCCGTTCGACCCGCGCGAGGTGATCGCCCGCATCGTCGACGGTTCGGATTTCGACGAATTCAAGCCGCTGTACGGCTCGTCGCTGGTGACCGGCTGGGCGCAACTGCACGGCTATCTCATCGGCATCCTGGCCAACGCCCGCGGCGTGCTGTTCAGCGAGGAATCGCAGAAGGCCACCCAGTTCATCCAGCTCGCCAACCGCTCGGACACGCCACTGTTGTTCCTGCACAACACCACCGGCTACATGGTGGGCAAAGACTACGAAGAAGGCGGCATGATCAAGCACGGCTCGATGATGATCAACGCCGTGTCCAACTCGACCGTGCCGCATATCTCGCTGCTGATCGGCGCCTCGTACGGCGCGGGCCACTACGGCATGTGTGGCCGCGCCTACGACCCGCGGTTCCTGTTCGCCTGGCCCAGCGCCAAATCCGCCGTCATGGGCGGGGCGCAGCTGTCCGGGGTGCTGTCCATCGTGGCCCGCGCGGCCGCCGAGGCCCGCGGGCAGGAAGTCGACGAAGCCGCTGATGCTGCGATGCGCGCCGCCGTCGAAGGCCAGATCGAGGCCGAGTCGCTGCCGCTGGTGTTGTCCGGGATGCTCTATGACGACGGGGTGATCGACCCGCGCGACACCCGCACCGTGCTGGGAATGTGTTTGTCCGCCATAGCCAATGGCCCGATCAAGGGGACGTCGAACTTCGGCGTCTTCCGGATGTGAGCTTCATGGGGATCACGAGAGTACTGGTTGCCAACCGCGGCGAAATCGCCCGGCGGGTGTTCGCCACCTGCCGGCGGCTGGGTCTGGGCACCGTCGCCGTCTATACGGAGCCCGACGCGGCCTCCCCGCACGTCGCCGTGGCCGACGCCCGGGTGCGGCTGCCGAAGACCAACGACTACCTCAACGCCGAGGCCATCATCGCGGCGGCGCGCGCCGCAGGCGCCGACGCCGTACACCCGGGCTACGGATTCCTCTCCGAGAACGCCGAATTCGCGGCCGCGGTGCAAGACGCCGGACTGACGTGGGTCGGGCCCCCGGTCGATTCGGTACGCGCGATGGGTTCCAAGATCGAGTCCAAGAAACTGATGTCGGCGGCCGGCGTGCCGGTGCTCGAGGAACTCGACCCGGACACCGTGACTCAGGGCCAGCTGCCGGTGCTGGTCAAGGCCTCCGCCGGTGGCGGCGGGCGTGGGATGCGGGTGGTGCGGGAATTGTCCGCGCTGGCGGCCGAAGTCCAAGCGGCACAACGCGAAGCGCAGTCCGCATTCGGCGACCCGACCGTGTTCTGCGAGCGGTATCTGCCCACTGGGCACCACATCGAGGTGCAGGTGATGGCCGACACGCACGGCACCGTGTGGGCCGTGGGCGAACGCGAATGCTCCATCCAGCGTCGCCACCAGAAGGTGATCGAAGAGGCGCCGTCACCGTTGGTCGAACGCACCCCGGGGATGCGCGAGAAGCTGTTCGAGGCCGCCAGGTTGGCCGCCGGCGCGATCGGCTACACCGGCGCCGGCACCGTTGAGTTCCTCGCCGATGATGACGGCGAGTTCTTCTTCCTGGAGATGAACACCCGGCTGCAGGTCGAGCACCCGGTCACCGAGGAAACCACCGGCCTGGACCTGGTCGAGCTGCAACTGGACGTCGCCGACGGTGGCCGCCTGGGCCCCGAACCTCCGGCAGCGCAGGGGCATTCGATCGAGGCGCGACTGTACGCCGAGGACCCCGCCCAAGGCTGGCAGCCACAGGCCGGCACCGTGCACCGCATCCACGTGCCCTCGGTGCGTGCCGAATTCAGCACGCTCGGGCACCGGACCGGAATCCGGTTGGATTCCGGGATCGTCGACGGCTCGGTGGTGTCGATCTTCTACGACCCGATGCTCGCCAAGGTCATCTCGTATGCCCCGACCCGCAGGCAGTCGGCGCTGGTGCTCGCCGACGCGCTGGCCCGCGCCCACGTGCACGGCCTGCGCACCAACCGCGAGCTCCTGGTGCACGTGCTTCGGCACCCGGCTTTCCTCGACGGGGCAACCGACACCGGGTTCTTCGACACCCACGGCCTGGCCGAGCTCTCGGCGCCGCTGGCCGACACCGCAACGGTGCGGACGTCGGCGATCGCCGCCGCCCTGGCCGACGCCGCGCACAACCGTGCCGCCGCCGGAGCACTGGGCTCGCTCCCCTCCGGCTGGCGCAACCTCTCCTCTGGGTATCAGGTCAAGACCTACCGGGACGACACCGACACCGAGCAACACGTCGAATACCGCTTCACCAGAACATCTTTGGCGTTGCCGCAGGACCCTTCGGTGCAGCTGGTGGCCGCGTCCCCGGAGGAAGTCACACTGGCCGAGAACGGGGTGGCCATCAGCTACGCCGTCGCTCGGTTCGGTGACGACGTCTACGTCGACTCCGCGCGCGGACCCGTGCACCTGGTGGCGGTGCCCCGATTCCCCGAACCGGGCTCGGCCGTCGAACAGGGCTCCCTGGTTGCGCCGATGCCCGGCAACGTGATTCGGATCGGCGCCGAGGCCGGCGCCACCGTCACCGCCGGCCAGCCGCTGATCTGGCTGGAAGCCATGAAGATGGAGCACACCATCACCGCGCCGAACGACGGGGTGCTCGCGGAAATCAATGTGCAAACGGGCCAGCAAGTCGAGGTGGGCGCTGTGCTGGCACGCGTGGAAGCGCCTGACTCAGAAGGAGATCCGTCATGACCGATTCCAGCTTCATCGAAAACGAAGACCGCCAGGCGTTGCGCAAGGCGGTGCGCGAGTGGGTGTCCGGCTACGGCGCCGAGTACTACCTCAAGAAGGCCCGCGCCCAGGAGCACACCACCGAATTGTGGTCCGAGGCAGGAAAACTCGGCTTTCTCGGGGTGAACCTGCCCGAGGAGTACGGTGGCGGCGGGGCCGGCATGTACGAGCTGGCGCTGGTCATGGAGGAGATGGCGGCCGCCGGGAGCGCGCTGCTGCTCATGGTGGTGTCGCCGGCCATCAACGGCACCATCATCAGTAAGTTCGGCACCGAGGAGCAGAAGAAGCGCTGGGTTCCCGCCATCGCCGACGGCACGCTCACCATGGCGTTCGCGATCACCGAACCCGACGCCGGTTCCAACTCGCACAAGATCACCACCACCGCCCGCCGGGACGGCAGCGACTGGATTCTCAAGGGCCAGAAGGTCTACATCTCCGGCGTCGACCAGGCCCAGGCGGTGCTGGTGGTCGGCCGCACCGAGGAGGCGAAGACCGGCAAGCTGCGCCCTGCGCTGTTCGTGGTGCCCACCGACTCCCCCGGCTTCACCTACACGCCGATCGAGATGGAGTTGGTCAGCCCCGAACGCCAGTTCCAGGTGTTCATCGACGACGTGCGGCTGCCCTCCGACGCGCTCGTCGGAGCCGAAGACGCCGCGATCGCACAGCTTTTCGCGGGCCTGAACCCCGAACGCATCATGGGTGCGGCCAGCGCCGTCGGAATGGGCCGGTTCGCGCTCGACAAGGCCGTCGACTACGTCAAGACCCGCAACGTCTGGGGGGCTCCGATCGGGTCGCACCAGGGCCTGGCGCACCCGCTGGCGCAGTGCCACATCGAGGTCGAGCTGGCCAAGTTGATGATGCAGAAGGCGGCGACGCTCTACGACGCCGGCGACGACGGCGGCGCGGCCCAGGCCGCCAACATGGCCAAGTATGCGGCCGGCGAGGCATCCACCCGGGCCGTCGACCAGGCCGTGCAGTCGATGGGCGGCAACGGGCTCACCAAGGAGTACGGCGTGGCCGCGATGCTGACTGCGTCGAGGCTGGCGCGGATCGCGCCGATCAGCCGCGAGATGGTGCTCAACTTCGTCGCGCAGACGTCGCTGGGCCTGCCCCGCTCGTACTGATGGACACTCTCGTCGAGTACGCCCGGGAGGGCGTGGTTGCCCGGCTCACGCTGAACTCGCCGCACAACCGCAACGCCTTGTCGACCACGTTGGTCACCCAGCTGCATGAAGGGTTGCGCGCCGCCGCGGCGGACCCGGCGGTACGGGTGGTGGTGCTCGGCCACAGCGGCGGCACCTTCTGTGCAGGCGCCGACCTGTCCGAGGCCGGCGGTGGCGACCCGTTCGAGCTGGCCGTGGCGCGGGCCAAGGAGATGACCGCGCTGTTGCGCGCCATCGTCTCCTCGCCGCGGCCGGTGATCGGCGCCATCGACGGCCATGTGCGGGCCGGCGGATTCGGTCTGGTTGGCGCGTGCGACATGGTGGTGGCCGGGCCGCGCAGCACGTTTGCCCTGACCGAAGCGCGCATCGGCGTGGCGCCGGCGATCATCTCGCTGACCCTGCTGCCGAAGCTGTCGGCCCGGGCCGCCGCACGGTATTACCTCACCGGGGAAACCTTCGGCGCCAGCGAAGCCGCCGAGATCGGTTTGATCACCCTGGCCGCCGACGACGTCGACGCCGCGGTGGCCGGCCTGGTGGCCGACGTCGGACGCGGCTCGCCGCAGGGTTTGGCGGCATCCAAAGCGCTCACCACCGCCGCCGTACTGGACGGCTTCGATCGCAATGCCGAGCGGCTCACCGAGGAATCGGCGCGGCTGTTCGTGTCAGATGAGGCGCGCGAAGGCATGCTCGCGTTCCTGCAGAAACGGCCGCCGAGCTGGGTCTCCGACGCAGGTCAGACGTCCTGATCCGGCTGCTCGGACGCTGTGAAGGTTGCAGTTCAGCCAACACCTTTTGCAGCAAACCGGGAAAGTCGTAAGCTCGCGGGTGAGATGACCAACCCAGCCCAGCGTGATGTGAAGGCCACGCGAGACGAACTGTCGCGCGCAGAGGACACCGACCGCATCCAGATTGCGCAGTTGCTGGCCTATGCGGCCGAACAGGGTCGCCTCCAGCTCAACGAATACGAAGACCGGCTAACCAAGGCCTACGCCGCCACCACCTATCAGGAGTTGGACCAACTGCGGGCCGACCTGCCCGGTACGGCGGTCAGCCCCCGGCGCGGCGGCAACTGCAATCCGGCGCCATCGACCCTGCTGCTGGCCATCATGAGCGGGTTCGAGCGCCGCGGCCGCTGGAACATTCCGAAGAAACTGACCACCTTCACGTTCTGGGGCAGCGGCGTCATCGATCTGCGCTACGCAGACTTCACCTCAACTGAGGTCGAGATTCACGCGTACTCCATCATGAGCGCTCAGACGTTCCTGTTGCCGCCCGAGGTCAACGTCGAGATCGACGGCCACGGCGTGATGGGCAACTTCGACCACGAGGTGGTCGGCGAGGGCACCCGGGGCGCCCCCACGGTGAAGATCAAGGGATTCTCGCTGTGGGGCGGCGTCGGCATCAAGCGCAAGGCGCGCAAGGCCCGTTAGTAATCCCCACCGGGCCCGGTAGGTGAGTGGCCCGCTGCGCCGGCCGGTGCGACGCTTCGTCGAACGTTCGCGTCGGCGGAAGGCGGGTTGCGGTGGCATCAGAGTTGCGGGCGATTCCGGACGTGCTGTCCTACGTCGGCACTGAATTGGCGAACCAGGCCCGGACCCTGCGCGGGGTGCAGCGGGCCTGCGACCGCGACGTCGACGGAGCGCAGCCGGGCTGGGTGGGGACGTCGGGCGCGGCGTTGGCGGAGTTGTTGAATCGGTGGGCCGCCGCCGGAGCGGGTCACCTGGCCCGTCTGAATGACCACGCTGACGGCATCCGGTTCGCTGCCGCCGGCCTCGGCGAGATGGAGCAGGGCAACGCCGCCTCGCTGCGATGACGGTCACCCTGGCCGATATCGACCGCTGGGATCCCGTCGCGATCACGACCGTCTTCGACGCCGCGATCAGGCGCGCACACGGAACCCGAACTGCGGCGGCGGCGATCACCGAGCTGATGCGACTGCTGAGTTTCGGCGGCGACGCTGCCGAGGCGGCACACGCGGCGACCGGACATACCGCGCTGACCCTGGACGACCACGCCGACGCATGCGCTGCCGTCGCACGGGCCGCCGAACAGTCGGCTGAGGAAGTCGCCGCGATCAAGCGGCGGCTGGAGGCGATGCGGGACGGTGCGCGGGAAAGCCACCTGCAGATCGACGAAACCCTGGGCACCGCACTGCCCCCGCCGGGCCTGGCTGACTACTCCGCGGCAGAACAGCAGGCCATCGTCGGCGCCGCGGTCCGGTTGACCGAAAGCCTGCAACGGCTGCTGGCCGATGCCGAACGGGCCGACGAAGACCTGGCCGCGGCGATCCGAAGCGCTGACGGGGATCTCGATCATGAACTGCTCGACGTGCAACTCGGCCACCAGCCGCCGCAGATGCCGCTGTTGCCGCCGCCGGGCACCGATCCCGGCGCCGTCGCACGGTGGTGGCACGGGTTGACCCCGGGCCAGCAGGACCGGGTCAGACAGTGGTTCCCGGGTGCGTTGCGCAACCTCGACGGCATCCCCGCCGGTGTCCGCAGCGAACTCAATATGCCTGTGCTGCAACGGGAACTCACCCGCTTGCAGCAGGGATGGGTCGACTCGTACGGGTGGCACACCGACCCCGGCCAGCTGGCCGACCTTGCCGCGCTGCGCGACACCCTGGCCGCCAATCCCGACGCCACGCTGCTAGAGCTGGACACCGCGTCCACGCCGGGCAAGGTGCTGGCGGCCGTCGCCGTCGGCGACGTCGACAACGCGGAGCGGATCGCCGTCACCGTCGGCGGCCTGACCACCCGGGTGAGCGACAGCACGGCGAACATGGTGCAGCAGGCCACCTTTCAGCGGGACGAGGCACGGCTGCTGCGCCGCAACGCCGGCGTCGCCAATGCCGACGCGGTGGCCTCGATCGCCTGGCTCGGTTACGACGCGCCGGACAGCCTGCGGGATGTGGCGCACGACTGGCTCGCGCGCGACGGCGCCCGGGCGTTGAACAGCTTCTACCGTGGGCTGGCGTCGGCCGGCAACCTTCCGGACCCCGGGATCGTCGCCTTCGGCCACTCCTACGGGTCGTTGACCACGAGCCTCGCGTTGCAGCAGGGCGCCCCGGTCAGCGACGTGGTGCTCTACGGTTCGCCCGGCGCCGAGCTTACCGACGCCGCTCAGCTCGGCGTCCTGCCCGGCCACGCCTACTACATGATCGGTGCCGATGATGTTGTCTCCGAATTACTTCCGGGATTCGCCGCGTTCGGCGCCCCGCCGCAGGACGTGCCCGGCATGGCGGAATTGTCCACCGATGAGGGGTACGCGGGCAGCGGTGGGTACGGCGACGGGCAACTGCACGAACGGGCGTACGGACATTCGGAGTATGCCCGCATGGGAAGCAACGGGAACCTGCGGATGAGTGCCTACAACCTCGCGGTGGTGCTGGCGGGACTGCCTGCCGACCTCATCACCCCTTGGCCACCCGATCCCGACCCGTGCGAGCCGTGACCCGGTTCGCCGCGGCGCTGCTCGCTGTCACCCTGGTGGTGACCGGCTGCGTCAAGCGAACCACCATCAATCCGGACGCGAATCCCGGCCGCTCCGAACTGGATCGGCTACAGGTGATGGTCAACGCGCGGCCCGATCTCGAGGCCGTCGAACGGCAACTCGGTGATGTCGACGCCGCGATCCGCGCCACCATCGCGAAACACTCACCGCGGAGCCACTTTTCGACCATGACGGCCGGTCATCTCCGAAACGGTTGCCGAGACCCGTTCACCCGCAACATCGGCCGTCAGGTCAACAGTGACATGTTCTTTGTCGAACCGCCGCCGTCGGCCGCGCAGTGGCTGCAGATCGTCACCGAGCTTGCTCTGGTGTTCACGACCGCGGGCTTCACGCCCGACAACTCCTCCCCGGGCAGTCCGCCACTACCAATGGGTGCGGCCAATGACTCCCAGAGCCGCGGGGACGGCGCGACGATCAAATTGGTCAATGGCGTAGCGGGCAGCCCCCTGGACTACTCCTTCGACACCGGCTGCCATCTGCCGGCGTCGTGGCGGACAGCGCCGCCACCGCCCGATTTGCAGCCGTCGAACGACCCGAATGTGCACTACCCGTATCTGTATGGATCACCGGGCGGCCGCAGCGCCGACGCGAACTAGCGTCGCCGAGCCTTCAGGTAGTCGCCCACCACGGCGGCACCCAGCCCGTCGAGATCGGGCACCACCACCCGCCCGCCGACCCGGCGGGCGATCTTGTCGAGGAACCGCGCCAGGCCGGGATCACTGCCCAGCCGGAAGATGGTGATCTGCGCGCCGAGCCGGGCCATGTCGTCAAAACCCTTGACGGTGAAGGAAATCGTGCGCGGGTTCGGCGGATAATCGAAGAATACCGACGTGCCGTCGCCGTAGTCCTCCAGGTGTGCGGTGGGCTCCCCGTCGGTCACCACCAGCACGACGGGCTGCGCGTTGGGATACCGGCGCAGATGCCGGCCCGCCAGCGCGAGCGCGTGATGCAGGTTGGTGCCCTGCTCATACACGCCCTCCAGGCCGGTCAGCTCGGCGGCCGTCACGGTACGGGCGTAACGGCCAAAGGCGATGATCTGCAACGCATCTGACCGGAACCGGGTGCTCACCAGGTGGTTGAGCGCCAGCGCCGTCCGTTTCATCGGCAGCCACCGGTTCTCCATCACCATCGAGAACGAGGTGTCCACCAGCAGCGCCACCGCGGCCTGGGTGCGCATCTCGGTCTCGGAGACCTCGACGTCGTCGACGGCGATCCGCAGGGGTCCGTCCAGCGTGTGCGTCCCCGACTGCCGCAGCACGGCATTGGTGAGGGTGCGGGAGATGTTCCACGGCTCGGTGTCACCGAACTGCCAGGGCCTGGTGGCGCCGGTCAGCTCACCGGCAGCTCCGGCCCGCCGGTGGTCACGTTCGCCGTGCCGTCCGGAGAGTTGTTGTGCCACATCACGCAACGCCGTCTCCCCGAGCCGGCGCATGGCTTTGGGCGACAACCGCCACTGGCCGTCGGAACCGCGGTCCAGGAAGCCCTGATTCAGCAGCGCCCGTTCGAGTTCGGCGAGCGTTCGGGCGTCCACCGCGGCGTCGTCGCCGAGTTGGCGGGCCAGCGCGTCGAGGTCGACGTCGTCCATGGTGGCGCCCGGATAGGCCTGCGACAGCTGCTCGGCCAACTGCTCCAACTCGCCGATGTCCGCCAGCGCCTGGGCGCCCTCGCCCATGCCGAGCGGATTGTCGCCGGAGAACTGCTGATCCCCCGTCCAGTCCTCGCCCGGCCGCGCCGCCTGCAGGTGCGCGTCCAGGCGGTTCAGCGCGTTCATCAGTGATGGCGAGCCAAAGGCCTGCTGCGCCAAGGCATCCAGTTCGTCGCGCTGCTCCTGGCTGAGGCTGTTGCGGAACCGCTGGGCGGCCGCGGCCCGCTTAGCCAGCGAATCCAGCAGCTCCTCGACGTTCTGCGGGTTCTCCGGGAAGAACTCGCCGTGCTTGTTCATGAAGTCCTGAAAGTCCTGCTGGGTGTCTTCACCGCGAGAGTGCTTGTCCAGCAGGTCATTCAGATCGTCCAGCATCTCGTTGACCCGCTGGCGGTCCTCGTCGGTGGCGCCCTCCAGGGCCTGCTTCATCCCGGCGAAGCGCTGGTCGAGCATCTCCCGGCCGAGCAGATCCTTGATCTGGTCGTACTTCTGCCGGGCCTCAGGACTGCGCCACTGGTATTCGGACAGCTCCTGCACCGCCTTGGCCGGGGACGGTGGCAACGACTCCAGCTGCAATTCGGAGAACCGCGCGTCGTCGTCCAGCGCCCGGGCCAGTTCCTTGCGTTCGGCCAGCACCGCCTCGTCCAGCAGCTTCTTGATCTCTTGCAGGGTGCCGTCTAAGTTGTTGCGGCGCAACAGATCTCGCCGTTTGCGGTTGGCCTCGGCGGCCAGCCGGTCGGCGCCGCGCATGTTCTCGGAGCCGCGGCGCAGCAACTCGGACAGGGCCCGGCGCGGCGAGGTGCCCGCCATGACGTCCTGCCCGATCTGTTCGAGCGCCTCACGCAGATCCACCGGCGGGGCCAGCGGGTCGGGCCCGCCGGTATACGCCGAGTAGCGCTGCGAGTGACCTAGTGACGATCGCGAACCCGGCGAAGCCGGGCGCTGCGGGTCGTCACCATCAGGACTACCCATAGACCGTCTGCCCCTCCCCGGATACTTTGTCGACCCGCTTCGCCAGGTACAGCGCTTCCAGCGCGAGTTCCAGCGCGGCGGCCCGTTCTCCTTCGGATTCGGCGCCCAGTTTGGCCGCGATCTTGTCCACGACCGGCAGCCCGGGCACCGCGGCCAGTACGTCCTTGGCGGACACCCGCTCACCCGTCGTCACCGCGGATCCTTTTTCGACGGCGGACACCAGGGTGCCGACGTCGACGCCGCCGAGAACCCGGGAGGCGGTGTCGGCGGTCGCGCGGCGCAGCAGGTGCTCGAGCACGGCCTGCTCGCGGCCTTCCTCGCCGGACTCGAATTCCAGCTTGCCGCGCAGCACGTCGATGACCGTTCCCAGGTCGACGACCCGGGCCACCGGGTCGGTCTCGCCGAGAATCGCGCCGCGGTGCCGGGCCGCAGCCGCGACCGTCTCGGCCGCCGCGATCGCGAACCGTGCCGACACCCCGGAGCGTTGGTCGACCGAACTGGACTCGCGCAGGTACCGGGCGAAGCGCGCGATCACCTGCAGCAGATAGTCGGGCACTTGCGCGCTCAGGTGCGCCTCCTGGGCGATGACGCCGATTTCGGCCGCCAGCTCCAACGGATAGTGGGTGCGGATCTCGGCGCCGAACCGGTCCTTGAGCGGGGTGATGATGCGACCGCGGTTCGTGTAGTCCTCCGGGTTGGCGCTCGCCACCACCAGCACGTCCAGCGGCAGCCGCAGCGTGTAACCGCGGACCTGGATGTCGCGCTCCTCCATCACATTCAGCATCGAGACCTGAATCCGCTCGGCCAGGTCGGGAAGCTCATTGACCGCGACGATGCCGCGGTGCGCGCGTGGAATCAGTCCATAGGCAATGGTTTCCGGGTCGCCGAGGCTGCGGCCTTCGGCGACCTTGATCGGGTCGATGTCACCGACCAAGTCGGCGACGCTGGTGTCAGGGGTGGCCAGCTTCTCGGTGTAGCGCTCGCTGCGGTGCTTCCACGCCACCGGCAGGTCGTCCTGCAACTGGGCGGCGCGGCGGATCCACTCCGGCGTGATCGGCGTGTAGGGGTGCTCGCCGAGCTCCGATCCGTCGATCACCGGGGTCCATTCGTCGAGCAGACCGGTCAGTGCCCGCAGCAACCGGGTCTTGCCCTGGCCGCGTTCGCCCAGCAGCACGAAGTCGTGGCCGGCGATCAGCGCCCGTTCGAGTTGCGGAATCACGGTGTCGTCGAAACCGAGGATTCCGGGCCATACGTCGTCGCCGCCGTCCGCCAGTGCGGTCAGCAGATTCTCGCGGATCTCCTGCTTGACGCCCCGCTCGCGATGACCGGAGGCACGCAGCTCGCCAAGGGTTCGGGGCAGATTGCTCGGTGAAGTCACCTCTCCAAGCTACGCGCTGCCCACGAGGGTCACTCGGCGAGCGGTCAGTGCGCGAAGTGCCGGGCGCCGGTGAGGTACAGCGTGACACCGGCTTTGGCGGCGGCCGCGGTGACTTCGTCGTCGCGCACCGATCCGCCCGGGTGCACGACGGCCTTGACGCCCGCGGCGGTCAACGTCTCGAGTCCGTCCGGGAACGGGAAGAACGCATCGGAGGCGGCGACCGCACCGTTGACCCGGTCACCGCCTCTCTCGACGGCCAGCCGGGCGGCGTCGACCCGGTTCACCTGTCCCATGCCGACACCGATCGTGGCGCCGCCCGCGACGATGACGATCGCGTTGGACTTCACCGCGCGGCAGGCGCGCCACGCGAACACCAGGTCGGTGAGGGTGGACGGGTCGGCGGGTTCGCCAGTGGCCAGCGTCCAGTTGTTCGGGTCGTCGCCGGGCGCGTCGAGTTGGTCGCGCTGCTGGATCAGTAGTCCGCCGCTGATCGGGCGCAGCTCGTGGCCGCCGCCGAGTGGCTCGGAGGCCAGCAGCACCCGGATGTTCTTCTTGCGCGTCAACACGTCAATCGCGCCCGGCTCGTACGCGGGCGCCACGATCACCTCGGTGAAGATGGTGCTGACGTACTCCGCCATCTCGACGCTGACTTCGGTGTTGGCCGCGATCACGCCGCCGAATGCGCTGAGCGGGTCACAGTCGTGGGCCTTGCGGTGCGCGTCGGCGACCGAGATGTCCGAGATCGCGATGCCGCACGGGTTGGCGTGCTTGATGATCGCCACGCAGGTCTGCTCGTGGTCGAAGGCTGCCCGCCACGCCGCGTCCGCATCGGTGAAGTTGTTGTAGGACATCTCTTTTCCGTGCAGCTGCTCGGCCTGCGCCAGACCCGGCCAGGCGCCGGGGTCGAGGTAGAGGGCGGCCTGCTGGTGCGGGTTCTCGCCGTAGCGCAGGGTGGCCTGGCGGCGCCAGTTCCTGGCAAAGAAGTGCGGGAATTCCTGCGCGGGTTCTTCGGGCGCGAGCGTGGACTGCATCCAGGTCGCGACGGCGATGTCGTATTCGGCGGTGTGCTGGAATGCCAAGGAGGCCAGCTTCTTCCGCTCGGCAAGGGTGAATCCGCCGTGCCGCACCGCGGCCAGCACTCCGTCGTACCCGCGGGGATCGGTGACGACGGCGACACTCGGATGGTTCTTGGCCGCGGCGCGCACCATCGACGGGCCGCCGATGTCGATCTGCTCGACGCACTCGTCGGGGCTGGCACCGGATTCGACAGTCTCGGCGAACGGGTAGAGGTTGACCACGACGAGTTCGAACGCCGCGACGCCGAGTTTTTCCAGCGACGCGCGGTGTTCGGGCTTGCGCAGGTCGGCCAGCAGTCCGGCGTGCACCTTGGGGTGCAGGGTCTTGACGCGTCCGTCGAGCACCTCGGGGAAACCGGTGAGTTCCTCGACGCGGGTGACCGGAATCGCTTTGTCGGCAATGGTCTTCGCGGTCGATCCGGTCGAGACGATCTCGACGCCGGCGGCGGCGAGGCCCTGGGCGAGTTCGACCAGGCCGGTCTTGTCGTACACGCTGATCAACGCGCGACGGATCGGCTTCTTGTCGATGTTCATCCCAGGGTCGCCTTTCGCTCTGTCACCGTCACGCCGCGGGTCGCGATCGCGGCCACCACATCCACCAGGAGTTGGCGTTCCACGACCTTGATGCGTTCATGCAGGGTCTCTTCGTTGTCGCCATCACGCACCTCGACGGGCTGCTGGGCCAGTATCGGACCAGTGTCCACGCCGGCATCCACCAGGTGCACCGTACAGCCGGTGACTTTCACGCCGTAGGCCAGTGCGTCGCGGACGCCGTGTGCGCCGGGAAAGGCGGGCAGCAGCGCCGGGTGGGTGTTCAGGATGCGGCCGTTGAATCGCGAAAGAAACTGCGGGCCAAGGATTCTCATGAAACCGGCGGACACCACCAGGTCCGGTTGGTGGGCGGCGGTGGCCTCGGTGATGGCGGCGTCCCAGTCGTCGCGGGTCGGGTGCTCGCCGACACGGACGGCGAAAGCGGGGATATTCGCTTCGGCGGCGATCTGCGTGGCCCGGCAGTCACGATCGACGCCGACGGCCACGACCCGGGCCGGATAATCGCCTTGCGCCGCGGCCAGCAGGGAGTTGAGCAGCGATCCGGTGCCCGAGGCCAGCACTACCAGCCGCGCCGGTGCACTCGGGGGTACACGGAGCGGTTCCTGCACACGGTGAGCCTAGTCGGGCGACGATGCCGGCCGAGGAGCGGCCGGAGGAGGAGCCGACAAGTTGAGCCTAGTCGGTCGCTTGCATCGAAATTGCGCCCACGGCTGTTCCGTCGCGCTGATCGCAACCCTCACCGCAAACTCGGGGCGCGCGTGGCGAGGAACTAGTCCTCGTCTGGCTTCTGGGGCCGATCGGCAGCCCGCTCGTCGGGCATCGCGACTTCCTCGACGTCCACGCCTTCGTCGACGTCCCGTACTTCGTCGTCCAGAACGTCGTCGCCCAGAGCGTCGTCGTCCAGAGCGTCGTCGAAAACCCCCACCAACGGCTCGTCGTCTTGCACGACAGGCTCTGGCGCAACAGGCCGTTTGACCCGCTGCCGGCGCGGCCGCCGCCGGATACCTCCGGTCATCACCACGGTGATGGCGCCGACCACGGTGAACCAGAACAGCACGCCGAGAAACATGGCCCCCCGGTCGACGCCGACGTCGCCGAAGTTGCCCAGTTTGCCCCCTCCGCCGTATCCCAGCAGCGTCATCATCGCGGCCGCCAACACTGCCGCAACCAGCAGCTTGGCGACGGCGGGGATCAGCGGCAGCGCACGCCGGGCGCACTGCTGACCGACGGCCACGCCGGACGCCGCGCCGATGATCAGCAGCGCAACCCACACCGCTCCGAGCGGCGGCGTGGGCGCCGCGGCCAGGATCGGCAGCGCCGGCACGTCGCCGCCGAACACGGTGAACGAGCTGAACGTCGCGAACCCGATATGGGCGCTGGACCCGACGGCGACGGCCGAGGCACCCACGATGACGTTCGGCGCGTACAACACCGACAGTGCGGTGAGGTTGAACTGTCCCCAGATCGAGTCGGTGATCGCGTACAGGTCTTGCATGGTCGACCAATGCACCACGAGCGACCCCGCCGTCACCACGCCGGAAAGCCCGAGCAGGGCCAGAACTCCGGCGCAGGCGGCGCGGAGTGAATCACCCAGCCAGTTGGGCAGCGGAGAAGCAGCCAGCGCGCGTCGTCCCGCCCGTGACGAGACCCCGATCGCGGCCCCGATGGCATGCACCACCAGCACGCTGGTGAACGCCCGCAACGCACTGGGCGTCTGCAACTCGGTCAGCACCGACGATGCATCGTGAATGACGGCCAGCGCGATGGCGGCTATCAACAGTGGACCGCCCAGCGCCGACGCGATGACCCAGCGGATCACCAGCCAGGACGAGTACGGCGAGGTAGCGCGCGCCGTGGTGCGGGCGGTGCCCCACACCATCAACAGGACCGGCAGCAGCGGCATGACGCCCAGTTCCCGACCGCCAATGGAGACGGGCACCTGGTGCACGCCCAGCCACATGCTCGCGATAGCGCCCAGGGCACCGGTCATGTCGCTGTTGGCGATCAACAACTCCAGCAGCGTGACGGCCGCAATGATGACCAGCGCTACTACCGCGGGGGCGAAAGCCACCCTGACCAGGTCGCGGGCCTGGCGAGCGCCCGTTTCTCCGTTTCTTGCCGACACCCTTTTCACTCTTGGTGGGTCACTCTTGGTGGGTCACTCTTGGTGGGTCACTCTTGGTGGGTCACTCTTCGCGCGCGAGCCTGACTAGGCGCGAGAGCGCGCGATTAGACCGGCGCCGAACCAGGCGACTGCTGCTGGCCCTGGCCGTAGTTCGACTGCTGGCCGCCACCGGCGGCGTTGCCGTAATTGACGGGCGCGGACCCACCCTGCGATCCGGTGCCCGCACTGACCGGCGGCGGCGGGCTGAAGCTCGGGAAGCCGGTGGGCGGGGTGTTGGTGGGACCCTGCTGTTGCTGGGGCACCTGCTGCGTGGGCTGCGCCGCGAATCCCCCGGACTGCGGGTTGGGGTTCGACGAGTAGCCGCCGCCGTATTGCGAGCCATACCCGGACTGGCCCGGGTTCTGCGCGGGCTGCTGTGCACCCGGCTGACCGTAGTACCCGCCCGGCTGGCCGCCGTACTGGCCGTACTGGCCGTACTGCCCGTAGCCACCGCCGAACGGGTCGTACTTGGGGCGCGGGGTCGGCGCGGTGATCACGCCCGACTCCAGCAGCAGCGCGCCGACCGCGGCAACGGCCTGGAACACGATGCACACCAGCACGATCCACAACGCCCAGCCGGTGGAGAACGAACTCGGCTTGTTGAAGGTCGCGGCGATGATCAGCAACACTCCCAGCACCGAGAGCACGGCGACGATCGGCACGTAGCTCTTCGCCTTCGGCAGTAGCGCGACACCGGCCAGCAGCGCGGCAAGCAAGGCGACGGCAACCGACAAGCCGGTGTCACCGGACACCTCGGCGCCGGACCCGCTGATTTCGGAGCTGTAGGTGAACATCGGGCCGAAGCTGAAGAAGTACGCCAGCAGACCCAGGGCCGCTACCGCGATCGCCAGGTAAAGCCCCAGCTTGCTTTCGCCGGGCTCGGCCGGGGCCGCAGCCGGGGCGGCGGCGCCGTAGGAGCCGGACGGCTGCTGCCCGGATGGATATCCGGGACTACCGGGCGGGTAGGTCATGAGTCCTCCTGTTGCTTCCGGTGCCGTCACGGCCCCTCTGCTGCGGTGCGACGCGGTGCCGCGTGCGACGCATTCGATCAACCACGCTAGCGCACCTGTAAGAACTAATGCCCGCCGCCGCAGGGGGCCGCCTGCGGCCAAAAGTAGAACACGTTCTAAATTGGGGCATGGACTACGGCCTCGTTCTGTTCACCAGCGATCGCGGCATCTCTCCGGCGGCCGCCGCGAAACTCGCCGACACACATGGTTTTCACACGTTTTACGTGCCTGAACACACTCACATCCCGATCAAGCGCGAGGCGGCGCATCCCACCACCGGTGACGAGACGCTGCCCGACGACCGCTACATGCGGACGCTGGATCCCTGGGTGAGCCTGGGCGCGGCGTGCGCCGTGACCTCGCGGGTCCGGCTGTCGACGGCGGTGGCGCTGCCGGTCGAACACGACCCGATCACACTGGCGAAAAGTATCGCCACGCTGGACCACCTGTCCGGCGGGCGGGTCAGCCTCGGCGTCGGGTTCGGCTGGAACACCGACGAACTGGCGGACCACAACGTGCCGCCCGGTCGTCGTCGCACCATGCTGCGTGAGTACCTCGAGGCGATGCGGGCGCTGTGGACGCAGGAAGAAGCCGAGTACGACGGCGAGTTCGTGAAGTTCGGCCCGAGCTGGGCGTGGCCCAAGCCGGTGCAGCCGCACATTCCCGTCCTGGTCGGTGCCGCCGGCAACGAGAAGAACTTCAAGTGGATCGCGCGCAGCGCCGACGGCTGGATCACCACGCCGCGCGACTTCGACATCGACGAGCCGGTGAAGCTGCTGCAGGACACCTGGGCCGCGGCCGGCCGCGACGGTGCCCCGCAGATCGTGGCGCTGGACTTCAAGCCGGACGGTGAGAAGTTGGCGCGCTGGGCAGATCTCGGTGTAACCGAGGTGCTGTTCGGGCTGCCGGACAGCGACGAGGACAAGGTGGCCGCGTACGTGGAGCGGCTGGCCGGCAAGCTGGCGTCGTTCGCTTAGGCGGGGTGGGCACGCCGCGCGTGCGCTTACCCCTGCGCCGAAACTGACATCTGGGCGACGGTCCCCGGCGTGTCGTGTACGGGGTTGCAGTGTCGATGTTGCCGCTTGGGGTCAGGCCAACGTGCAGCGGTTGCCGTAATCGAAGGGGCGTACCCGCACCGGCTGCCCGAGCGGGTCCCCGTCGACCAGTAGAGACACCAGGTCGTCGTCCTCGGTGGTGGCCAGGAAACGGCGGTCATCGGCGGTGAGCCGGCCGATGATGACGCCGGTGGGACGGCCGTTGTCGCGGCGCACCGTGTAGGTCTCGATGGTGGCCGGGCCGTCGGGGGTTTCGGTGACCGGCACGGTGGGGCCGCTGTTGACCTGTGCCTGCAATTCAGCGCTGCGGTCGCCCTTCCACTGCGCGGGCGCGGTGGAGTAGATCCCGACCGAGTACTTGCTCTGAATGCCGCCGTTGGCCCCGACGAGCCCGAATTGCCCTGGGGCGTCTCGCATTCGGTTGATCGTCTCGGCGATGCCGTGCATCGAGTAGTTGTTGCCGGCACCGCCGAAGAACGGCAACCCGCCGGTCAGGGTCAGGCCGCGCGGATCGTCGGGCGCGATGCCCAGCCCGTCGCAGATGTTGAACACCGGCACCGGGAAGCAGCTGTACAGATCGAAGGTGGAGACATCGTCGACGCCGATGCCGGCCACGTCCAGCGCTTCGCGGGCGGCCATGACCGCCGACGGCGCATGTCCGAGGTCGGGCCGGTCCATGAATGCCTGTGCTTCCAGGTCGGCATGGCCGCGCAGATACACCCACCGGTCCTCGGGCACGCCCAGTCGCCGTGCGGCCCGCACCGACATCAGCAACGCCGCCGCGCCCTGGTTCACCTGATCGCGGGCCACCAGCAGCCGTGGGTAGGGCTCGGCGATCATCCGGTTGCTCTCGGTGACCGTGACCAGTTCGTCGACCGTCCGCTCCACCGGCGCCGCGGAGAAGGGGTTGCCGGCCGCAACCTTGCTGAACGGCGCGAAGAGTTCGGCCATCCGCCGCAGGTATTCGGCCGGTCCCAGGCCGGTCGCCGCGCGCCGGGCATTCTCCATCAGGGCGTACTGCGTCGGGGCATCCACCAGCCCGTGAATCACCGTGTAGCGCGATATGTATTTCTCGATGCCGGGTCCGCGGTCTTCCAGGTCGCCGTCGACGGTCTCGCTGAAGTCCGGCTTGTCGTCGCGCCCCGCGAAATACCGCAGGGTGGACGTGGCGTCGGAGCCGAAGACCAGCGCGACCTCCGAACGCCCGGCGGCGATCTCCCCGGCCAGCTCGGTGATCAGGTGCTGGGGCCCCTGACCGCCGACGATCTCCAGGATGGCGCGTCGTGGTTCGGCGCCGATGCGCTTGGCGACCGAGCGCGGGTAGTTGTTGGAGCGGCCCAGCGGCGCGTTGGCCACCGGCCCGGAGATTTCGAACTGCCGCAGCGCTGCGATCGTGTCGACTTCGGCGGCGACCGCGGTGGCGCCGCAGTCGTCCAGCGCGGCCTGGGCCGCGGCGGCAGCCAGCTCGACGGGTGACATCGCCCGGTAACCGGGGTCGTCGATACGCTCGGCGGCCTGTCCGACACCCACGATCACTGGCGTTCGCGGATCAAGATTCATAGTCTTACTATCTACCGGACTCGCCCCTGGATGCGGTCAGCGGGTCCTGCGAAACCGGCTCGCCCGCGGTGGCGTCGCGCTACGCTGGGCACCTCCCGATCACGCGCCCTACCAGGGGCGCAGACCCCTTCTCGGGGAGGTGACCAGATGTCATTTGTCACCACGGTGCCTGACTTCGTCATGGCGGCCGCCGCCGATCTGGCCGATATCGGCTCGACGATCAGTCAGGCCAACGCGCTGGCTCTGACCCCGACCTCGGCGGTGTTAGCCGCCGGCGCGGACGAAGTGTCGGCGGCCATCGCCGCATTGTTCGGGGCCCATGCCCAGTCCTACCAGTCGTTCAGCACGGCCGCGGTGGCATTTCACAACCAGTTCGTGCAGCTCATGGGCGTAAGCGCGGCGCAGTACACCGCCGCTGAGGCCGCCGCTGCTTCGCCGCTGCAGCTGGTCGAGCAGCAGATTCTCGGCGTGATCAACGCGCCGTTCCAGGCGGCGCTCGGCCGCCCGCTGATCGGCAACGGGGCCAACGCCGCACCGGCGAGCGGCGCCGACGGCGGGGACGGCGGCCTGTTGTGGGGCAACGGTGGTGCCGGTGGGAGCGGCTCGACGTTCCGTAATGGCGGAAAAGGCGGTGCGGCCGGCCTTTTCGGCAACGGCGGGCTTGGCGGCAATGGCGGAGACGGCGGTAACGGCGGCAATGGCGGCGCGGGCGGGCTGATCATCGGCGCCGGCGGTGCCGGCGGGGTCGGCGGCGGGTCCGCCGCCGGCGGTTTAGCCGGCGGCCAGGGTGGTGCCGGTGGAGCTGCCGGATTGTTCGGCGTCGGCGGCGCCGGTGGCACCGGCGGGACGGGGCAAGTTGCTATCGGAGGCATCGGAGGCACCGGCGGCGCGGGCGGCGCCGGTGGCACGTTGTTCGGCGCGGGTGGCAGCGGAGGCACCGGCGGAAGCGGTGGAGTCGTTGTGGGAGCCGCTGGCGCCGGCGGCGCGGGCGGCAATGCCGGTCTCACCGGTTTCGGGGGCGCGGGCGGGGCCGGTGGTTTCGGACTCGTGGGCAACGGCGGCGCCGGCGGTAACGGCGGCAACGGCGGCGCCCTGCTGGGCATCGGTGGCCACGGCGGCGACGGTGGCTCCACCCCGATCGCGAGCGCCGGCCTCCGCGCCGGCAACGGCGGCGCGGGCGGCAACGGCGGTTTCGTCATTGGCATGGGCGGCGCCGGTGGAGCCGGCGGCATCAGCGACGCCGGCGGAACGGGCGGGAACGGCGGCGCCGGCGCCCTCTTGTCCGGCTCGGGCGGAGCAGGCGGCGGCGGTGGTTATGGCAACACCTTTGGGGGAGCCGGTGGCAACGGCGGTGACGGCGGGATTCTCGCCGGCGACGGCGGCGACGCCGGTGCCGGTGGCAGGAAGGCCGCTCCCGCCGGGGTCTACGGGGCGGGAGGCACCGGCGGCTCCGCCAAGGTGATCGGCAACGGGGGCAATGGCGGCAACGCGGGTGGCACCGGCGGTGTCGCCGGACAAGGCGGCACGGCCGGACTGCTCCTCGGCGCCGATGGGCTGCCCGGCCGCAACTGAACTACGAAAACAGGCGCCAAACCACAGGCTCACAGAAGTAACGGAGGCGGCCAAATGTCATTTCTCACCACGGTGCCCGATACGGTCGCGGCGGCCGCGTCAGATATCGAGTCCATCGGCGCGGTTGTCAGCCGGGCCAACTCCGCCGCCCTGCCGCAGACCGCCGGCCTCGTGGCCGCCGGCGCCGACGAGGTTTCGGCGGCCGTCGCCTCTCTGTTCGCGCAATACGGTCTGGGATACCAAGCACTGAGCGAGCAGGCGAGCGCATTCCATAGTCGGTTCGTCCAACTCCTGAGCGCGAGCGCAGGGCAGTACGCCCTAGCCGAGGCGGCCGCCGCCACACCGCTGCAGAGCTTGGAGCAGCAGATACTCGACGTGATCAACACACCGACCCAGTTGTTGCTGGGACGGCCGCTGATCGGCAACGGCGCCAACGGCGCGCCGGGCGCCGACGGCCAGGCCGGCGGACTACTGGTCGGCAACGGTGGTGCCGGCGGGGCGGGCACCACCGCGCATCCCGGCGGCGGGAACGGCGGCGCCGCAGGATTGTTCGGCAACGGCGGCGCCGGCGGACCCGGCCGGGCGAACAGCGTCAGGGCCCCCGGCGGCAACGGCGGGGCCGGCGGGCTTCTCGTCGGTAACGGCGGCGCCGGCGGCACCGGCGGGTCCGGCGTCGGCGGCATCGGCGGCACCGGGGGGGCGGCAGGGCTGTTCGGCACGGGCGGCGTCGGTGGTGTAGGCGGTGCCGCAACGCTCGGCGCCGACGGTGGTGCGGGCGGTGCAGGTGGTGCAGGAGGACTGTTTGGCACCGGCGGGGCCGGGGGGCGCGGTGGTACGACGTTCAACGCTTTGGGCGGCAACGCCGGCACTGCCGGCGCCGGTGGCGCAGGCGGCGCAGGCGGAATCGTGCTCGGAGCCGGTGGAGCCGGCGGTGCCGGTGGGGACGCGACTGCGGTGGTTCCGGCTACCGGCACGGGTGGCGCTGGCGGAATCGGCGGTCACGGAGGATTCCTCAACGGCGCCGGCGGCGCTGGCGGCAGCGGCGGATTAGGCATCACCGCTAGTGGGTCCGGTGGTGCTGGCGGAGCCGGCGGCACGCTGACCGGTTCTGGTGGCACCGGTGGGATCGGCGGACTCGGGGCGGCCGGCGGTGCGGGCGGTGACGCGGGCCTGCTGATTGGCGACGGCGGCGCCGGCGGGTCGGGAGGATCCGCCCCGAATACCGGTGGGGCCGGCGGCAAAGGCGGACGTGCCGCACTCCTGATCGGTTTCGGCGGAAACGGCGGCAATGGCGGGGGCGGCACCACCAGCGGACCCGGTGGCCAGGGCGGCGACGGCGGACAGCTGATCGGCGTGCCCGGCGCTCCGGGCCTCCCCTGACCTGCGCGAGCAGGCGCAAACGCCCCTCATTTCGGCGCGAAATGGGGGCGTTTGCGTCTGCTGGCGCTACAGGGTCTTGAGGATCTCCCGGGCCAGGGCCGCGGTCTCGGACGGCGTCTTGCCGACCTGAACACCGGCAGCCTCCAGCGCCTCCTTCTTGGCGGCCGCGGTGCCCGACGAGCCGGACACGATGGCGCCCGCGTGACCCATCGTCTTGCCTTCCGGCGCAGTGAATCCCGCGACGTAGCCGACGACCGGCTTGGTCACGTTAGCCTTGATGAAGTCGGCCGCGCGCTCCTCGGCGTCTCCACCAATCTCGCCGATCATCACGATGAGCTTGGTGTCGGGGTCCTTCTCGAACGCCTCGATGGCGTCGATGTGCGTGGTGCCGATGACCGGGTCGCCGCCGATGCCGATCGAGGTGGTGAACCCGAAATCACGCAGCTCGTACATCATCTGGTAGGTCAGCGTGCCGGACTTGGACACCAGCCCGACCGGCCCCGGTCCGCTGATGTTGGCCGGGGTGATGCCGACCAGCGACTGTCCGGGGCTGATGATGCCCGGGCAGTTGGGTCCGATGATGCGGGTCTTCTGACCCTTCTCGACGTTGTACGCCCACGCATACGCGCTGTCCTGCACCGGAATTCCCTCGGTGATGACCACCAGCAGCGGAATCTCCGAGTCGATGGCCTCGATCATCGCGTCCTTGGCGAACACCGGCGGCACGAAGATGATCGACACGTCGGCGCCGGTCTTCTCGATCGCCTCCACCACGCTGCCGAACACCGGCAACTCGATCGGGTTGCCGTCGACGTCCTTGTGCGCGACGGTGGTGCCCGCCTTACGGGCGTTGACACCGCCGACGATCTGGGTGCCGGCCGCCAGCATGCGCGCGGTGTGCTTGGTGGCCTCGGCGCCGGTGATGCCCTGGACGACGACCTTGTTCGCTGAGTTCAGAAAGATAGCCATTGTTCGTCGTCCTCTCAGGCGCTCGCCAGCTCGGCGGCTTTGTCTGCACCGGCGTCCATGGTCTCGGCCTGGATCACCAACGGGTGGTTGGCGTCGGCCAGGATGCGCCGACCCTCCTCCACGTTGTTTCCGTCCAACCGGACCACCAATGGCTTGTTGGCCTCGTCGCCCAGGATTTCCAGGGCCTTGACGATCCCGGCCGCCACCGCGTCGCACGACGTGATGCCGCCGAAGACGTTGACGAACACGCTCTTGACTTCCGGGTCGCCCAGAATCACGTCCAGGCCGGCCGCCATGATCTCGGCCGACGCGCCGCCACCGATGTCCAGGAAGTTGGCCGGCTTCACGCCGCCGTGCTTCTCGCCGGCATAGGCGACCACGTCCAGCGTCGACATCACCAGGCCCGCACCGTTGCCGATAATTCCGACCTCGCCGCTGAGCTTGACGTAGTTGAGGTCGTGTTCTTTGGCCTTGAGCTCCAGCGGGTCGGTCGACGCGCGGTCCTCGAACTCGGCGTGACCGGGCTGGCGGAAGTCGGCGTTGGCGTCCAGGGTGACCTTGCCGTCCAGCGCCAGGATCTTGTCGTCCGGGGTGCGGACCAGCGGGTTGACTTCGACCAGCGTGGCGTCCTCGCCGACGAACACCCCCCACAGCTTTTCGATCGTGACGGCGGCGGCGTCGAGCACGTCGGCCGGCAGGTGGCCCTGTTCGGCGATGGATCGCGCGAAGTCCAGGTCGACGCCCTTGACGGCGTTCACCGGCACCTTGGCCAGCCGGTCGGGCTTGGTGGCGGCGACCTCTTCGATCTCCATGCCGCCCTCCACCGAGCACATCGCCAGGTACGTGCGGTTGGCGCGGTCGAGCAGGAACGAGAGGTAGTACTCCTCGGCGATGTCACTGGCCTCGGCGACAAGCAGCTTCTTCACGATGTGGCCCTTGATGTCCAGGCCCAAAATGTTCTTGGCGTGCTCGTAGGCTTCGTCGGCGTTCGCGGCGTATTTCACGCCGCCGGCCTTGCCCCGGCCGCCGGTCTTGACCTGGGCCTTGACCATCACCGGCGCGCCGATCTCCTCCGCGATGGCCTTCGCGCCTTCAGCGGTGTCGGTCACCCGGCCCTGCGTGCCGGGTACGCCGTGCTTGGCGAACAATTCCTTAGCTTGGTACTCGAACAGATCCATGGGGCGTCACTGCCTTTGCTCGGCTTGATTGCTAGGCCAACTAGGGTGGCTTTACCGGTACTAGGCCAGTACTCGGCAACACGCACGGAGGAACTGTATCCACCCCGAAAATCGGCCCCACCGCCGCATCCCACCGCTGTGGCACACGTCACGTATCGATCAGGTCGGTGAAACGTGACCCAAGTCACAAAAACCGCTGGATTTGATACTGAGGTTGCCAGCCGCCTACCTTTGCGGATACCTTCTCAAGGTCCAGATAACGTTATGGTCACGATCCGAGGACATTTCAGGTTGTCCCAGCACCTATTCACCCGCTCCGCGGCCGCATCGGCGGCTCGCGCGCCCCGGGACCGGTGGCTGCAGCATCACCGCAACGAAGTCACCGAAATCATCCCGCTCGACGGATTCGACGAGGTAGACGACTTAGAGCTCGCCGATCTGGACGACCTCGATTTCGGCGATTCCGCCTTCGTGGACGACCAGCTGCTGACCGCCCCTGAGCTCGATGACCTCAACGACACCGACGACCTGACCCCGTTGTGGCTGACCGCTCCGGTCACCGAAGTGCTGCCCCGGGTGGTCACCGTCGACTCGATCCACGCGCGCACCACAGCACACACCACGAACGTCACGCCGGTCCCGCGTCGCGGGGGCAGCCACCGCAAGCAGCCGACCAGCGCCGCCAAGGGACGTCTGCTGATCGGCGCGATGGCCGCCGGGGCGGCGGCCGCGGCCACCCACACCGCGGTCAGCCAGTCCGACAACAACACCAAGATCGAGACGGTCCTGACCGCCAACGCCTCGACCCTCACCGGCGGCTCCGGGCAATCCGGCTCCAACACGCCGCGCGGCGTGCAGGTGATCGCCGCCCAGCCCGCCAATGCGGCGTTGCACAACGAAGAACTCGCCCGCGGCGTGGCCTTCGCGCAGGAGCGCGCCCAGCGCGAGGCACGCCTGCAGCAGCCGCTGTACGTCATGCCGACCAAGGGCATTTACACCTCGAACTTCGGCTACCGCTGGGGCGTCCTGCACGCCGGCATCGACCTGGCCAACGCGATCGGGACCCCGATCTACGCGGTGTCCGACGGTGTCGTCATCGCCGCGGGACCCACCGCCGGCTACGGAGCATGGGTCAAGCTGCTGCATGCTGACGGCACTGTCACGCTGTACGGCCACGTGAACACCACCCTGGTCAACGTCGGCGAGCGCGTGATGGCGGGCGACCAGATCGCCACCATCGGCAACCGCGGCAACTCGACCGGCCCGCACCTGCACTTCGAGGTACAGCTGAACGGCAGCGACCGGATCGACCCCGTGCCCTGGCTGGCGCAACGGGGACTGTACGTCGGCAACTACGCCGGCTGACCGGTGACCGGGCCGAACGACCCTCCCCCGAGTGACCCTCCCCCGAGCGACAACCCGCCCGAGCCAACTGAGTCCCGGACCCGCATCATCCGGCGGGCGCCGACCGGTCCGCTGCCCCCGATAGTCGCCCAGCCGACCACCCAAATCCCGCGCGGCGCAGCACCTTTCGACGCTTCAATGCGCGGCGGCATGCCGCCGCTGCCCGCTGTGCTGCGGCACGAGCCGAGCCCCCGCACGGCGATAGCCGCCAGTGCCGTGAGCATCGTCAGCGGATGGGCTACCTCGGTGGTGACCACCGACCTGATCGCCGGCTGGTGGCAGACCGGCCGGCTGTTCTGCATCGCCGTCGGATTCCTGGCGCTGGTCTTCGCGCTCACCACGGTCTCGGGCGTCATCATGCTGCTGTTGCGCCGCCCGTTCGCGCGCTACCTGATCGTGGCCGGCGGTGTCGTGGCGCTGCTGACCTACCTCGGGGTGTTCATCGCGGGTGCGCGCGTGGGGTGGATCGTGCACACGCTGCCGCTGCTGCCGGTCGCGAGCGTGGTGCTGGCGATGCTGCCGGCCACCAGGCGCTGGGCCGAATAGCGCGCGCCGAACATTGCCGCCAGCGACGAATAACGCGCGCCGACTAACGCCACCCGCCGAACAGCGCGCCGACTAACGCCACCCGCCGAACGTAAACTGAGGGCGGCTTTTTGGCGATTTTCTCGCCCTGCGCGCACGCTCGGCGACAGGCGCTCAGAGCTTGCTGATCGGCGCGTGGTTATGCATCAGCTTGACCCGCCCCGCGCTGCCGAAGTCGATCAGCGACATCGCCGACTCACCGACGCCGGAGACCTCCTCGACCCGCCCCAGCCCGTACTTGTCGTGCGTCACCCGGTCACCGGGCTCCAGCACCACCAGTGGCCGCTTGCCCGCCCCGGAACGGGTCGGCGCCGACCGGGGGGTACCGAAGCGCCCGGCACCGCTCACCGGCGCACTGAATGACGGCTTGGGCGCCACCCGACGCCACTCGATGAGTTGTTGCGGAATCTCGCGCAGGAAGCGCGATTCCGGGTTCAGCATGGGCTGCCCCCACGATGACCGGACGATCGCCCGGCTCACGTACAGCCGTTGCCGGGCCCGGGTGATTCCGACATAAGCCAGACGCCGTTCCTCGGACAGTTCCATCGGATCGTCCAGCGCCCGCATGTGCGGGAACATGCCGTCTTCCCAGCCCGTCACGAACACCACCGGGAACTCCAGCCCCTTGGCGGTGTGCAGGGTCATCAGGGTGACCATTCCGGCGCCGTGCTCCGGGATCTCGTCGGAATCGGCGACCAGCGACACCCGCTCCAGAAAAGCCGCCAGCACACCGGTGTCCGGGACGTCCTCGTCCTCCGGCGCGTCTTCGGCCAGAGCGGCCGCGTTGGCCAGATCGGTGCTGAATTCGTGTGCGACGCTGACCAATTCGTTGAGGTTGTCCAGCCGGGCCAGCTCCTGCGGATCGGTCGACGATTCCAGCTCGCGGCGATATCCGGTTCGCTCCAGCACCGCCTCGACCAGCTCGCCGAGGTCATCGTCGAGGTGCCCCCGCAGCTCGTCGAGCAGTTCGACGAAGCCGGCAATGCACTTCTCCGCGCGGGTATTGAGCATCGGCACCTTGCCCTCGGCGGCTGCCTGCAGGGCGTCGGCGAAGCTGGCGCCGGTGTTCTCGGCGTACACCGCGACACACGCCTCGGCGCGATCGCCGATGCCGCGACGCGGGGTGTTGAGGATGCGCCGCATACTCACCGCGTCACCGGGGTTGTCCAGCACCCGCAGGTAGGCCACGATGTCGCGGATCTCCTTGCGCTCGTAAAAGCGCACTCCCCCAACGACTTTGTAGGGGATGCCGGCGCGGATGAAGACCTCTTCCAGCGAGCGCGACGAGTTGTTGGTGCGGTAGAAGACGGCGACGTCGTTGTAGGTGATGTCGCCGCGGTCGGCCAGCGCGTCGATCTCGTCGGCCACGAACCTGGCCTCGTCGTGCTCGTTGTCGGCGACGTACCCGACGATCAGTTCGCCTTCGCCGGCGTCGGTCCACAGCCGCTTCTCCCGCCGCCCGGCGTTGCGGGCGATCACCGAGTTGGCCGCCGAGAGGATGTTCTGCGTCGAGCGGTAATTCTGTTCCAGCAGAATCGTTGTGGCGTTCGGGTAGTCGCGCTCGAAGTCTTCGATGTTGCGGATGGTCGCGCCACGGAAGGCGTAGATGGACTGGTCGGCGTCACCGACCACGCACAGTTCGGCCGGCGGCACCTCGTCGGAACCGGTGGGTTCATTCGGCGGTCCCAGCTTCACCTCGCCTCCGCCGGCCCCCGGCCCGACTCCGTCGAGCCTCGCTGAACCGCCGTGCCCGACCAACTCGCGCACCAGCATGTACTGGGCGTGGTTGGTGTCCTGGTACTCGTCGACCAACACATGGCGGAACCGCCGCCGGTAGTACTGGGCGATGTCCGGGAAGGTCTGCAGCACCGCCACGGTCTCGCCGATCAGGTCGTCGAAGTCGAGCGCGTTGGCCGCCCGCAGCCGGCGCTGGTATTCGCCGAAGACGGACGCGACGGTACGGGCCAGGTCGTCGGATTCGTCGGTGAGGTTGGACACCGCCTGATGCGGGTCGATCAGCTCGTTCTTCAGATTCGAAATGGCGTTGGCCAGCAGTCGCGGCGAGTACCGCTTGATGTCCAGACCCATGTCGCGGCCGATCATCTGCAGCAGGCGCCGCGAGTCGTCGGCGTCGTAGATGGAGAAGTTGGAGTTGAGTCCCTCGATCAGCGATGCCTGGTTGCGCAGGATCCGCACGCAGGACGAGTGGAAGGTCGACACCCACATGTACCGGGCGCGGTCACCGACGAGATTCACCACCCGCTCCCGCATCTCGGCGGCGGCCTTGTTGGTGAAGGTGATGGCCAGGATCTGACCGACGCTGACGCCGCGTTCGGCGATCAGGTAGGCGATGCGGCGCGTCAGCACCGCGGTCTTACCGGAACCTGCGCCCGCGACGATCAACAGCGGCGAGCCTTCATGCACCACCGCCTGGCGCTGTTGCGGGTTGAGTCCGTCCAGGAGTTCGTCGACCGCGCTGGGACGTGGGTACTTGGCTTGGGTTACGTGCACACTCATGTCGGTCCAAACTTACCGCCGCCGGCTGACAGCCGGCCGGTCGCCGTGCGGCAGTTACAGCTCGAATCCCGACTGGTTCACACCCGTGTGGTTGCTGCCCGAGCTCTTGCTACCCGAGTTGCCCCAGCCGGAGTTCAGCGTCCCGGCCTGGCTGAAGCCCGAATTGTCGCTGCCGGTGTTCATGAAGCCGACGTTGCCGGTGATCCCGCCGTTGGCATAGCCGACGGAGAAGTTGGCCGTATTGGATATGCCGATGCTTGTGTTACCGGAATTGAAGAAGCCGGTGTTGCGGGTATTCGTGTTCTGGAAACCGGTCTGGAAATTGCCGATATTTCCGTAGCCCTCGCTGCCGTCGCCGGTGTTCTCGAAGCCGGAGGTGCCGTTGCCGTGGTTGTTGAATCCCGACGTCCCGGTGCCGGTGTTCCCGAAGCCTGAGCTGGACAGCCCGGTGTTGATCGCACTTCCGAAGCCGGTGTTGACGAAGCCGGCGTTGCCCGCGCCGGTGTTGACGTTTCCGGAATTCCAGAAGCCGGTGTTGGTGTTCCCGGAATTCCAGAAGCCGGTATTGCCGACCCCCGAGTTGCCATAACCCACGCTGCTGGCACCGGAGTTGCCGAAGCCGACGGTTCCGCTGGCACCGGAATTGAAGGCTCCCACCGCCTGGCCGCCGCCGTTGCCGACGCCCATGTTGTTGCTGCCGGCGTTCCAGAAACCCACGTTGCCGTTGCCCGAATTGCCGAAGCCCACGTTTGTGTTCGTCGTGTTCGAGAACCCGGTGTTGATGTTTCCTGAATTCCAGAAGCCGGTGTTGGTGTTACCGGTATTGGCGAACCCGCTGTTGAAGTTGCCGGAATTACCGATGCCCCAGTTTCCGTCGCCCGAGTTGAAGAACCCGACATTGTTGTTGCCCGAGTTGAACAAGCCGAGGTTGCCGACACCGCCGTTCAGCCCGTTGAGGTTGATGCCGAACTGGTTGTCGCCGGTGAGCCCGATGCCGAAATTGTTGTTGCCGTGGTTTCCGAAGCCGAGGTTGTTGTTGCCCAGGTTGCCGAAACCGATGTTGAAGCTGCCCTTGTTGCCGACGCCGACGTTGGTGCTGCCGAGGTTGCCGTTGCCGAGGTTGGCGCTGCCGCGGTTGCCGAAGCCGTAGTTTCCGGTCCCGGCATTGCCGCTGCCGACGTTGAGGTTGCCGGTGTTGCCGTTGCCGATGTTGCCGCTGCCGCTGTTCCCGCTTCCGATGTTGCCGCCCGCGGTGGCCTGCGAGTTTCCGAAGCCGATGTTGCCGTTGCCCCGGTTGCCGCCACCGAGGTTCCTGGTCCCGGTGTTGCCGCTGCCCAGGTTGAAGCTGCCGATGTTGCCGTCGCCGAAGTTCAGGATTCCGTTGAGGTTGCCGCTGCCGATGTTGAGGTTGCCCTTGTTGCCACCGCCCAGGTTGACGTTGCCGGTGTTGCCGCTACCGAGGTTGACGCTGCCGATGTTGCCCAGGCCCAGGTTGCCGGCGCCGATGTTGCTGACGGCGGAGAACAGTCGTGGCAGGAGTTGGTCCCAGGACGGCAGCGCCTCGGCCACGGCGGACGCGCCGGTGAAGTAGCCCACCATCGCCGCGACATCCTGGGCCCACATCTCCTCGTACACGGCTTCAGTGGCCGCGATCGCGGGGGCATTCTGGCCGAACAGGTTCGACAGCACCAATTGCACGATCTGAGAACGGTTGGCGGATATAACGATTGGCGCGATGGTGGCCGACTGCGCGGCCTCGAACACGCCGGCAATCGTCCGGGCGTGCCCGGCCGCGTCGGCGGCCTGCGCCGCCGCCACGCTGAGCCAATTCGCATAGGGTGCGGCCGCGGCCGTCATCGCCGCCGCCGCCGGACCCTGCCACGCCTGCCCGGCCAGTCCCGTGGTCACCGAGCCGAACGATGATGCTGCCGTGCTGAGTTCTGCGGCCAGGCCCTCCCAGGCCGTCGCCGCCTCGAGCATCGGAACCGGCCCTGCACCACTGAACATCAGCAGCGAGTTGATCTCTGGCGGCAACATCAGAAACTTCATCACAACCCTTCCGATCGACCCCTACTACGGCGAGTAGAGAGCCTACGGCCACGCGGGTGCCGCTTCCGGTATTTCCGGCGATTCAGTTCGCTTGCCGCACAACAGCGCAGGCTCGGCCGGCTGACACCGGGCCCGCCTTCAGGGAGGTTGCTGTCCGGTGACTTCGTGACGCGGATTTTTGCACCTATCAGCCACTTGGTGGCAGACTCGGTGCGTGCTCAACACGCAGCCCCGATTTTTTTACGGGTACCGGCCAGCGGTGCCCGTGGTCTAGCTGCTTTCGCAGAGCCCCGTGGTCCGCTTCCGGATTCGGGGCTCGTCTCTTGTGTGAGGCCCGAACCGGATGAGACCAGAACCACCACCTCACGAGAACGCGGAGATTGCAGAAATGAACACAGAGACTATCGGTGCCGATCAGCTCAGCATCGACGAGTTGCGCGCAGAGATCGACCGACTGGACGCCGAGATCCTGGCCGCCGTCAAACGACGCGCCGAAGTGTCTCAGGCGATCGGCAAAGTCCGGATGGCCTCCGGCGGCACCCGGCTGGTGCACAGCCGCGAGATGAAGGTCATCGAGCGCTACAGCGAACTGGGTCCCGAGGGTAAAGATCTGGCCATGCTGCTGTTGCGTCTGGGCCGGGGACGACTCGGCCACTAGACAGGTGCCGTCCGCGAGGCGGTTCACCAGCAGCCGAAGTACGAGTGGCGGCGGCCAGTTCTGCCGGCTCAGAGGCGGCACCTTGCGCTCGCACCACGACCGGCCACGGCTACCCGGCGTTAGGGTCGAAATATGACCTCCGAATCCATTCCCGACATCACCGGCACTTCGGCGTGGGACGCCCTGCGCAAGCATCACGATCAGATCGGAGCCACCCACCTTCGCGAGCTCTTCGCCAACGATCCCAAACGCGGCCGGGAGCTCACCCTTACCGTCGGCGACCTCTACATCGATTACAGCAAGCATCGCGTCACCCGTGAGACGTTGCGGCTGCTGATCGACCTGGCCCGTGCCGCCAAGCTGGAAGAACGCCGTGACGCCATGTTCTCCGGCGCTCACATCAACACCTCGGAAGACCGGGCGGTGCTGCACACCGCGCTACGACTCCCCCCCGACGCCGAGCTCGTAGTCGACGGACAAGACGTCGTCCGCGACGTCCACGAGGTGCTCGACGCCATGGGCAAATTCACCGACCGGCTGCGCAGCGGCGACTGGAAGGGCGCCACCGGCGAGCGCATCAAGACCGTGGTCAACATCGGGATCGGCGGGTCGGACCTCGGCCCGGTGATGGTGTACCAGGCGTTGCGCCACTACGCCGACGCGGGCATCTCCGCGCGTTTCGTCTCCAATGTGGACCCGGCCGACCTGGTCGCGACACTGGCCGATTTAGAGCCTGCCACAACACTTTTCGTCGTCGCGTCGAAGACGTTCTCCACGCTCGAGACGCTGACCAACGCGACCGCCGCGCGCCGCTGGCTGACCGACGCACTCGGTGACTCCGCGGTGTCCAAGCACTTCGTCGCCGTCTCCACCAACAAGCGACTGGTCGACGAATTCGGGATCAACACCGACAACATGTTCGGCTTCTGGGACTGGGTCGGCGGGCGTTACTCGGTGGACTCGGCGATCGGGCTCTCGGTGATGGCGGTCATCGGCCGGGAAGCGTTCGCGGACTTCCTCTCCGGCTTCCACATTGTCGACGAGCACTTCCGCACCGCCCCGCTGGAATCGAACGCGCCTGCGCTGCTTGGCCTTATCGGCCTGTGGTACAACAACTTCTTCGACGCCCAATCGCGCGCGGTGTTGCCGTACTCCAACGACCTGGCCCGCTTCGCCGCGTATCTCCAGCAGCTGACCATGGAGTCCAACGGCAAGTCGACCAGAGCCGACGGCACGCCGGTGACCACCGACACCGGCGAAATCTATTGGGGTGAACCGGGAACCAACGGCCAGCACGCGTTCTACCAGCTCCTGCATCAGGGCACCCGACTGATCCCGGCCGACTTCATCGGCTTCAGCCAGCCCCTCGACGATCTACCGACCGCCGAGGGCACCGGCAGCATGCACGACCTGCTGATGAGCAACTTCTTCGCCCAGACCCAGGTGCTGGCCTTCGGCAAGACCGCCGAGGAGATCGCCGACGAAGGCACGTCGGAAGATGTGGTGCCGCACAAGGTGATGCCCGGAAACCGGCCGTCCACTTCGATTTTGGCCACCCGGCTGACGCCGTCGGTGCTGGGACAACTGATCGCCCTCTACGAGCATCAGGTGTTCACCGAGGGCGTGGTGTGGGGTATCGACTCGTTCGACCAGTGGGGTGTGGAACTCGGCAAGACCCAGGCCAAAGCGCTGCTGCCGGTGATCACCAGTGACGCGGCGCCGGAGGAGCAGTCGGACAGCTCCACCGATGCGCTGGTGCGCCATTACCGCGCCGAGCGAGGCCGCGCCCAGTAACTCCACGGCACCGCGCCGTGCAAACCCCCTCGCCGAGTGTGGATTTCACGACGCGACACGCCGCGGCGGCGTCGTGAGGTTCGCACTCGAACGCGCGGACGGGCTCAGGCGAAACGCTTGGTCAGCGGCGGCGGCAGGACGCGCATGAGCTGAACCAGCGGCGCCCACGGCCACCACGGCACCGCGGCGCGTCCCGGTTCGCGCTCGATGGCGGCGACGAGCTTCTTGACGCCAGTTTCGTTGTCCACCATCAACATTGTGGTGCCCGACTTGGCTGTCATCTCCGACTCGATGTAACCCGGCTCCATCACCGAGACCTTGATGGGGCCTTTGGTGTATTCGGCGCGCAGCGATTCACCGAGCGAACTCACGCCGGCTTTGCTTGCGGCATAAGCGGCCTTGACGCCGGGAACGCCTTTGTTGCCGAGTACCGAGGAAATCAACACCAAGTGGCCGGATCCGCGCTGGTGGAACATCTCCAGCGCGGTTTCGATCTGGACCAGCGCCGCGATCAGGTTGGTCTCCAGGGTCGCCTTATTGGCCCACAACTTGCCCGAGCCCAGCCGCGCTCCCTTGCCGATGCCGGCGTTGACGATGATGCGGTCGATCCCGCCCAACTCGTCGCTCAACTCCGCGAACACCTTCGGCACCTGGTCGTGGTCGTTGACATCGAGCTGGGCCACCGCGATCTTGATCGACGGGTATTGTTGCGAGAGTTCGGCTTTCAGCTCATCGAGGCGGTCGGTGCGGCGGGCGCACAGCGCCAGGTCACGGCCCTGGGCGGCGAAGGCGCGGGCCATGCCGGCGCCCAGGCCGGAACTGGCTCCGGTGATGAGGATTTTCTGGCGGGTCACCCAGGCAGCATATCGATCACTTCAGCAGCCGCGACAAGCGCCGGTCGGCCAGCACCTTGCCGCCGGTCTGACACGTCGGGCAGTACTGAAAAGACTTGTCCGCGAACGACACTTCGCGCACGGTGTCCCCACACACCGGGCAGGGCAACCCGGTGCGGGCGTGTACCCGCAGCCCGGAGCGCTTTTCGCCTTTGAGCGTGGCGGCGCCCTGGCCGACGGATCGGCTAACCGCGTCGGTGAGCACGGAGATCATCGCGTCGTGCAGGGTGGTGAGCTGCTCCGCGGACAGTTTCGCGGCGGTGGCGAACGGCGACAGACGCGCGACGTGCAGAATCTCGTCGCTGTAAGCGTTGCCGATGCCGGCGATCACCTTCTGGTCGGTGATGACGGTCTTGATCCGCCCGGTGTTGCCGGCCAGTACCCGGGCCAGGTCGTCGGGTCCGAGCTCCAGCGCGTCGGGCCCCAGGGAGGCGATCTGCGGCACCTGCTGCGGGTCATTGACGAGCCAGACGGCCAGCCGCTTCTGGGTGCCGGCTTCGGTGAGGTCGAACCCCGGCGCTTCGCCGGGTGTGCCCAGATGCACGCGCAGCGCGATCGGCCCCTTGCCGGGTCGCAGCGGCGCCGCGGCCAGCTTGTCCGACCAGCGCAACCAGCCCGCGCGGGACAGGTGGGTGATCAGCCACAAATCGCCGGCCTGCAGGCCCAGGTACTTGCCCCACCGGTCGGCGCCGACGACGGTCTGGCCGTGCAGGGCGTTGATCGGCGGGTCGAAGGTTTTGAGCACCGACAGTGCGGCGACGTCGACGCGGCCGACGGTCAGGCCGACGGCGTGCCGGCGCAGGTGGTCGGCCAGCGCTTCGACCTCGGGGAGTTCGGGCACCCGTCCAGTCTGCCGGACGTGCCGCTACAGCGCGGCGCCCGGCGTGCCGGGACTTCCCGAGATCTGGCCTTTGGTGCCACCGGCGCCGGGAGTGCGGCCGTCGCCGCCGTCACCGCCGTTGCCGTACAGGGTGGCATTACCGCCAGTTCCCCCGTTGCCGTTGACGCCGGCGACCGGAGTCGGCAGGCCTGTCCCCTGGCCCGGCGGACCGCCGTAGCCGCCGTTGCCACCGGCGCCGCCGTTGCCGGTCAATCCCGCGGCGCCGCCGTTGCCGCCGGAGCCGCCCGCACCGCCATCACCGGCGACGTTGGACAACGCGGCAACGCCCATGTTCCCCCCGCGCCCGCCGTCGCCGCCGTGTCCGCCGGCACCGCCGTCGCCGAGGAAGAATCCGCCGCGACCGCCCGCACCGCCGAAGCCGCCGGCACCGCCGTCGCCGCCGTCGTAGTAGCGGGCGCTGCCGCCGAAGCCGCCCAGGCCGCCGTCGCCGCCGGCGCCACCCCTGCCGAACAACCCGGCGTCGCCCCCGGCACCTGCGGTGAGACCGGCCGAGCCGCCGTTGGCACCCTTGAACACCTGCGGCCCGCCGCCGACGAGCCCGCCACCGTCGCCGCTGTCGCCACCGCTGCCGCCGTTGCCGGACAGCCAACCGGCATGACCGCCGTCGCCACCCAGGCCGCCGCTACCGCCGGTGCCGACCAGGGCATCCGGGGCGGGGCTCGTAGTGCCCGTCGCCTGGCCCCCGCCGCCACCGGCCGCGCCGCTGCCACCATCGCCCAACAGCAAGCCACCGCGGCCGCCGAGCCCGCCATTGCCGCCGGCGCCGCCGTTGGCTCCCGGTCCGCCGGCGCCGCCGGAAATGACTCCGGCATTGCCGCCTACCCCGCCGATGCCGCCGGCCCCGCCGTTACCCCAGATCCAGCCGCCGGCGCCGCCGGCACCACCGTTGCCACCGGCCAGGCCCGCCGCCCCGGCGGCGCCGTTCGCTCCCGCCCCGCCGGCTCCCCCCGCGCCGCCGTTGCCGAAGAACCCGGCCGAGCCGCCGTTCCCGCCGGCCAGGCCGGCTGCTCCCGCCGCGCCGTTGCCGCCGTTGCCCCAGAGCAGGCCACCGTCCTGCCCGCTGGCGCCGGCTGTCGCGCCGTTTGCGCCGTCACCAATCAGTGGACGGTTCAACAGCGCCTGCGTGGGCGCGTTGATCGCGCCAAGCGCTTGTTGGGCGACGGTCTGCATCGCGTTCGAGGCTTCGGCGCCGGCGTATTGCGCGGCGCCTCCGCTCATCAGCGCGACGAATTGCTCGTGGAAGAGCGCCGCTTGGGCGCTCAGCGCCTGATACGCCTGGGCATGCCCGGCGAACAGGGCGGCGATCACGGCCGACACCTCGTCTCCGCCCGCGGCCACCACTGCCGAGGTGGGAAACGCAGCCGCCACGTTGGCCTGGCTGATCGCCGACCCGAGACTGGCCAGATCCGACGCGGCGGCGCTCACAAACTCCGGCGATGCGATCACAAAAGACACTGCCCGGCCCCCTAGGCTCACCACGCCTCCCCGGGCGGTACCCCCAATGCTACTGCGATCAAGATCACATTTTGCGGGTTTGGCGCGAGTCCTATTGAGACGGAATGAAGTTCAAGCCTGCTACGCGGGCCCGGGTGTGCCGTCCTGGCCGTATATCTTGCCGCCCGAGCCGCCACTGCCACCAGGCTGCCCGAACCTGCCGGCCCCGCCGTCACCACCGGCGCCGAACAGCCCGGCGTCACCGCCATCGCCACCGATACCGCTGGTGGGCTGGAAGACTGGTGCACCGGACGGCGAAAGTCCGGCGTTGCCGCCCCCGCCGCCGTTGCCGAACAGCAAGCCGCCACCGCCGCCCGCGCCACCGTTGCCGATCGCGACAACCAGCGCAGGGCTCGCGGTGGTTCCGGTGTTGCCGGCGTCGCCGCCGTGCCCGCCGGAGCCGATCAACCGGGCATCTCCGCCGAGACCACCGGCGCCGCCGACTCCGGTGAGGCCGTGACCGGCTGCGTCGGTTGCCACACCCGCGTTCCCGCCGTCGCCACCCCGCGCGCCAGCGCCGCCGGAACCCATCAAGCCCGAGTGGCCACCGTTACCCCCGGCGCCACCGGCGCCTCCGTTCCCGGCTACGGCTGCGGCAGCTCCGCCGACCCCGCCGTTGCCGCCGATTCCCCCGTTGCCGCCGTTACCCCAGAAAAAGCCACCGTTTCCGCCGTCGCCGCCGAGCCCCCCGTGACCGCCGTAGCCGCCGATGCCGGTGATCGGGGTGTTGGCGCTTTGGCCATCGCCACCGTAGCCACCGTTCCCACCGGCTCCGCCGTGACCGAACAGGCCGGCGTTGCCGCCGTTGCCGGCATGGACATCGAAGGCGAGCACGGTGTTTGCCGCGCCGTCGACGCCCGCGTCGATTGTGTTGGGGACGCTTTGGAAGGAACCACCGCGGCCGCTGTCGCCTCCGGCTCCGCCGTCGCCGGCGATCCATCCCCCGCGGCCGCCGTCGCCACCGGCGCCGGGCAGACCGCTCACGCCATCGCGCCGGACGTTCAGGTCTGCGGAGCCAGTGGCGTCCCCGCCATTCCCGCCGGTGCCGCCGGCTCCCCCTTTGCCGAAGAGTCCAGCCGCACCGCCGTTACCGCCGGCACCGGCCGAACCCGCGCTGGTGCCACCAGTCACCGCGTTCGGATTGCCGTTGCCACCGTTGCCGCCGATACCGCCGGCACCACCGTTGCCGTAGAGCCATCCGCCGTTTCCGCCGGCACCGCCGGAACCGCCCGGTTGGCCCGTCGAGGTGGCGGCACCGGGTGTTCCCTGCGCACCGGCACCACCGGCGCCGCCCCTGCCACCGTTGCCGAACAACCCCGCCGACCCGCCGTTGCCACCGTTGCCACCGGAGGAACCGGCGACTCCGGACGCACCGGCGGCCCCTGCCGCCCCGTTGCCGCCGTTGCCCCAGAGGATTCCACCGTCTTGACCGTTGGCGCCGGGAGTCAGGCCGTCGGCGCCGTTTCCTATCAGTGGGCGATTGAACAGCGCCAGTGTGGGCGCGTTAATGGCACCCAGTACATCGGTGGACGCCGCCTGCAACGCGTTGGCCGCCTCGGCGCCGGCGTATTGGGCTGCACCCCGACTCATCAATTCCACGAACTGCTGGTGGAACTGCGCCGCCTGGGCGCTGAGCGTCTGGTAACCCTGCGCATGCATGCCGAATATCGCCGCGATTGCCGCCGAAATTTCATCGGCCCCGGCCGCCAAGACCGCCGAGGTGGGAGCCGCCGCCGCTGCACTCGCGGCGTTGATCGATGAACCGATACTCGCCAGGTCCGTGGCCGCAGCAGCCACCCAGTCGGTTGACGCGTACACAAAGGACATGCGGCAAGACCCTCCCCCGAATTGAATTCAACCGAACACCGACGGATGCGCAGCGTAACGCGACACCGCAGGCGCCGAGCGGGTTTTAACGATTACGTCAACGTCCTCATACGAACCGGGTCAGCGGGATCCCACCGGTCCGCCGGCTGGGCAGGCCCAGAGGGACCGCGCACGCGGTTATCTATCGAGAAAATCGGTCTGGGGCCAGATTCGTTGCCGCAGCAGCGAAGGGACTAGGCCGGGGCGGCGATTCCAGGCTCGCCGAGCACGCCGGAACCGCCGGCTGCACTGTGACCGAAAAGTCCGACGCCGCGCCCGTCGGGGGCGAACAAGCTGTCTCCGCCGCGAAGTGAGTGACCGGCGACGGGAGCGCCGTCACCGTAGAGCCAGCCGCTGCGGTCGCCTTCAGCTACTACCCCACTGGGTTCGGCGTGCGGCACGTGGGCAGGGCTGGCTGCGTGCCCTTCACTGGCGCCCTTGGCAGGCTGCGCGGCGGCCTGGCCGTTCGCGGCGGCGAGACCGGCGCCGCCGAAGAAGCCGGGGACGAATGGTTGCGCCGCACCGGCCGCCGCCACCGACCCGTCGACAGGCGCGGCTGCGGCCTGACTGCTCAATGCGCCCACACCGCCGCCGCCGCCGCTGCCGAAAAGGCCCGCGGCGCTGGCGGGCGCCAGAGCCGTGGCAGCGCGGGTGCCGAATAGCGACGCACCGTGGGCAGCGCCCACGGCGGCACCGACCCGGTTGGCTGCGCCGGCGTTCATCGACTGTGCGGCGGCGGCCGTAGCGACAGCCACATCAGCGGACGGCGCCGCGCCCTGCTGCATCGGCGTCGCGTTGGCCGCTTCGGCACCTGCGTACAGATTGGCGCCGGCGCTCATGAGTTGAACGAACTGCTCGTGGAACATCGCCGCCTGGGCGCTCAGCTGTTGGTAGGCCTGGGCATGCGCGCCGAACATCGCCGCGATCAACGCCGATACGTCGTCAGCCCCAGCCGCCATGACAGCGGATGTGGGCGCCGCAGCCGCCGCGCTGGCCGCGTTGATCGTGGAACCAATGCTCGCCAAATCCGAGGCCGCTGCGGCAACCCACTCAGGACTGGCGAACACATACGACATTCGGCAACCTTTCCCGACCAGTGCTGCGAAGTACTTATCACGTGTTTAGCACGTGGAATCGAATCGTAGCGTGGGAATGGGCACCCGGAGCGCACGTTCTTTTTGCCGATGCGCCCCGAAGCAACGTCAGAGGGTCAGTCCGGGGGTGCCGGCCTTGCCCAGAACCCCGCCGTCACCGGCCGGGCCGGGGTCGCCGGGACCGTGCGTGTTGCCGCCGTTGCCCCCGTTACCGATGAAAGTGGCACTGCCACCACCGCCGCCGTCGCCGCCGAAGGCGCCGTTCAGACCGCCGTCACCGCCATTGCCACCGTTGCCGAACAACAGCCCGCCGTTACCTCCGAAACCGCCCAAGCCGCCGGCCTGACCTTTGTCCGGATCCTGGCTGACGCCGGCATTGCCGGCCTGGCCGCCGTTCCCGCCGTTGCCGAACACTTTGGCGTCGGCACCGAGTCCGGCGTTACCTCCCTGGCCGGCCCAGCCGTAGGCGACGTGCGGGCTCGGTTGCGCCACGTTGCCATGGCCCGCGATACCACCGGTACCACCGTTGCCGCCCGCGCCGCCGTTGCCGAACACCCCGGATTCGCCACCCGCGCCGCCCCAGCCGCCGGCGCCGCCGTTGCCGGAAGTGTTCAAGATGAACGCGTCACCCATATTCCCCCCGTTTCCACCGCTACCGGCGTTGCCACCGACACCACCGTCACCCCAGATCAGGCCGCCGGTGCCGCCCTGGCCGCCCCAGCCGCCGCCGCCTCCGTCGCCGCCACTGTTGGAGCCGGACAGGCCGTTGGCGCCGGTGCCACCGTGGCCACCGGCTCCGCCGTGGCCGAAGAACCCGGCGTTGCCACCGGTGCCACCGGTGCCAGACGACCCGCCGTTGGCGCCTCCGTAGGCAGCCTGGTTGATGTAGCCGCCACCATCACCGCTGTTGCCGCCGGCGCCGCCGTTGCCGTACAACCAGCCGGCCTGGCCGCCATCGCCGCCGTTGCCGCCGAAACCGCCGGTGCCCTCCTGGCCGAATCCCGGATTGGGGCCGATGCTGCTGGTGCCCTGGCCCCCACCGCCGCCGGTGCCGCCGGTTCCGCCGTCGCCGAACAGCAACCCGCCGCGCCCACCGAAGCCCCCGTTGCCGCCGGTGCCGCCGATCTGCCCCACGGCCTGTGCGCCGAACGGGATCGTGGCGTTGCCGCCGAGCCCGCCCGCTGCGCCGGTTCCGCCGGTACCCCAGATCCAGCCGCCGTTCCCGCCGTTGCCGCCGTTGCCGCCGCTGCCGCCGCCCAGGCCCGAGCCGCCGGGGGTCACGCCCGCCCCGCCTGCTCCGCCGCTGCCACCGTTGCCGAACAGGGCCGCGGATCCCCCGTTGCCGCCGCTTTGGCCCGCGGCGCCGGCCGCTCCGTTGCCGCCGTTGCCGAACAGCCAGCCGCCGTCACCGCCGTTACCGCCGGGGGTGGTCGCGTCGGCGCCATTGCCGATCAACGGTCGCCCGGTGAGCGCGACGAACGGATCGGTGGTGGCCGCGGCCGCGAGTGCCTGCAGCGGCGCTGCGTTGAGCGCCTCAGCCGCGGCGTACTGGTTTGCGCCCGCGCTCATCAGCGCCACGAACTGCTGGTGAAACGCGGCGGCCTGGGCGCTGACGAATTGGTAGGCCTGCGCGTGGGAACCGAACAGCGTGGCTATCGCCGCCGAGACCTCGTCGGCGCCGGCGGCCAGGATCGCGGAGGTCGGCAACGCCGCCGCCGAGTTCGCCGAACTGATCGCCGCGCAGATACCGGACAGATCGTCGGCCGCCGCCAATACATATGCGGGAGTTGCGAAAACCCACGACATCACCATCACCTCCCGAACGTCGCGGCAAGGCAACCGCCACGGAGAGCCCCATGTTTGCAAACTCTCGAACGGATGTGCAATAAGGCGCTAGAAGGCCAAAACTCCTGATAGGAACCATTTTTCGATCAGCCGGACGGCCACAGCAGGTAGGTGTCCATGATCCAGCCGTGCCGTGCCCGGGCCTGCGCGCGAGACGTTGCGATCTCGGCCCCCACCGACCCGACGGTGCCCGATACCAGCAGTTCGTCGGCTGTCCCGAGGTAGGCGCCCCACCAGATCCGGGTGTCGGGCGGACAGGACTGGAACGAACAGTCGGCGTCGAGCATCACCACGGCCGCGCCGGCCAGTCCTGCGGCGCGCAATTGACGACCGGTCGTGATCAGAACCGGCGCACCGATGTCGTTGAGCGGAATGCGGTGCCTGGCGGTCAGTGCCTGTATCGCGGTGATCCCGGGGATGACGTCGTAGGTGAAGTCGACCTCGGCGGACACCGCGTCCAGGATGCGCAGCGTGCTGTCGTACAGCGACGGGTCACCCCAGGCCAGGAACGCGCCCACCCCGTCGGCCGGCAGTTCCGCACTGATGGCGTCCGCCCAGACCCGGGCGCGCGCCGCGTGCCAGTCGGTGACCGCCTGCCGGTAATCGCCGCCGGCGGCGCGCTGCGGGTCTTCCAGTTCGACGAACCGGTAACCCGGATCCCGGATGAACCGCTCGCAGATCTGGCGCCGCAACGCCACCAGATCGCTTTTCGCCTCGCCCTTGTCCATCGCGAAGAACACCTGCGTGTCGTTGAGCGCGTTGATCGCCTGGACGGTCACATAGTCGGGGTCGCCGGCTCCGACGCCGATGACGTGGATGTGACGGGTCATGTCGCTCAAGCTAATTGAGAATGCGAGATTTCTACCTGGGACCGCCGGTACCCGGTACCAAGGGTATTGACTAGCCGGTGTGATCTGCCTAACGTTGGAGCTACGCGATCGAAGGGACGGTCAACGATGACCACTGCGGTGCGCCCGGGTGGGCCCAGTCGTGAAGAGTTCTCCGAGCGTCTGCTCAAGGGCTCGGTCAAGAAGTCCTACGAACCTGTCGTCGACATCGACTGGGACGCCCCGCTGGACCCGGACAAGTTCTTCCTGCCACCGCGGCTGGTGTCGCTGTACGGCACCCCGATGTGGGACGAAATGACCCGCGAGCAACAGATCGAACTGTCCCGCCAAGAGCTCGTCAACACGCTCTCGGCCGGCATCTGGTTCGAGAACATGCTCAACCAGTCGTTGCTACGGACCATCCTGCACGAGGATCCGACCAGCCGGTCGACGCACTACAAGCTGACCGAGCTGGGCGACGAAACCCGGCACATGGTCATGTTCGGCAAGGCGATCGAACGCATCGGCGCGAAGCCGGTGCAGCCGAAGCGCTTTCACCGCTACGTCATCAACACGCTGCCGCTGGCGTTCCAGCGTGGTTCGATGCTGTGGGTGGCCGCGCTGATCGGTGAGGAGATCTTCGACTCACTGCAGCGCCAGATGATGGACGACCCGGAGCTTCAGCCGATCATCCAGCGGCTCATGCGAATTCACGTCACCGAGGAAGCCCGCCACATTCAGTTCGCGCGAGACGGCGCGCGCAAGCGGGTGGCCGAAATGCCGCGCCTCAACCGCTGGTTCATGGCCAACATCAACGGCCTCGGCGGGTACTTCTTCAACTACCTGTTCAGCAACCCCGTCCCCTATGCGCGCACCGGGCTGGACCCGATGCGGGCCCGCCGTGCCGCTCGCACCAGCGAGCACCGCCGGGAGGTTCAGGTCGCCGGATTCGCGCCCCTGGCAGCGTTTTTGACCGAAGTAGGGCTGATGGGACGGATTGCCCGCCGGGGCTGGAAGCGCAGCAGGTTTCTGTGACGCATGCGGTGATGATCGTCGGCGCGGGAACATGCGCCGACAGCGTGCGGGACGCCCTGCACGCGTCGGGAGTCGCCGGCATCGAGATCCGCGAGGACGTGCATCGTGCGGTGTTCGACGATGACACCGACAGCTGGGTGCTGCACACCGAAGACGACGACGTCGTCCGGGCCCGGGTGGTGGTCGCCGCGCGGCCGGCGCCCATCGTCCCTTGGATACCAAATCTGGCCGGACGCAATTCCTTTCGCGGTGAATCGATTCACGCAGCACGGTGGGACGACAACTTCCATCCAGCCGGTAAACGCATCGCCGTCGTCGGAACCGACTCGTTCGCCGGCCACCGCCTGGACCGGCTTCGCGAATCGGCAAGGTCGGTAACCGTTTTCCCGCACGCGCCGCGGCGAGTAACCATCGAGATCGAATACTGGCCGACCCGCGCCAGGCGCCGGTTGCTACGCCGCACGCGCAGCGGACCCCAGGTGGCGCCGTCCATCGAGGCGATCACCGGCACCGGCATCCGTACCGTCGACGGCGCCGAGCACCCCGTCGACGCCATCATCTACGGCACCGGCTTCACCATCGAGGATGACCCACCGCTGACCGGCGCCGGTGGTGTGACGCTGCGCCAGGCCTGGACTGACGGCATGGAGCCGTTCTGCGGAGTGGCCGTACGCGGGTTTCCCAACTATTTCTTCGTCGCGGGCCCGGACGAAGGAGCCCAGGCGCGCTACATCGCGCAGTGCGTGGCGTTGATGCACCGCGGCGGCAGTCGCCGCATCGAGGTGCGCCACAGCAGCCAGCAGGTGTACAACGAACGTTCCCAACTCGCTCCGGTTCCACCACCACCGGCGGCATCGGCGTTCGACCTTTCGTCCCACGCGCCGGACTACGAAGACACCTACGACGGCGAGGCGACACTCGAGATCGGCGGCACCCGCCATCCGGTACGCGTGCGACTGGTCGGGCACCTGGACCCGCTCGACGGCAATTACCACTGGCAGGGGACCGTCTTCGACGCCGCGGAACTCTCTCGCGAGCGGGTCGGCACCTTGTCGGTGGGACAGCACAGCGCGCCGGCCCGCATCGTCGAGCGGACGCCCTGGGGCACGCATTCGGTCGCCGGAGTCGGTGCGCCGCCCTACGCCCGACACCGCTGACGGCCGAAAATTGCCGCACCGGTCCCACTCCGGGTGCCGTTAGGCTGGAATCCGGCCGATTTGCAGGTTGACCGCGCGCGCTGAGTGGGTAATACCCCTTTGTGGTCCATCGCGCGGCACTTGGCAGAACGGCGGAAACGGCATGTGCGGCGTGGTGAAAGTTGGCGTATCGCGGCGGCCCGGCCCCCTCCCCGGGCTTCGCCGACGGCGCCGCACTTTCGCAAAACGGTGCGCTTGCCCGAAGATAGATCTTCTTGGCGGCGTTTGACGACGGGGCAGAGGTTCGAGGAGCGGGACATGGAACCGGACGACACGAGCGGACTGGCGTCCCGATGAGCGCGGTCGCCAAGTCCTCCAGCTCGCTGGCTCTGGCATCGCGGACCGAGGATTCGGTGGTCGTGCTGACGGCCGAAGGTGTGCTGGACGTCAAGAACTCCGCCGAGCTGCGCGACGGTATCACCAAGGCGACTCTTGACGTGCCCGCCGCCGTCGTCGTTGATGTCAGCGCACTCGAGGTCCCCGACGAAGCAGCCTGGTCGGCCTTCGTGAGCGCGCGCTGGCAGTTGGACACCCGGCCCGACGTGCCGATCCTCCTGGTTTCTTCCAACCGCGCGGCCAGGGATGCGATCACCCGCTGCGGGGTCGCCCGCTTCATGCCCGTCTACCCGACCGAGAAAGGGGCGATGAAGGGTGTCGCCAAGCTCGGTCGCCGCAAACTGAAGCACGCGCAGGCGAAGCTGCCCGCCAACCTGACCAGCCTGCGCGAGTCGCGCCAGCTGGTCCGCGAATGGCTCACCACCTGGTCCAAGCCCGGGCTCATCCCGGTCGCGCTGGTGGTGGTCAACGTCTTCATCGAGAACGTGCTGGAGCACACCGGCAGCGACCCGGTGATGCGGATCGAGTGCGAAGGCCAGACCGCGACCATCGCCGTGTCCGACGCCAGCGGTGCGCCGGCGTTGCGGCTGTCCTCGCCCTCGAAGGGCATCGATGTCTCCGGGCTGGCCATCGTCGAGGCGCTGTCGCGGGCCTGGGGCAGCACTCCTACCTCATCGGGCAAGACCGTCTGGGCGGTCATCGGGCCGGAGAACCAGCTCTAAACACCCACGTTCTACTGTCGGGGGATCGCCCCTTCGACGAAAGCAGACATGACGTGCGGTTCAGCTACGCCGAGTCGATGACCGACCCGGCTTTCTACATCCCGCTGGCCAAGGCGGCCGAGGCGGCCGGCTACCACAGCATGACGATCGCCGACAGTCTCGCCTACCCCTACGAGTCCGATTCGACGTACCCCTACACACCAGACGGCAACCGCGAGTTTCTCGACGGCAAGGAAATGATCGAAACGTTCGTCCTGACAGCGGCTTTGGGCGCGGTGACGACGACGTTGCGGTTCAACTTCTTCGTCCTCAAGCTACCGGTCCGGCACCCGGCGCTGACGGCCAAGCAGGCCGGTTCGCTCGCCGCGCTGATCGGCAACCGGGTGGGGTTGGGCGTCGGCACCAGCCCGTGGCCAGAAGACTACGAGCTGATGGGTCTGCCCTTTGCCAAGCGGGGCAAGCGAATTGACGAATGCATCGAGATCGTTCAAGGCCTGACCACCGGCGAGTATTTCGAATTCCACGGCGAGTTCTACGACATCCCCAAGACCAAGATGAGCCCGGCACCGTCGCAGCCGATCCCGATCCTGGTGGGCGGACACGCCGACGCGGCGTTGCGCCGCGCCGCTCGTCTGGATGGCTGGATGCACGGCGGTGGCAGCGACCCGGCGGAGCTCGACCGACTTATCGCGCGCGTCAAGCACTTTCGCGCCGAGGAGGGCAAGACCGGTCCGTTCGAGATCCACGTCATCTCCGCGGACTCCTACACCGTCGACGGCATCAAGCGCCTCGAAGACAAGGGCGTCACCGACGTCATCGTGGGCTTCCGCTGGCCCTACATCGAAGGACCCGACCTCGAGCCGCTGGACGTCAAGATCCGCCACCTGGAGAAGTACGCCGACAAAGTGATGTCGAAAGTCTAGTTCTCACAGTGAATCCCACTTCGGGGCGCGCTTCTCGCGGTGCGCCATGGCGGCCTCGGTGGGATTGTTGGTGAAGCCGGTCAGGATCTGGGTGCGGTTCTCGATCTCGATGGCGTGCCGCAAGCTCGGTGCGTCCAGCGCCGCGTTGAGGCCGATCTTGGTCTGCCAGACGCCGAATGCGTTGTTAGCGGCGATCTCACGGGCCTTGGTCAAAGCCGCGGCCATCAGCTCGTCCGGCTTGACCACCTCGTGTACCAGGCCGATGCGATAGGCCTCCTCGGCATCGATGATGCGACCGGTCAACATCAGTTCACGCGCGACGCCGGCGCCGACGATCTTGGGTAGTAGGTAGCTGGTACCCATGTCCATCGACGAGAATCCCGCCTTGATGAACACCGAGCCGAACCGGGCAGTCTCCGACGCGATCCGGATGTCGGCGTGCAGCGCGAACGCCAGCCCGCCTCCGACGGCGACGCCGTTGACCGCGGCGATCACCGGGATGGGCAGCTCGTACATCCGGACGAACAGTTCGGCCAGTCGCACCTGGGCGTCGTAGGTGACCTTGAACGGCGGGGTGGCCGGTTTGACGTCGGTCCAGGCTTCGCCGGTGCCGCTCAGGTCGGCTCCGGCGCAGAACCCGCGTCCGGCTCCGGTCAGGATCGAGACCCGAAAGTCGCCTTGGCTCAACGTATTCAGGGCATCGTCCACGCCGTTGATCAGCGATCCGTCGATGGCGTTCAACAGCCGGGGCCGGTTCAGCGTGATACAGGCGATGTCGTCCTCGAGGGTTTCCAGTGTGACTGCGGGTTCGGGTGCCATACCCGAACGGTAGGCGAGTTCAGCGGACTTGCAGGTAACGGGCTTACGGTGAGTCCATGGCACGCGCCGACGACGACAGCTGGGACCTGGCCAACAGCGTGGGGGCCACGGCGACGATGGTGGCGGCCGCGCGGGCTGCGGCCAGCAGGCGTCGCGGTGCGGTGGTGTGGGATCCGTTCGCCGAGCCGCTGGTACGCGCCGTCGGGCTTGACCTGTTCGTGCGGCTTGCGGCGGGTGAGCTTGACGATGTCGACGCCGCCGGGAACCTGGGCTTTCCCCGGATGATCGATACGTTCGCCGCCCGCGCCAAGTACTTCGACGACTACTTCGCCGAAGCCGGCAGCATGGGCGTGCAGCAGTTCGTCATTCTGGCGTCCGGACTCGATTGCCGCCCCTACCGGCTGCCCTGGCCGGGCCACTGCAGGGTGTTCGAGATCGACCAGCCGGAGGTGATCGAGTTCAAGACGTCGACGCTGCGGGCGCTCGGTGCGAACGCCACCGTCGACCACCGCACAGTCGGCATCGATCTGCGCGACGAATGGCCTGCCGCGCTGTTGGCCGCCGGGTTCGACACCGACCAGCCGACCGCGTGGCTGGCCGAGGGGTTGCTGATCGGCTTCCTACCGCAGGAAGCCGAAATTCGGTTGTTGGACAACGTCATTGCGCTCAGCGACTCGGGCAGCAGGCTGGCCGCCGACTACGGCCAGGTGGCCGGCCGGTCTCCTGCCGACCAGGACCAGGCGCGGCGGATGACCGACCTGTGGCGCGAACTCGGCCTGGATCTCGACATCGCGGACCTGACCTACCCCGGTGAGCACACCGACGTGGCGGCGCACCTGTGGGCGAACCGGTGGAACACCATCACGTCGGACCTGACCGAATTGTTCAGCGCTGCGGGGCTGGCGCCGTTGGGAGACGCGGGAGTCAGTGGGCCGGCGAAGTCGATCGGGTTTGTGCAGGCGTCATCGGGATAGTGGGCGACTCGGCTCCGGTGCCTAGGGCGCAGGCCGAGCAGGAAATGGTCGCGACCGCCACTCCGTGGCCGGGCACAACCGCACCCACATCCAGACTCGACGCAATCCCCGACGGGTCGGGCACACCCGAATAGTTGACAAGTCTCGCCAAACCATCAGTGGAGTTGCAGAGACAGGACTACGCTGATATGCTGGCGACTTTTCTCCGGAGGTCGGACGGGCCCCCAATGGTCGGTATGACGCCTAGGTCATGTCGCGCTGGGAGGTGCCGAATGTCATTCGTGAACGTGTTGCCCGCATTATTGGGAACAGCAGCAACGGATTTGGCGGGGATAGGTTCCGCAGTGAACGCGGCCAACCGGGTGGCCGCCGCCCAGACTTCTTCGGTACTGGCCGCCGCACAAGACGAAGTGTCGGTCGCCGTCGCTGCGCTCTTCGGCGCGCACGGACAGGCCTACCAGTCCGCCGGTGCGCAGGCCGCAGCGTTCCAGAGCGAATTTGTCCACCTCCTGACGGGTGGCGCCGCGTCCTACGCAGCCGCCGAGTCGGCGGCCGCGCAGCCTCTTCAGAGCCTGATCGATGTGATCAACGCCCAGTTCGTCGCGCAGACGGGTCGGCCCTTGATCGGCAACGGCACCAACGGCGCCCCGGGGACCGGGCAGAACGGAACGCCCGGCGGATGGCTGATCGGCAACGGCGGAGCCGGCGGGTCCGGAACGTCGTCGACCACGAACGACGGCGGGAAAGGCGGGGCCGGCGCCGCGGGCGGACTGTTCGGTAGCGGCGGAGCGGGCGGGACCGGTGGGAGTACATCGGCCGCCGGTAAGTCCGGTGGTGCGGGCGGGACCGGTGGCAACGCCATGCTGGTCGGCGCCGGTGGCGCCGGTGCCGCGGGCGGCTCCTCAACCGACGCCGCGGGCTTGAACGGCGGCGCCGGTGGAGCCGGCGGCAATGCCGGCATGCTCTTCGGCGCCGCCGGGAACGGCGGGGCCGGCGGGTTGACATTCGGCGGAGTCACTGCCAAAGGCGGGGCCGGCGGCGCCGGAGGGGCCGGCGGACTGTTTAGCGACGGTGGAGTCGGCGGAGCCGGCGGGTCAGGCTTCACTGGTGCCGGCGGAGCCGGGGGGGCCGGCGGGGCCGGCGGGCTGTTCGCCAACGGTGGGACTGGCGGGTCCGGCGGCAGCGCTGCCACGGCCGCCGGTGCGACCGGCGGGGCCGGCGGGGCCGGCGGCGCCGGCGGGCAGTTCGGTGCCGGTGGTACGGGCGGCAGTGGCGGAGGGGGCGGCACCGGCGGCGACGGCGGGGCCGGCGGCAGCGCTGGCGCACTCGCATTCGGAGCCGCGGGTGGAGCCGGCGGCTCCGGTGGGGAATCTTTCGTCGCCGCCGCGGGCGGAACCGGCGGGGCCGGCGGCAATGCCGGCGCGTTGTTCGGTTCCGGCGGCGCCGGAGGCGCCGGCGGGTTCAGCACTACCAAAGGCGGGACCGGGGGCGCCGGTGGCAATGCCGGCATGCTCAACGGGTCCGGGGGCGCTGGGGGGTCTGGCGGCATCGGTAACACCGTCGCCGGCGGCGTTGGCGGCGCCGGCGGCAAGGGCGCGGTGTTCGGCAACGGGGGTAACGGCGGTAACGGCGGCGCCAGCCAGGCCGGCGCCGGCGGTAACGGCGGGGCCGGCGGCAACGGCGTACTGATCGGCAACGGCGGAAACGGCGGCAGCGGTGCAACGGGCGCAACCCCCGGCAAAGCCGGACTCGGCGGCGTCGGTGGCGTGCTCCTAGGACTCGACGGCTTCAACGCTCCGGTCAGCACCGACCCGCTGCACATCCTGCAGCAGGACGTACTCAATCTGATCAACCAGCCAGTCCAGTCGGCTACCGGTCGCCCCCTGATCGGTAACGGCGCCAACGGAACTCCGGGGACCGGCACTCCCGGCGGCGACGGCGGCTGGTTGTTCGGCAACGGCGGAAACGGCGCGCATGGTGCAACTGCGGCAAACGGCGGCGCCGGCGGGGCAGGAGGGGCCGGCGGGAGCTTGTTCGGCAGCGGCGGCACCGGCGGTGCCGGTGGGATCGGGACGGCCGGTGCCGGCGGCGTCGGCGGGCCCGGCGGTAGCGCCCCGGTCGTCGGCTCCGGCGGTACCGGCGGGACGGGCGGATTCGGCACTACCAAGGGCGGGGTGGGCGGACGCGGCGGCAACGCCGGCGCGTTCTTCGGTGCGGCCGGAACCGGCGGCCACGGCGGCACTCCCGGTGGCGGCGGTGTCGCCGGCGGCGCCGGCGGCACGGGCGGGCTGTTCAGCGACGGCGGGGCCGGCGGTTCTGGCGGGTTCGGAGGGTCTGGCGGGGCCGGCGGGACTGCCTTGCTGTTCGGTGCGGGCGGTACCGGAGGGGCTGGCTCGGCCGGCGGTGCCGGCGGGGCCGGCGGGAATGGCGGCGTGTTCGGCGCCGGCGGAACCGGTGGCTCCGGCGGCGGGTTCATCGCCGGTAACGGCGGCGCCGGCGGCGCCGGCGGCAACGCCGGCTTGCTCTCGTTCGGCGCGGCCGGCGGTGCCGGCGGCAGCGGTGGGGATTCCAACAACCTCGGCGGGGCCGGCGGGGCCGGCGGAGGCGGCGGCGTGCTTTTCGGCTCCGGTGGCGCCGGCGGTAACGGCGGCTGGGGCGGCGCCGGCGGCAACGCCGGGACCGGCGGGACCGGCGGTACCGGCGGTAAGGCCGGTCTCCTGATCGGCAGTGGTGGCGCCGGCGGTATCGGAGGCAGCGCCGGAGGCAATAACGCCGGCACCGGCGGCGCCGGCGGATCAGGCGGCGGATCCGGGGTGTTCGGCAGCGGTGGCGACGGCGGTGCCGGCGGCGATGCCGGAACGACCGGCGGCAACGGCGGAAACGGCGGCAACGCCGTACTGGTCGGCGATGGCGGAAACGGCGGTAACGGCGGAAAGGCTGCGGCCAACGGCAAGGCCGGGACCGGTGGCACCGGCGGACTGCTGCTCGGCAACAACGGGAACAACGGGAAACCGTAGCCCGCCCTCAGCGGTAGGTGCCGATCGGTCCCGGCCGCGGACAGGGCCGTACGGAACCGAGGAAGGTGAACCTTGCCGAATTGTTCACCGCCGCAGGGCTGGGGGCGGCCGGATTCAGTGGGCCGGCAAGGTCGATCGGATTTGTGCAGGCGTCGTCACCCTGACGGCGGATACCAGGCCCCGGTGAGCATCAGGGCCTCATAACCGGTCAGTAAGACGCTCAAGCCCACGTTCGCGGCGATCGGCATGCCGATGGCGTTGATCAGTCCCTGCAACGGCTGGCCGCCGGTCACCTGCGCGATCCCGTCCATGAACAGCTGGACGTCATAGGACGGCAGGGTCGCCACCAGACCAGTGGCGATGTTCACGGTCGGTTGCACCTTGGCAAACGCGGTGTTGAAGTCCGTGTAGGGCTTGAGCAGTGACCCGACGTCGGAGATGAATCCGGCCGGCGAGAGCGGCGGCAGCGGTTGGGTCGCCAACGCCTGCAGGTCGCCGGTGAATGCGCTGATCCCCTGCTGGGTTCCGGCGCTCAATGCGGAGAACACGGACTGCGGCTCGACGGACGGGAACAATCCGAACGGGGTGCGAATGTCGGCCGGACCGGTCGAGTAGCCGTGCGCCACGTCGCCGTAGCCGAGGTTGACCAAAACCCGCAGGTCGGGTTCGATCAGGTCCGCAATTGGATTGCCCAGCAACGGCATTGCGCGCAGTGGCTGCAGCAGAGGCAGGTGCGGGATGGTGATCATCGAGTAAGCGGTGTTGCCCGGATATCCCGGGGATGTCGGGAGCTGCACGATGTTGTACCCGGGCGGCAGCGCCGCCGGGTTCAGACCCGGATAAGTGGGATGCACGTAGTAAAAGCCCGCAACGGCGTTGAGGTCGGCCAACACGTTCAGCGGGTACTGGGGCCAGTCGGCAATGCCGTCGTATTCGAGCGTGTAGATGTGGGTGGGCCAGGGTGTGTTCGACGGTGTCGCGCCATAGAAAGTCTGACCCAGGCTGGGCAACGTCAACCCTGGGAAGCGCGCCAGCAGGCCACCGTTGGGATTCATCGGATCACCCAGTAGCACGAAGCCGAGCTGGGATGCGGTGGGCGGGCTCGGCATCGTCAACAGCTGCTGCATTTCCAGGGACGCGATGATCGCCCCTTGCGAAATGCCCTGCACCACGACGGGTTGTCCGCCAGGCTGGATCAGCCCATGTTGCCCCAGGCCCGTCCCGAGGAGCGTGGTCTGCAGGACGGACAACCCTTGACTCACCGAGTCGTTGAGCGTCAGCACCGTGGTGCCGGTGAGCGGATAAAGACCCGCGGGAGTGAACAGGGCCAGAGCGTTGGTCACACTGCCGCCCGGGAAGTTCGGCAGGATGAAGTTGGCGAAGACGGTGGCCATGTAAGGCGCGCTGGGCACTGGAATGCCACTGCCGGAGATATACACCGAGGTGTAGTTGGCCGGAAAGGTGAACGGTGGCGTCGCTGCCGCTGCCGCGGCGCTGGCCAGCTCCGTCTGCAGATACATGTCGGCGGCGGCCTCCAGCGCCCTCGTGAAACCGGTGTGGAAAACCGTCACCTGCCGCATGACCGCCTGATACTCGTTACCGAACGCGTTGAAAAGCCTTGCCGTCGCTTCGGATATTTCGTCGGCCGCGGTCGCCGATAATCCGGTAATCCATTCTGCCGCCGCTGCATTGACATTGCCCAGAGTTGCGCCCAACCCGGCGATATCGGCGGCCGCCGTTGCCATCAGCTCCGGCTGCACCAGCATGCCGGTCATAACCCGCCCCGTTTCGCGAGCCACTCGGCCTGCATCACAACCAACCCCAGCACTTCCTGCGCCGGCGTTTCGGCATCCAGTTCGCAGTAGCGCTTGTACATGTTGACCACCACTCGCTCGCAGTCCAGCCAGGACGCGTATTCGCCGAGGTCGATGGCATCGATCGCCTCGACGAATGACAATCCCTTCGCATAAAGCGCGTCGGTCTGCTCGGTGATGTATACGAAATAGTCACGGACGGCGCGGATTCCGTCCGGATCGCTGACCGGGCCGTGGCCGGGCACCACGGTTGGCGCATCTAAAGCGATCATGGTGTCGCAGGCCGCAATCCAATTGGCGATCGGGCCGTTCCACACGATCGGCGTGCAACCGATGAACAGCAGGTCGCCGCCGAACAGCACACCCGCATCAGGCACGTGCACCACCGAGTCGGCCGCGGTGTGTGCCGGCCCCAGGTTCAGCAGGTCGACCCTGCGGCCGCCTACATCGATGCTCAGCTCGCGGTCAAACGTCTCGTCGGCGTTGCGGATCTCGATGCCGCGGAAATCGAAGTAGCCGAACCGGTCTCGCACGAATCGCGTCGTCGCCGGACCCAGGTCGGCCACCTGGATCGTGACCAGCTGGTCCGCGGTGGTGTCATGAGCGATCTCTTCGGCGGTGTCGGCAGCGGCGATAATCCGGACACCAGACCCCAGCAACTGATTACCGTGCGTGTGGTCACCGTTGGAGTGGCTGATCAGTGCATCGGTGATGGGCGCTCCATCGGTGATGGGCCGCATGGCGTCCAGCATCTCGCGCGTCAACGGCAAGTCGAACAACGTGTCCACCAACAGCGATGCGCCGTCACCGGTGACCAAACCGGCATTGCTCCAACCGAATCCGCCATCCGGCAGCGTCCATGCCCAGACCCGGTCGCCGACCTCGTGGAGTCCGCGCGTGTAGGGCACCTTGGCCCGCGCCGGGTTGACACGCGGCACCTCGGGGGCCACAGAAGGATTGCGCCGCGGCGCCAACGGAACCGGCGCCGGCGTCGATCGCACGGTTTGCCGGGTCTCCCCCAGCCCTTCGACCTGAAGAGTCACCACGTCGCCGTCGCGCAGCCAGCCCGGGAAGGACTCCGGCTTCGTCAGGTGCTCGACGAGGGTGCAGGTGGGCACCGTGCCGGAGCCGATCACATCGCCGGGCCGCAACGTCACGCCCCGCGAGGCGTAGGAGATAACCTCGCCGAAGCTCCAGTCCATGCTTCCTGTCGATCCGGTCCCGATCACGTTGTCGTTGACCAGCGCCCGGACCTGCAACCCGAGTTTGCCGCCCTGAAAGTAGGGCTCCAACTCATCGGGGGTGACCAGCCAAGGCCCCAGCGTGACCCCGCTGTCCTTCCCCTTGGCCTGCCCGATCCGCAGCTGCCCCTCCAGCATCTGCAGATCCCGCGCCGACCAGTCGTTGAAGATCATGTAGCCGATGATCGCCTGCTCGGCCTGCTCGATCGTCAAGTCGCGACCGGAAATGCCGATGACCGCGGCGATCTCCAATTCGAAGTCCTGCCAAGCACTTCCGGGCGCTGACGGCGCTTCGTCATACGGTCCCAATACCGTTGCCGGACAGGCGAAGTAAAACGCCGGGATGCGGTACCAGGTGTCAGCCAACACCCGGCCGGCGCCGGTCGCTTCCTGGCAGTTGCGCATGTGGTCGAGGAAGCACAGGCTGTCCCGGATCGACGGCGGGCGCGGAATCGGTGCGGCTAAAGTGACATCCGCGAGCGCCACCACCGCGTCCGGCGACGCCAACGCCGCTTCCCCGGCCGCACGCAGCCCGGCAGGCCCTTCACCGATCAGTTCGAGCAGCGTCGTTCCCGGCGCGACGGCAAAGATCTCGTCGCCGGAAAGCACCCCGGTACGTTCGCCCTCGGGACTGCGGTAGGTAACCCATTTCATTCGCGCACCACCTCATTCGGATTCTTGTCGGGCCGTAGCCCACGCCAGCTGGGCTGACGCAGCCGGTTGTCCGGAGTCCACTCGCTGTAGCGCACCTCGCCCACCAACGAAGGCCGCACAAAGGTAACGCCGCGGGCGTCTCGGGCGGGAAGCTTTGTACTGAACGGCGATTCGTCGGTGTGCAGCGGGGCCAGCGTCTTCTTGAGGTTCGCCAGGTCGCGATCGGTGAATCCGGTGCCGACCCGCCCGGCGAACTGCAATCCGTCGGGGCCGGGTATGCCGACGACCAGCGCGCCGATACCGCCGCCGCGGCCGCCCTCTCCCTGCCGCCACCCGCCGATGACGACTTCCTGGGTGTTCCAGTGCTTGTCCTTGATCCAGGACGCCGAGCGCCGGCCGGGCTGATAGGTCGAGTCCCGTTTCTTGGCGACCACGCCCTCCCAACCCTGCTTGGCCGAATACTGCAGTGCCTCGTCACCGTCACCGGGCAGCAGCTCGGGAACGATGAGATCACCTGCCTCGCCCAGGGTTTCCAGCAACCGCCGCCGATCGGAGTACTTGGCCCGCAGCAGCGAGCGGCCGTCCAGGTACAACAGGTCGAACGCCCAGAACTCGATGCGGGTGGCCCGCACCCGGTTCTGCATCTGGTGGAAGCTGGGCACACCGTGCTGGTCGAGCGCCACGACCTCGCCGTCGAGCACCACGTGATGATCGGCGAGATCCGCCGCCACCGAACGTAATTGCGGAAATTCGCCCGTGACGTCGCGCCCACTGCGGGACCGCAGTGCAAGGTCGCCGTGGTCGGCATTGACGAGCAGCCGGTAACCATCCCACTTACCTTCGAACGCCCACGGGCCCTTCTTCAGACCGGTGACCGATCCGTGGGTGGTGAGCATCGGCGCGAGCCCGTCGAAATCGAAGACCTTCTGGTCTTTCATCCGGTGCGCCAGCCATTGGTCACCGTTGGTCTGAATCAGCGCGTAGCGTCCCGAGATCCGGTTGCCGTGCAGGGTGACGATGACCTCCCCTTTTTCCCGCCCCTTTTCCGGCCCGTCGCGGAACTTCTCGGTCTCATAGGTGCCGGCATCCCAGATGATCACCTTGCCCGCACCGTACTCACCTTTGGGGATGGAGCCCTCGAAGCCGGCGTACTCCAGGGGGTGGTCTTCGGTGTGCACGGCCAGGTGGTTGACCGCCGTGGTCTCGGGCAGATTTTTCGGGATCGCCCAGGACACCAACACGCCGTCGCGCTCCAGCCGGAAGTCGTAGTGCAGCCGGCGTGCGTGGTGCTCCTGGATGACGAACGTATTGTCGTGTCCGGTAGCGGGTTTCGCTCTTGGCACCGGCTCGGGAGTCTTGGACGCGTCGCGCATGCTGCGGTACTTGCTCAACCTGTCTGACACGGGGGCATCACGGTCGAGTTCGGCCAGCAGATCACCGTCGCGGGCCACCCGGTCCAGCACCTCGTCGTAGCTGAGTTGGCGCAGATCGGGGTCGTCGAGTTCCTCCCAGGTACGAGGCGCTGCGACCGTCGGATGTTCGCGCCCGCGCAGTGAATACGGCGCGATCGTGGTTTTCGCGCCGTTGTTCTGGCTCCAGTCCACGAACACCTTGCCGGCCCGCAGGCTTTTGGTCATCGTCGAGGTGACCAGCTTCGGCATCGTCTTTTCCAGTTGTTGCGCAACGCGTTTCGCCAGCACGCTGGCGCCGCGGCTACTCACCGGCTCGTCCAGCGGGCTGTAAAGGTGCAGACCCTTACTGCCACTGGTCAGCGGATAGGTCTGCAACCCGATGTCGGCGATCAGGTCCCGCACCTCCCGCGCCACGTCGGCCAGCTGCGCCATCGTCACGCCTTCGCCCGGGTCCAGGTCGAACACCAGCCGGGTCGCCGGGCCCGGCGCAAGGCTTTCCCCGGCCCGGGTCCACTCCGCGACGAATCGCCATTGCGGCACGTGCACTTCCAGTGCCGCCTGCTGCGCAATCCACGCCAGCCCGTCCACGCTGTCGATGATCGGGTACGTGGTGGTTCCGGAGCGGTGGCTGACGCTGGCGCGGGGCAACCAGTCCGGCGCTGAGGAAGCCAGTTGCTTCTCGAAGAACGAGTCGTGGTCCACACCGTTGGGCCAGCGTTTGCGGGTGGCGGGCCGTCCGGCGATGTGCGGCAGCATCACCGCGGCGATACCGGTGTAATAGTCGAAGATGTCGGCCTTGGTGGTCCCGGTGGCCGGGTAGAGCACTTTGTCGGCATTGGTCAGCTTGACCTGCTGCGACGATGACGACGGACCGGCCGTACCCATACGTCTCAACGTAACGTGTCAAGCATGGCGCGTGGGCTGGTCATCGGTGAAGCCCTGATCGACATCGTCGAGGGGCGCTCCGAGCATGTCGGCGGCAGCCCGCTGAACGTCGCCGTCGGCCTGGCGAAGCTGGGCAGAGGTGTCGACTTCCTGACCCACATCGCCGACGACGTCCACGGCCGACAGATCGCTAGCTATCTGAAAAGTGCTGGCGTGCAACTGGTTCCGGGCAGCACCGATGCCGAGCACACCCCCACCGCGGTAGCCACCCTGGCGGACGACGGCTCGGCCACCTACGAGTTCGACCTGGACTGGCGACTCTCCGGCACCCCGCCCGTCCCGCCGCCGCTGTTCGTGCACACCGGATCCATCGCCGCCGTACGCGAGCCGGGCTGCCTGGCCGTCGCGGCACTGCTGGACGCCTACCGGGTGTCGGCGACCATCACCTTCGACCCCAACGTGCGCCCGTCGCTGATCGTCGACCGCGACCAGGCACGCGAACGCATCGACAAGCTGGTGGCCCGCGCCGACGTCGTCAAGGTTAGCGACGAGGACCTGCGCTGGCTGATGCCCGAGCGGGCGCCGCTCGACACGGCGCGCAGCTGGCTGGCCTGCGGACCTGCGATCGTGGCCGTCACGCAGGGCAGTCAGGGAGCGTCGGCCTTCTGCGCGGCCGGTGACACGGCGGTGCCCGCCAGGCCGGTCGACGTCGTCGACACCGTCGGCGCCGGCGACGCGTTCATGGTCGGACTGCTCGACACACTCTGGGAACTGGACCTGCTGGGTGGCGGCCGGCGCAACCACCTACGCCGGATCGGGCTGCACACTCTGGCGTCGGCACTCGACGTCGCGACGACGGCGTCTGCGCTGACGGTCTCGCGCGCCGGTGCCGACCTACCAGACCGGGCCGCGCTGCAGGCAAGCACGTCCGGCCCGGCGGTGTCACCGGGTTAGCCGGATACACACGGGGCATACTGACAAAATGCGCTCCATCTGGAAGGGCTCGATCGCTTTCGGGCTCGTGAACGTGCCGGTCAAGGTGTACAGCGCCACCCAGGACCACGACATCAAGTTCCACCAGGTGCACGACAAGGACAACGGACGCATCCGCTACAAACGCGTGTGCGAGGTGTGCGGAGAGGTCGTCGAATACAGTCACATCGCCCGGGCTTTCGAATCCGACGACGGCAAGAGCGTGATCATCACCGACGACGACATCGCCACCCTGCCCGAGGAACGCAGCCGGGAGATCGAAGTGCTGGAGTTCGTTCCGGCCAGCGAGGTCGACCCGATGCTGTTCGACCGCAGCTACTTCCTGGAGCCGGATTCGAAATCCTCCAAATCGTATGTGCTGCTGGCCAAGACGCTCGCCGAGACGGATCGCATGGCGATCGTGCACTTTTCCCTGCGCAACAAGACCCGGCTGGCTGCCTTACGGGTCAAGGATTTCGGCAAGCGCGACGTGATGGTGATTCATACCCTGTTGTGGCCGGACGAAATCCGTGACCCGGACTTCCCGGTGCTGGACAAGGAAGTGGAGATCAAACCGGCCGAGCTGAAGATGGCGGGCCAGGTGGTCGAGTCGATGGCCGACGACTTCGACCCGGACCGCTACCACGACACCTACCAGGAACAGTTGCAGGAACTGGTCGACGCCAAACTCGAAGGCGAAGAAGCGTTTACGGTCGAGGAGCAACCGACCGAACTCGACGAGACCGAAGATGTCTCCGATCTGCTCGCCAAACTCGAGGCCAGCGTGAAAGCGCGCTCGGGCGCGACGAAGGAGTCGGCCAAGAAGGAACCGGCCGACAAAGAACCGGCGAAAAAGGAACCAGCCAAGAAGGCACCCGCCAAAGCGGCGAAGAAAACGCCGGCCAAGAAAGCTCCGGCCAAGAAGTCTGCGGCCAAGAAGGCCGGCACCAAAGCCACCAGCAAATGAGCGTCCGGAGTAGGCTCATCGTGCTGCCGACCCCTCGAGGAGTTGCCGTGAAGTCCACTCGAACTCGCGTCGCGCTCAGCCTGCTGGTTGCCAGCGCACTGGTGTTGTCGGGATGTGGCGGCAATTCCGGGAAATCGGCGTCGTCGTCATCGAGTGCCGCACCCGTCGTCCCGGTCAACTGCGGCGGCAAGAAGAAGATCCTCGCCGGCGGCTCCACCGCACAGAAGAACGCGATGGAACAGTTCGTCTACTCCTACATTCACGCCTGCCCAGGCCACACCCTGGACTACGCCGCCAACGGCTCGGGCGCCGGCATGAAGGCCTTTCTCGGCAACGAAACAGACTTCGCCGGCTCCGACTCCCCGATGAATCCCGACAAGGGCGAACCGGACCGGGCCCGCGAGCGGTGCGGCTCGCCGGCATGGGACATTCCCGTCGTCTTCGGCCCGATCGCGGTGACCTACAACATCAACGGGGTCAATGCGCTGAGCCTGGACGGACCCACCATCGCCAAGATCTTCAACGGCGCGATCACCAAATGGGACGACCCGGCCATCAAAGCCCTGAACCAGAGCACCAACCTGCCGCCCACGCCGATCCACGTCGTGTTCCGCGGCGACCAGTCCGGCACCACCGACAACTTCCAGCGCTATCTCGATGCCGCCTCCAACGGCGCCTGGGGCAAAGGCGCGGGACAGGCGTTCAACGGGGGTGTCGGTGAAGGCGCTGCCGGCAACGACGGCACGTCACAGGCCATGAAACGAACCGACGGGTCAATTACCTACAACGAATGGTCTTTCGCGGTGGGGCACCAGTTGAACATGGCCCAGGTCATCACCTCGGCCGGCCCGCAGGCGGTGTCGATCAGTGCCGAGACGGTGGGCAAGACGATCGCCGGGGCCACCTTCAAACCCGGCAGCGATACCAACGACCTGATTGTCGACACCTCGTCCTTCTACAAGCCGACTCAGTCCGGCGCCTACCCGATCGTGTTGGTCACCTACGAGATCGTCTGCTCCAAATATCCAGACACCCCGACGGGTCAGGCGGTTAAGGCGTTCATGCAAGCCACAATTGGCGACGGCCAGGTCGGCTTGGATGAGTACGGATACATCCCACTGCCGAATTCGTTCCAATCCAAATTGGTGCCGGTCGTCAACGCAATCACGTGACCGGCGGCCGCCGGGACACGTTGCGTCACCAACGGTTCCACCGCGGGCCGTGACTGTCATTGGCCAGCAACGGATTTCGACGCGTACAATCTGTCGGCAACAAGCCGGTCCCAGGGCGCACCGTTACTCACTCGTGATTCAAAATTCATGCTGAGTCGCCGGATTTTGTTGTGTGCCTCCTCTAGGAGGATTTACCGTGTGTTAACCAACAGTTTCAGCGCGACCGCGCCGGTGGCGTCGGGCGAAGGGAGCATCGACGGTGACCAACACCGGGTCGGAATCGCGGGTTGGGTCACGCTTTGGGCCCTACCTACTTGTGCGTCTGATCGGACGCGGCGGCATGGGCGAGGTCTACGAGGCTGAAGACACCCGCAAGCAACGCGTGGTGGCACTCAAGCTCATCTCGACCCAGTACTCGAACAACCCGGTTTTCCGGTCCCGGATGCAGCGCGAAGCCGACATCGCCGGCCGGTTGACCGAGCCGCACATCGTGCCGATTCATGACTACGGCGAACTCGAGGGACACTTCTATGTGGAGATGCGCCTGATCGACGGCGTGTCGCTACGGTCCATGTTGACGCAGTTCGGGCCGATGAGCCCGGCTCGGACGGTGGCCATCGTCCGGCAGGTCGCGGCGGCGCTCGACGCCGCGCACGCCAGCGGCATCACCCACCGTGACGTCAAGCCGGAGAACATCCTGATCGCCCAGAACGACTTCGCCTATCTGGTCGATTTCGGAATTGCTAAAGCGGCGCACGACCCCAATCTGACGCAGAGCGGGATGGCCGTCGGGACCTACAACTACATGGCTCCCGAGCGGTTCACCGGCGACGAAGTCACGTATCGGGCCGACATCTACGCGCTGGCCTGCGTGCTGGGCGAGTGTCTGACCGGGGCACCGCCCTACCGTGCGGACAGCGTCGAGCGCCTGATCGCTTCGCACCTGATGGAGCCGATCCCGCGACCGAGCGTGATCCGGCCGGGCCAGGTACCCGCAGCGCTCGACAACGTGATCGCCAAGGGCATGGCGAAGAACCCCAATGACCGCTACATGACCGCCGGCGATCTGGCCATCGCCGCGCATGAGGCGCTCAGCACGCCTGATCAGCGCCAGGAGGCCACCATCCTGCGCCGGGGCGACAACGAGACGTTGATGCTTCCTGCAGTTGATCCCGGTGCGGGCGGTTGGTCGAGCCAGGGCGGTTCTGGTTCCTACCCGAGCAGCCCCGCGACGATGCGGGCACCGGTTCCGCCCTTCCGCACGGGCGACGAGACGATGGCGCAACCACTGCCCTCAAACACGGGCGGCTGGCGGGAGAGGCCGCAGAGCACCTCCGATCAGTTCACCCAGGCCGCCCCGATTCCCGCCGCGGGGTGGGCCAGTCACCCCGGCGTCGCCAATCCCTCGGGACCGGTCCCCATGGGCCCCCCGCCCTACCAACAGCATTCCCAACCACACCCGACCACGCCCCCGGCACCGCCACCGAAGCCGAAGAAGTCACGCAAGGCGCTGATCATCGGAGCGGCGGCCGCGGCCGTGCTGCTGGTCGTGATCGCTGCCACCGCGTTCTTCCTCACCCGGCCCGACGGCAACGGGTCGTCGACGCAGAACGCGTCCGGACAGCAGGTGATGCCGTTCAACGGCCTGAACTTCCGCTTCGCCCCGGGCGGGGTCGCGGTCGACCCCAGCGGCACCGTATACGTCACCAACCAGACCATGTACGGCCGCGTGATAACGCTGCCGGACGGATCCACATCGCCGACGGTCAAGCCGTTCAACGGACTGTACGAACCGCAGGGCATCGCCGTGGACGGCGCCGGCAAGATCTACGTCAGCGACTTCAACAACCGGGTGGTAGCGCTGGCGGGCGGGTCCAACAACCAGGTGGTGCTGCCCTTCAACGGGCTCAACTACCCCGAGGGTGTCGCGGTGGACCCGCAGGGCAACGTCTACGTCGCCGACCGTGGCAACAACCGGGTGCTCAAGCTGGCGGCGGGCAGCAACACGCAGACCGAGTTGCCGTTCAACGGCCTAAAGAACCCCGACGGGGTGGCCGTGGACAGCGACGGCAACATCTACGTCACCGACACCGACAACAACCGGGTGCTTAAGCTGGATGCCGGGACCAGCAACCAGTCCGAGCTGCCTTTCACCGGCATGAGCGCGCCGTGGGGCATCACCGTCGACGGGGCCGGCAACGTCTACGTCACCGAGCACGACAACAACGTGGTGGCAAAGTTGCCGGCCGGCGCGACCGCCTCGGTCGAACTGCCGTTCAACGGCCTGAACACCCCGTTGTCGGTGGCCGTTGACAAGAAGGGCAGCGTCTACGTCGCCGACCGCGGCAATGGCCGGGTGTTGCGCCTTCCGCCCGGCTCGTGACCCGGCACGTCCCGCTCGTGAGCCGGGTCACCGACTCTTGAGCCGGGTCAGCGCCGCCGGGTAGCCAGGAACCGCATCCCCGCCGCCGACAGGTTGATGACGGCGACCATGATGATCAGGGTCAGCGCCGCTCCCCAGACGCGCAGGAATCCAGCGTGTTCGGGGTTGGTGAGTTCGGTGTAGATCAGCAGCGGCAGCGAAGCCATGTTGCCGTTGAAAATGTCGTAGTTGATCGATCGGCTGTAACCCACCAGCACCAGCACCGGCGCGGTCTCACCGATCACCCGGGCGACCGCGAGCAACACCCCGGAGATGATGCCCGGCGTCGCGATGGGCGCCACGATCCGCACGATCGTCTTCCACTTGGGAACGCCCAGCGCATAACTCGCTTCGCGTAACTCGTCGGGTACCAGCCGCAGCATCTCCTCGGTGGAGCGCACCACCACCGGCAACATCAGCAGCACCAGCGCCAACGACACCGCGAAGGCGCTCTGCTGCAACCCGAGCGTGGCGATCCAGAGGCTGAAGATGAACAGGGCGGCCACGATCGACGGCACCCCGGCCAGCACGTCCACCATGAACGTCGTCACCCGCGCCAGCCGGCTGGTCCCGTATTCGACCAGATAAACCGCGGTCATCAGCCCCAGCGGCACCGCGATGACCGCCGCCACGCCGGCCTGCACCACAGTCCCGTACAGGGCCTGGTACACCCCGCCGGTGAACTCCTCGGGCAGCACGCCCCGCAGCGAGTGCGTCCACCAGTCCATCTGCACGACCGCATGCCAGCCGCGCGCGATCACCACCGCCAGCAGCCAGACCAACGGCACCAACGCGATCAGAAACGACGCTACGAAGAAGCCGGTCGCGACGTTGTTCGTGATCCGGCGACGCAGGCTGAGGTGGCGGTACAGCATCGCCTTGACCGGCTGTTCGAGCGCGGTGGCACTGATCTGGGTCACCCGTTGACCTTTCCGCCGGCGATCGCGCGTGCCGCGGCATTGACCATGAAGGTGAGCACGAACAACGCGAAGCCTGCCGAAATGTATGCCCCAGTCGGCAGCGGCGCACTGAATTCCGATGCGGCAGAAGCAATTTTGGAGGCGAATGTGTAGCCGCCGTCGAACAGCGACCAATTCCCCGCCTTGGCGGCCGACCGCAGGATGATCAGCACTGCCACGGTTTCGCCCAGCGCGCGCCCCAAACCCAGCATGGAGGCCGCGATCACGCCGCTGCGACCGAACGGCAGCACGGTCATCCGTATCACTTCCCACTTCGTGGCGCCCAGTGCCTGCGCGGCTTCGATCTGCATCGGCGGGGTCTGGCGGAACACCTCCCGCGACACCGAAGTGACGATCGGCAGGATCATCACCGCCAACACGATGCCCGCGGTGAAGATCGTGCCGCCGCCGGCCAGCGAGACGTTGCCGCTCTTGAACAGAAACAGCCACCCCAGGTTTTTGTTCAGCACCGTGGCGAGCGGCAGCAGCTTCGGCGCCAGCACGAAGATCCCCCACAAGCCGAAGATGATGGACGGAACCGCGGCCAGCAGATCGACCATCGCCCCGAACGGCCGGGCCAGCCGCTTCGGGGCGTATTGGGTGATGAACACGGCGATACCAACCGCGATCGGTACCGCCAGCGCCAAGGCAGTGATCGAACTGAGCACGGTGACCATGAACAGATCGCGGATGCCGAAGGCCAGCTTGTTGGCGGAGGTGTCGAACTGCGCGCTGGTGAAGAAGTTGGCCTGGTTCGCCTGCAGCGACGGAATCGCCTTGATCAGCAGGAACACCGCGATCAGCAGGATCGCGATCACGATGGTGCTCCCCGCCGCCGCGGCGACCAGCCGGAACAGGCGGTCCGCCCGCCTCGCCGCGTGCGCGTCTACCTCCGCTAGCGCATGCTTTGCTAGCGGGGCTTTGACCACGTGAACCTCAGATCAGGAGATCGCGTTGACCGCGGTCGACAGCCTCGACTTGAACGAGTCCGGGATGGGGACGTAACCGTTGTCACCCAGCCCATTCTGGCCACCGCTGATGGTCGACTGCAGGAACGCCTTCACCGCCGTGCCGACCTGCGCGTCCGGGTACTTCGAGCAGACGATCTCGTAGGTGGCCAGCACGATCGGGTACGAACCGGGCTGCGTAGGCCGGTAGAACGAGAGCGTGTCGAGGACCAGGTCATTGCCCTGACCGGCAATTGTGGCTCCGGAGATGGTCTTACCCACCGAGTCGGTGCCGATGGCGACCGGCTCTGGACCGGCCGAGGTGATGACCTTGGCCATGTTCAGGTGCTGGCCCTGGGCGAACGACCACTCGTTGTAGGTGATCGATCCTTCGGTGTTCTTGATCGCGGCCGAGGTGCCGTCGTTGCCCTTGGCGCCCTCGCCGACGCCGCCCTTGAAGGCCTTGCCGGCGCCCTTGCCCCACGCGCCGTTGGAAGCGGCGTCGAGGTAGCGCTGGAAGTTGTCGGTGGTCCCGGACTCGTCGCTACGGAACACGACGTGGATCGGCGTGGCGGGCAGGTTGGTGCCCGAGTTGATGGCCGCGATCGCCGGGTCGTTCCAGGTGGTGATGGCGCCGCTGAAGATCTTGGCCAGCGTGGTCCCGTCGAGGTTCAGCGAACTGACGCCGCCGATGTTGTAGGTAACCGCGATGGGGCCGAAGACCACCGGCAGGTTCCAGGCCGGTGCGTCGCCGCAACGCTTCTGCGCGGCCGCTGCCTCATCCTTGCCGAGCGGAGAGTCAGAGCCACCGAAATCCGTTTGATTGCCGTTGAATTCGCTAATCCCGGCACCCGAACCGTTGCCGGTGTAGTTCAACGTCTGGCCGGGGCACGCCGACTCGAAGGCTTTGACGAACCGAGTCATCGCGTTGGCCTGCGCGGTCGAGCCGCTGGCCTTCAGCGTCTTCTTGCCGCCGCAGTTCACGCTGCCCGACGAGCCGCCCGACGTTCCCTGGCCTCCCCCACCAGCGTTGTTGTCACTACCGCACGCTGACAACACCAGTGCACCCGAGGCCAGCACACCAAGCGCGGCGCCAAATCGGTTGAGTTTCAATTCACTTCCTATCGGTAGACATGAAACATACTAACCGCCGCCCCTCCGCCACGGCTTGTCCGACCAGACCCTGTCCTCACTCCCTTGCCCCTACATTAACAACAGGTAACGTGCGGTGAAAGAGTCGACGAAAGCGACGTTGCGGCCCGTGCCGGGGCGCTCCCGCACCCGCGGGATCGCCGGTCGCGACCCGCCCTGCGCGGTTCTTTTGAAGAAATACTTTGTCGCCCAACGTGATTCAGCGCATCCGAGCAGCCGGTCCGGGTGCAGCGAACGAACCCACCCGGCCGCGATGCCGTGCTTGAATGCGGTGCGTCGCCCGAACGCCCAGCGGCGTTCCAATTCTTCGCGTGCCCCATTCTTTCCGCCCACCGAGATCCCTGATTCGACGGCACCGACTACCCGGGGCGACGCTACTCAATAATGAATTGTTCGGCCCTATTCATTTCTGGGGATTCAATACCATCCAGGTATCGCGTGTGATGAGCCGCAGCGCCGCGGTTGCGACTTCGATCGGCCATAACGACCCGCCCGGGTGCGCACACCCTACGGCTAGATTCTCTGCGAGCCAGCATAATTCGTCGACGCGGATCAATTCAGCCCAGTCTGCCTTCCCGAGCCGGCCGATCATTTCAATGCGCGTGCAGTCGGACAGATCCGTTGCCCGGTGAGTGGATCTCCCGGGCGCCTACTTTTATCCAGCACCTGTGCGCCGGTTTCTGCGCCCGCGCATATACGTGCCCTAAAGAAGTGCACTCTTTCTCAACCGATGTGTCCATTCGCTTTACAATGACCGCTGGTCACATAACGTTTCAATAACAAAGCCATTCTCAGGCGCCGCTATTCGCAGCACCGCCACTAGCTTGAGCGCTTACACGTTCGGCTCAACGACGACCGGCGAGAGCCTCGCCCGCGAGTTGCCCTGGGACGCCCGACACGCGCCCGACAGCGCCGCGCCATCGGCGTGGCTATTCGATAGTTGGACGAAAATCATTTGTACGAAGGGGATTTGGTGGTACGCAGCAAGAAGGGAGCTTCAGCGTGGCACTGGTAGGACGCTACCTGATCGACACCAGTGCCGCCGCCAGAATGTCCCACCCGGAGGTGTCACGCCGGTTGCGCGCGCTGCTCGCCTCCGGGGTCGTCGCTACCACCGCGTCACTGGACGCCGAAGCGCTTGCAGCGGTTTCCGGACATGACGAATACGAGGAGCGGTTGGCCGAGCGCCGCGCGACACGGGAATACCTGCCGACCAACGACGAGCACTGGCACACCGCCCTGGGTGCGCAGCGTGCTCTGGCGAAGACCGGCCTGCACCACATGGTTGACATTGCCGATCTGCTGACCGCCGCGCTTGCGTCGGCTCACAAACTCGTCGTGGTGCACTACGACGTCTGTTTCGAGGCGGCCGCAACCGTATTGACGTTCCGACACCGGTGGGTGATGCCGCGCGGCTCTCTCTAGAGGCCTGCTGCGTTACGTTTCCCGGGCGGTGTGACAAACTAGAACCTGTTACAGAAATCTCCCGGGACGGCGCCGCCGTTTCGGCCGTCTACTGAAACGAGGCCCTCGTGATCCTCGACAGGTTCCGTCTGGACGACAAGGTAGCCGTCATCACCGGGGCAGGCCGCGGCCTGGGTGCGGCCATGGCAGTGGCTTTCGCCGAAGCCGGTGCCGACGTCGTCATTTCGTCCCGGACGCAATCCCAGTTGGACGAAGTGGCCGAGCAGGTCCGGGCGACCGGGCGCCGCGCCCATGTCGTCGCCGCCGACCTGGCCCATCCTGAGGACACCGCCACGTTGGCCGGCGCGGCCGTCGAAGCGTTCGGGAAACTAGACATCGTCGTCAACAACGTCGGCGGCACGATGCCCAATACGTTGCTGACCACGTCGACCAAAGACCTCAAGGACGCGTTCACGTTCAACGTCGCCACCGCGCACGCCCTCACCGTCGCCGCGGTGCCCTTGATGCTGGAGCACTCCGGCGGAGGCAGCATCATCAACATCACGTCGGCCATCGGCCGGCTGGCCGGGCGAGGCTTCGCCGCCTACGGCACCGCCAAGGCCGCCCTGTCCCACTACACCCGGCTGACGGCGCTGGACCTGTGCCCGCGTATTCGGGTGAACGCGATCGCGCCGGGGTCGATCCTGACCTCGGCGCTCGACGTGGTGGCAGGCAACGAAGAACTGCGCGCGCCCATGGAGAAGGCGACACCGCTGCGCCGTCTCGGCGATCCGCTCGACATCGCCGCCGCCGCAGTCTATTTGGCCTCACCCGCCGGCGGCTTCCTGACCGGGAAGACGCTGGAGGTCGACGGCGGCCTTACCTACCCCAACCTCGACATCCCCGTCCCGGATCTGTGAGGAGCCGCTAATGGCAATACGCGTCGCCCAACTCGGCACCGGCAACGTCGGCGTCCATTCACTAAAAGCTCTGATCAGCAACCCGGAATTCGAACTCACCGGGGTTTGGGTGTCCTCAGAGGCGAAGGCGGGCAAGGACGCAGCCGAACTTGCCGGCCTGGACGAGTCCACCGGCGTCCTGGCCACCACGGATTTGGATGCCGTTCTGGCAACCGAACCGCAGTGCGCTGTCTACAACGCCATGGCCGACAACCGCCTTCCCGAAGCGCTGGAGGACTATCGGCGAGTGCTGGCGGCCGGCGTCAACATCGTGGGCAGCGGCCCGGTCTTTCTGCAGTACCCATGGCAGGTGTTGCCGGAGGAACTGATCAAGCCGCTCGAAGATGCTGCACGCGAAGGCAATTCGAGTCTTTTCGTCGGCGGCATCGACCCGGGCTTCGCCAACGATTTGCTGCCCATGGCATTGGCCGGTACCTGTCAGAGCGTCGAGCAGGTCCGCTGCATGGAGATCGTCGACTACGCGACCTACGACAGCGCTGTCGTCATGTTCGACGTGATGGGTTTCGGCAAGCCGCTCGAAGAGACTCCGATCCTGTTGCAACCTGGGGTGCTGAGCCTGGCCTGGGGTTCGGTGGTTCGGCAACTTGCGGCGGGCCTTGGCATTTCGCTCGATGAGGTCACCGAGAAGTATGAGCGGGTGCCGGCGCCGGAGGCGTTTGACATTGCCTCCGGCCACGTGCCTGAAGGCAGTGCCGCCGCGTTGCGCTTCGAGGTGCTGGGCATGGTCGACGGCAGGCCCGCGGTGGTGCTCGAACACATCACCCGACTGCGTGAGGATCTGTGCCCCGAGTGGCCACAGCCCGCGCAGCCCGGTGGTTCCTATCGGGTCGAGATCACCGGCGAGCCGTCCTATGCCATGGACATCTGCCTGAGCAGCCGGCGCGGCGACCACAACCACGCTGGCCTGGTCGCCACCGCGATGCGGGTGGTCAACGCGATTCCAGCGGTGGTGGCTGCCCCGCCCGGAATTCGTACCACCCTGGATCTGCCACTGATTCCGGGCCGGGGCTTGTATTTGCCGGCGGACTGATCGCCCACCGGAGTGGCGGTTGCCGGCACCGGTATCCTCACCGCGAAAAGGCCACCACGAACCCGGATGGGCAGGTAAGCAACCTTGACCTCTGACACCGCCCTGCGCGCCCTGTTCATCAACGCCACCCTGAAACGTTCGCCGGAACTGAGCCACACCGACGGCCTGATCGAACGCAGCGCCGGCATCATGGGTGAGCAAGGCGTCGAGGTCGACACTCTGCGCGCCATCGACCACGACATCGCCACCGGCGTGTGGCCGGACATGACCGAACACGGTTGGCAGACAGACGAATGGCCGAGTCTGTACGAGCGGGTGCTGGCCGCCGACATCCTGGTGCTGTGCGGACCGATCTGGCTGGGCGACAACAGCTCGGTGATGAAGCGGGTGATCGAGCGTCTCTACTCTTGCTCACACCTGCTCAACGACCGGGGTCAGTACGCCTACTACGGACGCGTCGGTGGCTGTCTGATCACCGGCAACGAAGACGGCGTGAAGCATTGCGCGATGAACATCCTCTACAGCCTGCAGCACCTGGGATACACCATCCCGCCGCAGGCCGACGCGGGCTGGATCGGGCCGGCCGGCCCCGGCCCGTCCTACCTCGACCCCGGGTCGGGCGGCCCGGAGAATGACTTCACCAACCGCAACACCACCTTCATGACCTACAACCTGATACACGTCGCGCGCATGTTGAAGGCCGGCGGCGGCATTCCGGCCGAAGGCAATCAGCGCACCGAGTGGGACGCCGGCTGCCGCCCGAGTTTCGCCAATCCGGAATACCGCAGCTAGGGCGGGCGCCGACCGCGACGTCCGAGGTTTCGGTTAACCTAACTTTTTACTTCGAACGGTAGGGATAGGTCGCGGAGTTGGCGCAGGACATCACTGTCACGGACAGGGCGGGCTCGGACAAGGCGGGCTGGTATCTGCTGGGTCCTGCCTTCGTCGCGGCGATCGCCTATGTCGACCCGGGCAACGTCGCGGCCAACGTCAGCTCGGGATCCAAGTTCGGGTATCTGCTGCTATGGGTCATCGTCGGCGCGAATGTGATGGCCGGACTGGTTCAGTACCTGTCGGCCAAGCTTGGGCTGGTCACCGGGCATTCGCTGCCGGAGGCGATCGGCCGCGGAATGGGGCGTCCCGCCCGGCTGGCGTACTGGGCACAGGCCGAGATCGTCGCCATGTCAACCGATGTCGCCGAGGTGATCGGCGGGGCCATCGCGTTGCGGATTCTGTTCGGGTTGCCGCTGCCGCTCGGCGGGCTGATCACCGGAGTCATCTCCCTGGTGCTGCTGTTGATCAAAGACCGGCGCGGCCAGCGTCTGTTCGAGGCGGTCATCACCGGGCTGCTGTTGGTGATCGCTCTGGGGTTCACCGCCAGCTTCTTCGTGGCCACGCCCCCGGCAGGAGAGGTGATGTCCGGCTTGGTGCCGCGCTTCCAGGGCACCGAAAGTGTGTTGCTGGCCGCCGCCATTCTGGGCGCCACGGTCATGCCGCACGCGGTGTATCTGCACTCCGGGCTGTCCCGCGACCGGCACGGGCAGCCCGAGGCGGGCGCCGCCAGGCGCCGGTTGCTGCGCATCACCCGCTGGGACGTCGGGGTCGCGATGGTGATCGCCGGCGGAGTGAATGCCGCGATGCTGCTGGTCGCCGCATTCAACATGCGCGGCCACGGTGACGTGGCATCCATCGACGACGCGTACGCCGCGGTGCGCGACACCCTGGGACCGACCATCGCGGTGCTGTTCGCGATCGGGCTGCTGGCCTCGGGGTTGGCGTCGTCCTCGGTGGGCGCCTACGCCGGCGCGATGATCATGCAGGGGTTGCTGCACTGGTCGGTGCCGATGGTGGTGCGCCGCCTCGTCACCCTGGGCCCGGCGATAGCGCTGTTGGCATTGAACGTCGACCCCACCAGAACCCTGGTGCTGTCCCAGGTGGTGCTGTCGTTCGGGATCCCGTTCGCCGTGCTGCCACTGGTCCGCCTCACCGCCAACCGGAAGCTGATGGGCGCCGATGCCAACCATCCCGCCACGACGGCTGTTGGTTGGGTGGTGGCGGTAATGATTAGTCTGCTTAACGTGGCACTGATCTATCTGACGGTGACGGGCTGAATGCCGGTCCGCCGGCACCTTTACTTCGCATACGGATCCAACCTGTGCGTGCGACAGATGGCGGCACGCTGTCCCGATGCCGGTGACCCGCGCCGGGCGGTGCTGTCCGATCACGACTGGCTGATCAATGAGCGCGGGGTGGCCACGGTCGAGCCGTGCGCGGGTGGCGAAGTGCATGGCGTGCTGTGGCGGCTTTCCGATCGCGACCTGACCGTCCTGGACAGCGCCGAGGGTGTGCCGGTCCGCTACCGGCGGGACCAACTGGATGTGCACACCGACTCGGGCCTCTCGCCGGCGTGGGTGTACATCGACCATCGGGTGACGCCCGGGCCTCCCCGGCCCGGTTACCTGTCGCGCATCATCGACGGCGCGACGCATCATGGGCTGCCGCAACGCTGGATCGACTTTCTGCGCCGCTGGGACCCGACGCGGTGGCCGCTGCCACTGTCTTCGAACGGGGATGGGCCGCAGTCGCTTTCAGCGTTGTTGAGCGAGCCGGGCATGGTCGAGCTGAGCCGGTTGCGGTCCCGGTTCGGATTTCTTGCCATCCACGGCGGCGGTCTCGAGCAGATGACCGACGTGATCGCCGAACGGGCCGCACGCGACGCGGGCGCCTCGGTGTACGTGCTGCGACACCCCGACCGCTACCCGCACCACCTGCCGTCGTCGCGGTTCGATCCGGGCGAGTCTGCCCAGTTGGCGGAGTTTCTCGACCATGTCGACGTCGCCGTCTCACTGCACGGGTACGGCCGGATCGGGCGCAGCACCCAACTGCTGGCCGGCGGACGCAACCGCGCGCTTGCGTCGCATGTGGCCGGGCATGTCCGACTGCCGGGGTATGAGGTGGTCACCGATCTTGACGCCATCCCGTCGGCGCTGAGAGGCCTGCATCCGGACAACCCGGTGAACCGCGTCCGCGGCGGGGGGACACAGCTGGAACTGCCGGTTCGGGTCCGGGGTTTGAGCCCGCGCAGCCCCCTCCCCGGTGCGGACGGTTGGTCACCGGTCACGGTCAGTTTGGCCCAGGGGTTGGCTGCGGCGGCCCGTTCCTGGCAGTTGTCTTCGGATTGATGGAGGTTGTTGGTGGACAAGGATTTTCGATTCGGCTTGAGCATCCGCTACTTCAGGTCGCGGGAGGCGTTGGTGGAAATCGCCAAGCGGGCCGAGGATCTCGGATTCGACGTGCTGTGCGTGCCAGACCATCTCGGTGCGGCCGCGCCGTTTCCGACATTGACCGCGGCCGCCATGGTCACCGAGCGGATCCACCTGAGCATGTACGTGCTCAACGCCGCGTTCTACAAGCCGGCGCTGTTGAGCCGCGACATCGGGGCTCTGGACATTCTGAGCGACGGGCGCCTGGAGGTGGGACTCGGAACCGGTTATGTCCGAGAGGAATTCGAAGCAGCCGAGCTGCCGTATCCGAGTGCCGGTGCGCGGGTCGACTATCTGCAGCACATGACCGAATACCTGACCGAGAATCACCCGCGGGTCCCGATCATGATCGCCGGCAGCGGTGACCGGGTGATGACGCTCGCCGCTCGGCATGCCGACATCATCGGGCTCACCGGCGCCAAGGTGCGTGACGTCGAGGATCCCCTGGCCGAGCGCATCGAGTTCGTCCGCAATGCGGCGGGTGACCGGTTCAGCGCGCTGGAGCTGAACCTGGTGATCACCGCGGTGCCCGGTCCCGACGAGACCATTCCCAACTTGGCCCTGACCCGCCGCAACGCGCCGGATCGCTCCGAGGAGGAGTTGCTGGCCATGCACTCGGTGCTCAGCGGCTCTCCGCGCGAGATGGCCGAGAAACTGGTGGGGCACCGGGACAAATACGGTGTCACCCACTTCACCGTGCAGGACAACCACATCGACAACTTCGCCAACGTGATCGCCGAACTGCGCTGATCGGCGAGCGGTCGGCGGTCGACGGTGCGCCCGGTAAGCTCAGCCCGTCGCCCCCGTAGCTCAGGGGATAGAGCACGGCTCTCCTAAAGCCGGTGTCGCAGGTTCGAATCCTGCCGGGGGCACCCTTGTCCTGTCTCGGGACATCGTTGACAGGTGTCCCGAGACATGGTTTACACCTCGTCCCGGTTTTCTGGGCTGTTTCCGCATTTCACGCCGCGTGGTTGGTAGTCGCGGGTGGGGTCGAGGGTGAGTTTGCGGATGAGGTGGCCGGTGCTGCGGTCCAGGACGCGGATGTCGAGGTCGTCGATGAGGACGGTGACTTTGGTGCCGGTGCGTCGTTTGCCGAGGCCGATGTGGTGTAGGCGGCTGTTGTGGCGCAGGGTGATGACGCCGGCGGCGTCGATGACGTCGGTTCGGATGCGGCAGTGGGCCGGGATGAGGTAGCCGCTCGGTGTGGCCTTGAGGCGGGCGTTGAACGCCTGTTGGGGGGTGGTTCTGTTGATCGCCCGGTGGGGGCGCTCGGTGTTGTAGTAATTGGTGAATTCGTCGAGTTGTTGTTGGAGTTGGGCCAGTGTGGTGGCGGGATGGGCTGTGAGCCATCGCTTTTGGGTTTGGTGGAAGCGCTCGACTTTGCCGCAGGTCTGGGGATGGTAGGGCCGGGAGTTGAGGTAGCGCACGCCTAGTTCGCCGAGGGTGATTTCTAGGGAGGTGCGTCCGCCGCGGCGGGGCGCGCCGGTGAAGATGGCGCCGTTGTCGGTGAGCACCGAGGCGGGTGTGCCCCAGCGGGTGAAGGCGGTGGTGAAGGTCGCGGTGACGTCGGGGCCGCTGATGGTGCGGCGGGCCACGCTGGCGATGTCTAGGCGGGAGTGGTCGTCGATGATGTTGAGGATTTCCGCACCGCCGCCGTGAGCGAGGTGCCAGTGGGTGGTGTCAGCTTGCCAGCATTGGTTGGGTAGTTCTGCGGCAAAGCGTTTCCAGGAGGAGCGGGGGCGCTTGTGGGGTTGGGGTGTGATGAAGCCGCGGCGCTGCAGGATGCGCCAGATCGTGGAGATGGCAGGCACGTTGGTGATGGTGGGGTCGGTGGCCAGGTGAGAGGCGATGGTGTCGGCGCCGGCGTCGAGGCCACGTTTGGTCAGGGTCTTGCGCAGTCGCACGATGCGATCCTCGACATCGAGGGCGACGGCGTGCGGGCTGTGGTGTGGCCGGCGTGAGTGGGGCAGGAAGGCGGCGTCACCTTCGGTGTCGTAGCGTTTGCACAGTTGTTGCACCCATTGCCGGGAGACGTCGTAATCACGGGCGACATCGCTTTTGCTGCGACCTTCCAGGACCACGGCGGTGATCACGAGCTGCGCCTTCGACATGGCTGACCTCCTGGCTTGCCGAGGTGTCAACTATGTCGCGAGACAGCTGCCAACTATGTCCTGAAATCACACACTGCCGGGGGCACCCTGTGACCAGCACAAACGCGATACCTTGCAAATTCGTGTGACCGCCGATCACCGCACGGGCGGCACCGCAACCAGAGATCGCCGTGGACAATACTCGGGTGAAGTCTGTTCCGGTCCGACGTGCGCTGGTCGGCGGTCTCGCGGGAGCGCTGATCCTGGCTGGGGGTTGGCGGGCCCGGGTGCTGCTCAGGACGAATCCGAACGGTGGCACCCCGGTGACTCTGCCCAACGGCTTGCGCGTCCGGCAATGGCAGAAGATCGAAACCGACTTCCTGTACGAAGAGACCTTCGGCAAGTACTCCGTGTATGCGAAGGGCAACTACATCGATTTTCAGCCCGGCGCGGTCATCGTGGACGCCGGCGCGAACGTCGGGATGTTCACGCTGTTCGCCGCCCACCGATGCCGCGGTGAGGCTGAAATCTTCGCCTTCGAACCCATTCCGACGACCTTCTCCGTGTTGGCGGCGAACGCTGCTGCGGCCACTCGTGGCGACTACGCTGCCGCGATGGGCGCCCGACCCGGTGCGTCGTTGAAGATCCATGCGATCAACTGCGGCTTGTCCGCCACAAAGGAAGAGGTGATCTTCCAGCACCACCCACACTTCTCCTTGTGGAGCACGCAGGATGCTGACTTTGCGCACCAGCGATTGGATCGGTTCCTGGCAGATGTGGCGGGAATGATCCCACTCGCTCCTGCCGTCCTCAGCCGGGCAGTTGTGCGACCGTTCGTCGCATGGATGGGCAGGACCAAGAAGGTGACGGCCACGCTGGTCCCGCTGTCGTCGATCATCGAGGAGTACCACCTCGATCGGATCGACATCCTGAAGGCCGATGTCGAGGGCGCCGAAGTGGCGGTGCTGCAAGGAATTACACCCAACCAGTGGGATATCGTCCGTCAAGTGGTGACGGAGGTGGAGTACTTCGCCACCAAAGATCTGGTCATCGAGATACTCGAAGCGCACGGGTTCACCACGCATTGGTACGCCAGTGAGCGCGAGCGCTACGGCGACGTGCGGAGCGAAGTGTGCATGGTCTACGCGTGGCGAGCGGAAGATCGCCGAACGCACCGGCCCACGACTTAATTTACTATTATAAGAAAATTGAGTCACCGGCCGGGAAGGCTTCACCATGCCGCAGCGGTTTCCCTTCGCGGACTATCCCAAAGGGTGGTATCAGGTTGCCTACAGCCATGAGGTCGGCGAGGGCGACGTGGTCGGGCTGCGGTACTTCGGCAGGCAGCTCGTCTGCTACCGGGGCGACTCCGGCACCGCCTACGTCCTCGACGCCTACTGCCCGCATCTGGGCGCAGACATCGGCGTCGGCGGCTCGGTCCGCGGCGATTGCGTCGTATGCCCCTTCCACGGGTGGTCCTTCGACGGTGCCGGGAGCAACGTCGACATCCCGTATACCAAGCGGCCCAACGCAACTGCCAAACTGCGCAGCTGGCCCACCACCGAACGCGCCGGCATCATCTTCGTCTGGCACTCTTCGCGCGGCGGCGAACCCGAGTGGGAGTTGCCCAAAATCCCGGAAAGCGACGATGCCGCCTTCGCTTTCTACGCCCCCGACCACGCACGGTGGCGATTCCGCTCGCACCCGCAGGAAGTCTTCGAAAACACCGTCGACATAGCCCATTTCGCCACGGTGCACGGAGTCTCGGCGTTCGGCGCACTCGAAGTCGAACAGGACGGCCACCTGTTTCGCGCGATCGCCGAGGTCAACTTCGAGACACCGCGCGGGCCAGTGTCCGGTGCGGTGGACTCAGAACTGTTCGGGATGGGCGTCGACGTCGTGCGGCATCGCGGCCTCGGTCGTTCGTGCACCATCCTCACCGTCACCCCCATCGACGGCGAATACGTCGAAGCGCGTTACACGTTCTTTGTGGCCGTCGAACCCGAGACGGGCGAAATGACCAGGATGGGCGTGGGGTTCGCGCGCGACTTCTGCAAACAGATCGAGCAGGACATCCCCATCTGGGAGAACAAGATCTACCGCGACCGGCCGAAGCTGGCGCAGGGCGAAGCCGCGATCATGGAATTCCGGAACTGGGCCCAGCTCTCATACGACGACACGGTGGCCCTTTAGCGATCAGGCGTGGACCGACTCCGCGGCCGCATCCTCGGATTCGCGGCGACCACGGCTGTGTACCAGGCAACCCGCCGCCACCGCCAGGCACGTCACGGCGGGAATCAGCAGCGCGTACCCGCCGAGCGGACCACCGACGAGCAACCCGATCACCCCGCCGGTCAGGAAAAGCACGAACGTCACGGAGAGGACCGTGGCCTTCCACTTCTCCAGCCCGTGCTCGCGACTGCGGCCGATCATCAGTCCCAGGTCAGTGATGGTGCCGGTGAAGTGGGTAGTACGCACCGCCATGCCGCGGAAGCTCGACGTCAGCCCGTTCTGCATGCCGAGCGCCGTCGCCGCGCAGACCGCCTGCACGATCGGTTGGTCCAGACCGAGAGTGTCCAGCAGCGCCCTGACCGGAGTGTCCTCTAGACCGGCGGCGGCCAGACCGAGCAACGTCGCCTCGAAGATCAGCAACGCGGCATGACGCGGGCCGGCCTGCGCCCGGGTCGGGGCGAGCACCGCTCCCGCGATCGCCGCCCCCAACAGGAACCCGAAGATGATGGCGGCGAGCAGATGCCCTTCGTACAGCCAAGGGTTCGCCGTGTTCATACCCAGCTGCGTCGTGGCCGCGGTCACATTCGCGACCGGAAACGCCAGCAACAAGATGGCGACGGCGTTCACGAAACCCGCCGTGAGGGCGAGCACGGCACTGTAACCGAGGACGACCCAGCGCGGAAGCGGGCCGCCTTCCTGGGCAGGTTGCATCCACCACTGCATTGCCGCAAGATACCCACATTGGTTGGTATCTAATCGTTTTCGGTCGACCAACCTTCGGTAAACGGCTCGTTGCGGAATATCAGAATTTGGCCTGAATTAATCGACGCGGGAATGTCCGGGTCAGGCGGCTTGCGCTTCCCGACGCGGCCTGGCGAAGATCACCTCGCGGAGCGCCGAGGGCTGGATGGCTCCCGACGCTTTGCGCCCGAAGTCGTTGGGCAGCGACAGCCGGAAGACCTTCTTCCAGGCCGAGGCGACCTGACGGGGCAGTGAGCCAGTGGTGTATGTCAAGCCGTACCGCTCGAACAACTCCTGCACCTTCGGTGCGATTTCCTGGTACCGGTTGCTGGGCAGATCCGGGTACAAGTGGTGCTCGATCTGGAAAGAAAGATTGCCAGTCATGAAGTGCAGGAACGCATTTCCGGAAATGTTCGCGGAGCCGAGCATCTGCCGCAGGTACCACTGACCGCGAGTTTCGCCCTCGATCGAGGTCTTCTCGTAGGTCTGTACGCCTTCGGGGAAGTGACCACACATGATCACCGAATGGGTCCACAGATTCCGGACGAGATTTGCGGTGAGGTTGGCGGTCACCGTAGTGACGGCCGAGGGACCCGACAGCAGGGGGTGCAGCACGTAGTCGCGCGTCACGTGCCTGCGCACCTTGGCCAGTACCTTCTTGCCCTGCCGCCGGAATTCTTCTTTGTCGCTCCGGCCCTGCAGGTACTTACCGATTTCGAGATCGTATGCCGCGATTCCGTACTGGAATAGGCAGGCGTTGATGAAATTCCACAACGGCTGCGCCAGATAAAACGGCTTCCAGCGCTGGTCCTCGTCGACCCGCATGATCCCGTAACCCAGATCATGGTCCTTACCAAGGACATTGGTGTACGTGTGGTGGACCTCGTTGTGCGAGTGCTTCCACATTTCCGACGGTGAAGCGTTGTCCCATTCCCAGGTGGTGGAGTGGATCTTCGGGTCGCGCATCCAGTCCCACTGCCCGTGCATGACGTTGTGCCCGATTTCCATGTTCTCGACGATCTTCGAGATCGACAGTCCCACAGTGCCTATCAGCCAAGCGGGCGGGAACAGCGAGAACAGCAGCACCGCGCGACTGGCCAGCTCCAGGCGACGCTGGCCGTCGATCACGCTGCGGATGTATGCGGCGTCGCGCTCGCCGCGGCCGGCCAGCACATTCTCGCGGATGACGTCGAGTTCGCGGCCCAGGTTCTCGATGTCCTCGTCGGACAGGTGGGCGGCCGGATTCGATTGGGTGGCAGTCATTTCAGCTCCTCAGAGGTCTAGCTCGCAGGCACCTGCGGCCGCGGACACACAGGTTTGGATTTGTACGTTGTCGCCCGGGTTGGCGGTGGTGACCTCGCCGTTGCGCAGGTCGCGCACCGCGCCCTGACGCAGGGGAACCACGCACCCGAAGCAGACGCCCATCCGGCAACCCGACGGCATCAACACCCCGGCGGACTCTCCGGTGTCCAGCAGCGTCTGGGATCCGTCGGCTTCCACGACGCTGCCGCTCTTGGCGAACGTCACGGTGCCGCCTTCGCCGGCGGTGATGACGACGGGGCGGAAGCGTTCGATATGCAGCCGGTCGGTGATACCTTCTGCGTCCCAGCGCTGTTCGATCGCGTCGAGCAGACCCGCCGGACCGCATGCCCACGTTTCGCGCCCGGCGAAGTCTGGGACCAGATCAGCCAACCGCGCCACGTCGAGCATTCCGTCGGTGTCAGTGTGCCTTTCCACCAACCGAATTCGGCCCTCCCGGGCCAGCATGCGCAGTTCCCAGCCGAAGATGACGTCGTCCGCGGAGGGCGCGGAGTGCACGACCACGATGTCCGCGGCCGCTCCGAGGCTCGCCATGTTGCGCAACATCCCCATCACCGGGGTGATGCCGCTGCCGGCCGTGAGGAACAGGATCTTCGCCGGCACCTGATTGCCGAGGGTGAACTCACCCGCGGCCTGATCCAGCTGAAGCACCGTCCCGACGGTGGCGCGGCGCACCAGATGGTTGCTGACCACGCCGTCGGGAATCGCCTTCACGGTGACCGCGATACAACCGTCTCGCCGCTGGGTCTTGGAGGTCAGCGAGTAGGCCCGCCACTGACGGACACCGTCCACGTCCACGCCGATGCGCACATACTGTCCGGGCACATGCGAGCGCCAGCCCCGCCCGGGCCGGATCACGACGGTAGCGGCGTCGCGGGTCTCGGGGTGAATTGCGACGATGCGCCCGCGGAGGTCGGCACCGGATCGAAGCGGATCGATGACGTCCAGGTAGTCGTTGGGGACCAACGGCGTCGTAACCCGCTCGGCAAACTTCAGCACGCGCTCGCGCAGTGCGCCGACGACGTTGGGTCGGGTGGCCAAGGTTGTCATGACTCCATCGTCGTTGTCACCGGATGTAAAGTCTTGACTCGACAGCGTAGTTTTCTGGGCATTAATTGTTCGAAAGGGATAAATTTGGCGGATTCGTCACTTCGACTTAGCGGTCTACAGCTGGACGAACCCGTGGTCAGGGCGCTGGAGTCCATCCTTCCGGGGATGGCCGAGCGAACAGTGACCGCGATCACCGTGGCGGTACCGAGCTACGCCGACGCGTTCAGTGGGCGGATGGGCCAGATCATCGAGAACGCGGTGCAGACGTCGCTGGGCATCTTCCTGCGGCTGGCGACCCGGCCCGAAGGCACCGACGCCGGGACGTCGCTGCTGCAGGCCGTCGACGGTGCCTACGAACTCGGGCGTGGCGAGGCACGTCAGGGCCGGACGATCGACGCTTTGCTGGCGGCTTTCCGGGTGGGCGCGCAGGTCGCGTGGCAGGAGTTGTCGGCGACCGCCGTCGCAGCCGGGCTTCCGGCGTCCACCATCGCACGGTTCGCCGAGTTGGTCTTCGCCTACATCGACGAGCTGTCGGCATCCAGCGTGTCCGGCCACGCCGACGAACTCGCCACCACCGGACGGGTCCGGCAGCGCTACCTCGACCGGTTGAGCCAGGACCTGCTGGCCGGAGAGACCGCGGCAACCCTGACCGCCGCCGCCGAGCAGGCCGGCTGGCAGCCACCCGACACGCTGACCGCGGTATTGGTGCCGTTGGCGCAAACCCGCGGGCTGGCAGCACAATTCGGTCAATCCACCCTGCAGTTGGCCGAAGATCTACCCGGAGTGGATGCGTCGGAGGCGCTTGCCGTTCTTCTGGTCCCGGACATGGCCGGCACGGCGCGGCGTCAGTTGTTGTCGGCTCTGGGCGCCAGAAAGGCGTTGGTGGGTCCGGCCCGGCCGTGGATGGACGTCCGCTCGTCCTACTATCGCGCCCTGCGCGCCCGGGAACTGTCGCAGGCGAGCGGCTCCAGCGCCGTCGACACCGATGACCACCTGGTCGAACTCGTGCTCGGCGCCGATCTCGAAGCGGCCGCCGACCTGCGCGCCCGGGTGTTGGCGCCGCTGTCCGGCCTGCCACCCAACACTGCCGACCGGCTCACCGAAACCTTGCGGTCCTGGGTGCTGCACCAGGGCCGGCGTGACGCAGTGGCAGCCGATCTCTTCATTCACGCCCAGACAGTCCGCTACCGGATGAGTCAACTGCGCGAGCTGTTCGGCGACCGACTCGGCGAGCCCAGAACCGTACTGGAACTGACCGTCGCGCTGGGCCTCGAGTCGAACGACTGACCTCATCGGGCCCAGGCTTGCCCCGGCCCGCCAGTGCGATTATGGTGATCCGTAATACGGATTTTCGAGATTCGTATTGCGAATCAACTAAGGAGAAGTGCCATGGCAAGTTCCACGACCAAATACGTCGGCATCTACACCGCCTTCGCGGCGACCGCCGTAGCGCTGACGGCCACGCTGGGCGTCGACTCGGGAAGCCAGCAGGCGACCTCCATGAACGACACCACGTCGGCCCCCACCACCACCCCCACCCCGCTGACGACGCTCGCTCCGCCGTCGACCCTGGACGCTCCCCCGGCCCTGTCCGCTCCGCCGGCCCCGCCGCTCCCCTGACCGCGCCCCGCACCGACAGTCGATTTCTTCAAAAACATCGCGGTCAAACTTGAACCGTTAGGTCACCAAAGCAGTAACCTGCAGCTAGCACGTGCCGGACCCGGGAAGTGGCCATCACCACAGTGGTATCCAATCCCCCTCAGGCACAGGCGCTTCGGTTCGGCCATCGGTCAAAGGAGACGCGGATGTCGTTTGTGGTCACCCACCCGGAGACGTTGGCGTCGGCAGCCGGCACCCTGCGCGGGATCGGGTCGGCGGTCGTTGCTCAGAGCGACGCCGCCTTCGCGCCCACCACGGAAGTCATTCCGGCTGCCGGCGACGAGGTCTCAGTGCTCACCGCCGCGCGGTTCAGTGGGCACGCCCAGACATACCAGGTCATCAGCGCGCACGCTTCGGTGATCCACGAGTTGTTCATCAGCACGCTGGCAGCCAGCGCCGGCTCCTACGCGGTCACTGAGGCCGCCAATGCGGTCTCGGCTCGATAGGAACCGGGTTGGGTACCGACTTCGGGCTGTTGCCGCCGGAGATTAATTCGGCCCGGATGTACATGGGTCCCGGGGCGGGTTCGATGCTGGCCGCCGCCAACGCCTGGGACGGTCTGGCCGCGGTCCTCAATTCGGCGGCGGTTTCGTACGGAACGGTGATCACCGGCCTCGCGGTGGAGTCGTGGTTCGGTCCGGCGTCGGCGTCCATGGCTGCGGCGGCCGCCCCCTACGCGGGCTGGCTGAGTGCGGCCGCAATGCGGGCCGAACGAACCGCGGCCCAGGCGCGCACCGCCGCCGCGGCCTACGAGACCGCGTTTGCGATGACGGTGCCGCCGCCGTTGATCGCGGCCAATCGCGAGCAGTTGATGTCGCTGGCCGCGACGAACCTGCTGGGGCAGAACAGTCCCGCGATCGAGGCTTTGCAGGCCGAATACGCCGAGATGTGGGCTCAGGACGCCGCCGCTATGTTCGCCTACGCGGCGTCGTCCGAGACGGCGTCGACGCTGCTTCCCTTCACCGCACCGACGCAGGCCGCCGACCCGGCGGGCCCGGCCGCGGCCGCGGCGGCGGTGAGCGGGCAGACCGCCCAGGATCTGATGTCGTCGATCTCTGCCCAAACGCTGCAAGGACTGGCGGCTCTGATCTCGCCGGTCTCGTCCGGGATCCCGGCGTCGGCGGCCGCGATCCCCACGCCGATCGGCGACCTGGACGTGCTGGCCCTCTACATCGCGACCATCGGGACGGCCAGCTTGGGCGTCGGCGCAGTCAATGCGTCGGTGAACTCGGCCCGGCCGTGGAACATTCCTGGCGCCAGTTCCGGGCCCGATCGCGACGAGGAACGTGATCAGGACGGCGGCTCCTGGACGCATTTGTTGGGGTCAACGCCGAACTCGCAGGGAGGCGCGGCAAGCGCCGGGGTGGGTCAGGCCGCCTTGGTGGGACCGTTGACGGTCCCGCACAGCTGGACGGTGGCGGCACCGGAGATCCGGCTGGCCGTCGAGTCACTGCCCGGCACCAGCGTCGGCGCCGGCCCCACCCCGACGAACCTGAGCGCGGCGCCGGCGGCTCTGCTGGGCGGCATGGCTCTGGCGAGTATGGCAGGCCGCGGCAGCACGGGCACGGGTCCGACCGGAGCCGACTCCGCGACCGAGGACGACGAGCAGCCCAAGCGCAAGCCCACCGTCGTGGTGATCCAGCAGCCGCCCACCGGCCCGGGGCCGACGGGCAACCGTTCGCAATAAATCACAGCGGTTCTGTAAAAAAATTTGTCAACAATCGCTCCGCCCCAAAGATCTTCGCGTTTCGAGAGTTCCGCGTCGATTCCGGCGCGCGGCGCCAGATGTTGTCAAGAAGAGATGTTTGCCTTTCGTCGAGGATGGCAATGAGAAAACGGAGGTGGGCGTATCGGCCGGCCTATATGCCCACCCAGGTCCCGTCGGTTCAGCCCGAGAGCCGACGGGACCGCTTATATTTCGGGCCGTTTCGGGCCCACCCCGCGGCACGTCAGACATGCCGTGCTGCCCGGTCTCACCTGGGAGTACCGTGCGGCGTATGGATGGCTCCGCTGCTGGCGTGTGGATTCTGGGTGGCTATCAGAGCGACTTCGCTCGCAACCTGACCCGGGAGGGTTGCGACTTCGCCGCCCTGACCGCCGAGGTGGTGGACGGCACACTGGCGGCTACCCGGGTGGATGCCGCGGCCATCGGAGTGGTTCACGTGGGCAACGCCTTCGGTGAGATGTTCGCCACACAAGGACATCTGGGCGCGATGCCGGCCACGGTGTGCGGCGACCTCTGGGATACGCCGGCGTCACGACACGAGGCGGCGTGCGCGTCGGGGAGCGTGGCGGCGCTGGCGGCGATGGCCGACCTGCGGTCCGGGGCATACGACAGCGCGCTCGTCGTCGGGCTCGAGTTGGAGAAGACCGTGCCCGGTGACACCGCCGCCCAGTATCTGGGTGCGGCGGCCTGGACTGGACACGAAGGTGCCGATGCCCGATACATGTGGCCGTCGATGTTCGCGGAGGTCGCCGAGGAGTACGGGCGCCGCTACGGGCTCGACGACGTTCATCTGCGGGCCATCGCCGCGGTGAACTATGCCAACGCGCGCCGCAACCCGAATGCGCAGACGCGGGGCTGGACAGTTCCGGACCCGATCACCGATGACGACGAGACCAATCCCGTCACCGAGGGCAGGCTGCGGCGGTTGGACTGCAGCCAGATGACCGACGGGGGCGCCGGAGTGATCCTGGTCAGCGACGCCTATCTGCGGGATCACCCCGACGCACGACCGGTGGGCCGCATCGACGGCTGGGGGCATCGCACCGTCGGGTTGGGGTTGCGCCAAAAGCTGGATCGTTCGGCTGACGACCCGTACGTGTTGCCGCACGTGCGGGCCGCGGTGCTCGACGCGTTGCGGCGCGCCGAGGTGACGCTGGACGACGTGGACGGGTTCGAGGTGCACGACTGCTTCACCCCCAGCGAGTACCTGGCCATCGACCACATCGGGCTGACCGGGCCGGGCGAATCGTGGAAGGCCATCGAGAACGGGGAGATCGAAATCGGCGGCCGGATGCCGATCAACCCCAGCGGCGGCCTGATCGGCGGCGGCCATCCGGTGGGGGCATCGGGAGTGCGCATGTTGCTCGACGCGGCCAAGCAGGTCAGTGGCGCTGCCGGCGACTACCAGGTCGAAGGTGCGAAGAGCTTCGGCACGTTGAACTTCGGCGGCAGCACCGCCACCACGGTCAGTTTCGTTGTCAGCACTACGCGAGGAATGTGACATGGATGTCGAGGTGATTGGCAAATACCTGTCGACCCTGCCCGAGGATGACGACCACCCCTACCGCACCGGCCCGTGGCGCCCGCAAACCACGGAGTGGAACGCCGACGACCTGACAGCGGTGGAGGGTGAGGTTCCGGCGGATCTCGACGGCATCTATCTGCGGAACACCGAGAACCCGTTGCACCCGGCGTTCCAGACCTACCACCCGTTCGACGGCGACGGCATGCTGCACGTGGTGGGGTTCCGCGACGGAAAGGCGTTCTACCGCAACCGTTTCGTGCAGACCGAGGGCTTCCTGGCCGAAAACGAAGCGGGCGGGCCGCTGTGGCCGGGCCTGGCCGAGCCCGTGCAGTTCGCCAAACGCGACAAAGGCTGGGGCGCACGCGAATTGATGAAAGACGCGTCCAGCACCGACGTCATCGTGCACCGGGGAATCGCCCTGACCAGTTTCTACCAGTGCGGCGACCTGTACCGAGTGGACCCGTATTCCGGCACCACGCTGGGCAGGGAGAGCTGGAACGGCGGGTTTCCGGTCGACTGGGGCGTATCCGCACATCCCAAGGTGGACAACAAAACTGGTGAGCTGTTGTTCTTCAACTACAGCAAGCAGGACCCGTACATGCACTACGGCGTGGTCGACGAGAACAACGACCTGGCCCACTACGTCGACATCCCGCTACCCGGTCCGCGACTGCCGCACGACATGGCGTTCACCGAAAACTACGCCATCCTCAACGATTTCCCGCTGTTCTGGGATCCCCACATGCTCGAACACAAGGTGCACCTGCCGCGCTTCTACCCCGACATGCCCTCGCGCTTCGCGGTGATCCCGCGCCGCGGCTCGAGCGCCGAGATCCGCTGGTTCGAGGCGGACCCGACGTTCGTGCTGCACTTCACCAACGCCTACGAGGACGGCGACGAGATCGTGCTGGACGGCTTCTACGAGGGCTCACCGCAACCACTGCAAAGCGGTGCGGGGCCGGCGGGCAAGTGGGAGAAGCTGTTTCGGTTCCTGGCCCTGGATCGGATGCAGGCCCGGTTGCACCGTTGGCGGTTCAACCTGGTCACCGGTGCGGTCAAGGAAGAGTCACTGTCGGATTCCATCTCTGAATTCGGCATGATCAACGCGGACTACGCGACTTCGCCCTACCGCTATGTGTACGCCGCCAGCGGCAAGCCCGGCTGGTTCCTGTTCGACGGACTGGTCAAACACGACCTGCTCACCGGCGGCGAGGAGCGGTACTCATTCGGCGAGGGCGTCTATGGCAGCGAGACGGCGATGGCGCCCCGGGTGGGCGGCAGCGGCGCCGAAGACGACGGCTATCTGGTCACCCTGACGACCGACATGACCGCCGACGCGTCGTACTGCCTGGTGTTCGACGCCGCCCGGGTCGGCGACGGCCCGGTGTGCAAACTGGCTCTGCCGGAACGCATTTGCAGCGGTACGCATTCGACGTGGGTGCCCGGTACGGAGTTGAGGCGGTGGGATCGCGCCGAGACGGCGGCAGAGGCCGTGGGGCTGTAGGCAGAGGCAGATGGGCAAGCACCGCACAACGCACTGGCCGCTGTCGCTGGCGTCGATCGGCTCGATCCGATTCGCCCGGCGCTCATCGAACTTCGCGGAGACGGTGCGGTTCTACCGCGAGCTGGTGGGGCTGCCGCTGCACGAGACCTTCGGCGACAGCTACGGCAGCAACGGCGCGATCTTCGGCCTGCCCAGCTGGAACCTGACGATGGAAATCGTCGAATCGGTTGAGCCTGTTGCCGTCGACCAACACGAACAGTTGTGCCTGTACTTTCCGGATCGGCAAGCCCAGCATGCCGCGATCGCGCGCCTGGAAGCGGCGTCTGTTCCGCGCGTCGAGCAGCACCCGTACTGGGAGGCGATGGGAGCGGTCACCTATCAGGATCCCGACGGCCGCGAGATCGTGTTCGCGCCGTTCGTCTACGGCGTCAACGAGCCGGCCGATAGTTCGGCCTCAGGAACGCACGAATTCCCTTCGAGCTGAACGCAACCCGCCCCGGAACCCCCCACGCACCCCCGACGAACCGCCGCCATTCTGACCACGCCCCAACGGTTTACGCGGAGGCGACCGCCAGGACACGCCACTCGCCAGGCACACCCTTGAGGGTGTGCGCACCGCGGTCCTCGAATCCGAGTCCTGATCCGATCACCAGGTCGCGCAGTGTGCTGGACACCAGCACCTCGTTCGGTCGGGCCAGAGCGCTGACCCGCGCCCCGATGTGCACGCCGATCCCGCCGATGTCATCGCCACGGACCTCGCATTCGCCGGTGTGCAACCCCGCACGCACCTCGATGCCGAGCGTCCGAACCGCGTCACGAATCGCCATGGCGCAGCGGATCGCTCGCTGCGGACCGTCGAACATGGCCAGGAAGCCGTCACCCGAAGTGTTCACCTCGCGACCCCGAAACCGGGCGAGCTGCGATCGCACGACGGCGTCGTGGGCGTCGAGCAAGGCATGCCAATCACGATCGCCCATCTCTGCCGCCCGGCGGGTCGAGTCCACGATGTCGGTGAACAGCACCGTGGCGAGAATACGGTCGTCGGGCACGTCGGGCTGCCGGCCGGTGAGGAACTCCGCTACGTGCTGGAATGATTCGCGCCAGGGTTCGACGTTGTGATAGAGGTTGCGCCCTGGCAGCTCAACGTGTTTCGCGCCCGGAATATGGTCGGCAACATACTTGCCGTCGGCTGGTCGGACGAATGAGCCGTCCGTGTGCTGGACGACCAGCGTCGGCACGCGGACGGCCGGGAGCAGCGCTCGTATCTCCAATTCGGACACCACCGGCATCATCAGGGCAACGGTCCGTGGGCTCGCCGTCAGGCGTTCGTATCGCGCCCAGGTTGCCCGGATTTCCTCGTTCCACGGCATATCGGGATTGAGCACGTGTTCGAACTCCCCGGTGCCCCACGCAGCGACCATGGCATCGAAGAAGGCCGTGGGCGTGACCGTGCTCGCGTCCGGATCGGCATAGACCTCGAGTCCGACCAACGCCGTGGTGCGGGACGGATACGTGGCGGCGAACAGCACGGCGGGCGCGAAAGCGGCGTTCGGTGCGACGAGAACCGCTTCGCGACTCCCGACGTCGTCCAGGACCGCGGTGATGCTGTCGGCCCACTGCTCCAACGTCGGCAACGCACCGGCGAAGGCCCAATCGGACGCGCCGGTGCCCGGCTGATCGAACATGATCAACCGTCCCAGGGAGGTCATCGCCTCGATCCACCCCTGAAGCGCCGGCAGCTCGGGCAACAGTTCGTAACAGTTGAACCAGCTCGGCACCAGCACGATGTCACGCGGGCCTGCGCCGGACGCGCGGTAGGCGACGCGCAAGTCCCCGTTCATCGCGTAGCGCGTCTCCGAGAACATTGCGGAAGTCTAAGCCGACCGGCGGCCGCCGAACGCAGCGCCGACCACCGCCCACAGCGCACACAACACCGCGCACCCAGCGGCGACCGCTCCGACATACAACCCGTATTCGGCCGACACCGGCGCATTGACGTTGCGCTGGTAATACAGCACCATGAGCGCACCGATCAGCAGCGAAACAACCAGCGCGGCAATAGAAGCCGCCCGCACCGAGAGGCGGCGACCGACCATCGCGCCGGCCACCAACAGCATCGACGACAGCAACACGATGAGCTGGCCGGCGCCGAAGCCACGCGGCAGCTCCAGGCTGCCGTGGGTGCCGCCGACGGCGTTCGCCCAGCCGCCGCCGTTGACCTTCGTCGCCAACCACGGCATCCAGGCGCTGGCCAACACGGCGGTTGCGAACAGCGCCACCAACCAGCCTGGGTCCGGACGGCGACTCATGGTTGCGAGGTTAGCCGAGTGGGTCGGCTCAGCCCTCCAGCGACGACAGGTTGAAGGCGACTCCGGTCGGATCGGCGGCCGCGGCCAGCCGCCCATACGGGGTGTCTTCCGCCTCGCGCAGCACCGCCCCACCGTTGTCGGTGATCACCTGCAGCGTCTTGTCGACATTTTCGGCGCCGAAGAAGATGTTCCACTGCGACGGCACGCCCTCGGGCAGGCATCCCGCTCCGTCCATCACGCCGAGTAATTGCTGATCGTCGAACCATGCTGTGGTGTAACGGAATTCGTCAGTGTCACTGACCTGCTCGGTGCGCCACCCGAACACCTCACGGTAGAAGTCGACGGCGGCGCGGTAGTCACGCGTGGTCAACTGGTGCCAGACCGGCGCGCCGGCCTCGCCTACAACCTCGAAGCCGCGGTGTTGCAGCGGTTGCCAGAGGCCGAAGGCGGCGCCGCTCGGGTCGGCCGCCGCCGCCATGAAGCCTTTGTCGGGAACCTCCATGGGCTGCAGGCAACCGGAGGCGCCGGCAGCGGTGACGGCCGAGACCGCCGCGGTGATGTCGGCGGTGTGGAAATAAGTGGCCCAGTTGTCCGGAGCCTGCCACTCGGGATTGTTGGCCATCAGACCGGCGACGGCGCGGCCGTCCTTGGCCGCATTGATGTAGCCGCCGTAGTCGGGTCCGGCGGATTCGAACGTCCACCCGAAGACGGTGCCGTAGAAATCTTGGGCACGGTCAACGTCGGATGTGGTGAGGTCGATCCAGCAGGGGGCGCCGAGTGGGGCGTGGTCACGGATGGGCACGAGGTCCTTACCTTTCTTGAAGGGTGGTCGTTGCCCTTAGCTCTAGGCTTCGAATTGCCCAGGGACGTCGGGTATGGCTTGCATGTGGTTGCTGTATTTGATGGCCGAGGAGGATTGGCCGCCCGTCGTCCCGCAACGACTCGACCGCTAATTGAGAGATGCGATTTGATCGCTGTGTAAGGACACGTCGGCGTGGTCGTCTGCTGGGTTGGTAGCGATGACAACGATCACGGAGGTGGCTGTGAGACAACAAGTCTGGGCCGGTGTTGACGCCGGTAAATCCGACCACCATTGCGTGGTCATAAACGTCGAAGGGATTCAGCTGCTGTCGCAACGCGTCGTTAACGACGAAACGGCGCTGCTGGATCTGATTGGAGCCGTGACGGCGCTGGCCGACGGCGGTGACATTACGTGGGCGATCGACCTCAACGCCGGCGGCGCCGCGTTGCTGATTACCTTGCTCATCGCCTCCGAGCAGCGGTTGCTCTACATTCCCGGCCGCACCGTCTACCACGCCTCGGCCGGCTATCGCGGCGACGGCAAAACCGACGCCAAAGACGCCGCCGTCATCGCCGACCAAGCCCGGATGCGCCGTGATCTGCAGCCGCTGCGGCCCGGCGATGACATCGCCGTCGAGCTGCGCATCCTTTCCAGCCGGCGCACCGATCTGGTCGCCGATCGAACCCGGGCGATCAACCGGCTGCGAGCCCAGCTGCTGGAATACTTCCCCGCTTTGGAGCGCGCCTTTGACTACAGCACCAGCAAGGCCGCACTGATCCTGCTGACCGGCTACCAGACCCCCGACGGGCTGCGCCGCGCAGGCCCTGCCCGGCTGACGGCCTGGCTTGCTAAACGCAAGGCGCGCAACGCCTCTGCCGTCGCAGCCAAAGCCATCGAGGCCGCCAACGCCCAGCACAGCATCGTGCCTGGTCAAAACCTCGCCGCCACCATGATCGCCCGGCTGGCCAAGGAGGTGATGGCCCTCGACACCGAGATTGGCGCGACTGAGACGATGATCGAGGACCGATTTCGCCGCCACCGCCACGCCGAGATCATCGTGAGCATGCCCGGCTTCGGCGTCGTGCTCGGCGCCGAATTCCTCGCCGCCACCGGAGGCGAATTGAGCGCCTTCGACTCCGTCGACCGCCTGGCCGGCGTGTCCGGGCTGGCACCAGTACCGCGCGATTCCGGGCGCATCAGCGGCAACCGCAAACGCCCCCGCCGCTACGACCGTCGCCTGCTGCGCGCCTGCTATCTGTCCGCCCAGATCGCCATCCGCACCGATACACCCTCGCGCAACTACTACGACCGCAAAAGATCCGAAGGCAAAACCCATACCCAAGCCGTCCTCGCCTTGGCCCGCCGACGCCTCAACGTCCTCTGGGCCATGCTGCGCGACCATCGGCCCTATCAACCCACCGCGCCTAACACTGCGGCGGCTTGACAACTTCATTGAGATTCCTCCTTGGTCGGTGGGTACCTCGATATCGACTCGGCACGCGCCGGAAAGTCATCGCCGATCAGTCTCAGCGACGCAGGACGCTGTCGCCGTTCGTCCCCGGGTCCGGGCGGGCGAACACCCTGACGAAGTTCTGCAGCGAGTCGCGGATATCGCTGCGCAGCGCGGCGGCGACGACCATGCCGATCGGCCCGAACAGCGCCGGCCCGCCGAGATGCACGTCGAAGCTGACGACCGAACCCTGCTCTTTCGGAGCGACCTTGGCCATCAGTTTCACCTTGACCCCGCCCACACCGTCGCCGTTGAGGGTCATGCCCTCCGGGGGCTTGTAGCGCACGATCGTCCACCTGATGCGGTTGGGCATGCCCTTGACTTCGACATAGGACTCGATGACGGTGCCCTTTTCCAGCACGTCGGGCAACTTGCTGCGCCAGACCTTGTGGATGGTCAGCCATTCCCGGTACCGGTTCAGGTCGGAGGCGTGTGTCCAGGCCTGTTCCGGCGGCAGCGGCACATCGATGGATCCGGAGAGTTTCGCCATTTCGTCAGCTCTGCTGGCCGCCGGTGTCGACGATCTTCCTGGCTTCCTCCTGCACCTTGTGGATGGTGTCGGAGTACTTGCCCTGTGTCTTGTCGTCGACGAACTCGCCGGCCTTGGTGATCGCCGTCTCGACCTTGTCGGCGTTCTGCGCGAGCAGGTCTTTGGCCTTGTCCAGGAATGCCATTTTCGCTGTTCCTTCCCCATCGGACTCCTCCCCCGGGAGCCCTACTGTGCTGGGGAAACCCTACTTGTCGCGCACGGGCTACGGCACGCTGCCTTGCAGGAAGATCCCGGACAGGCGGTTGCCGATGTTGCCGACGCCGGAGATCAGGCCGGCTATCGCGATGTCCAGGCTGCTGGTGTTGCCGAAGCCGGACATAGCACTGCCGAGGTTGGTCAGGCCGGACAGTAGTTCGCCGCCGTAGTTCTCGAAGCCGGAGACATGCGAGCCGACGTTGAAGAGGCCGGAGATGGTGTCGCCGATGTTCCCGAAGCCGGATGTGCCGCCGGCGCCTGAGTTGAAGAAGCCCGACGACGGGGCGGTTGTCGAGTTGCCGATGCCGGTCATCGGGAGCAGGGAGGTGACCGGTACGGCGATCGGGCCGCTTCCCCCGGTGAGACCGATGGTGAGGAGTGTCGTATCGCTGCCAACGGTGAGGTTGAGCGGGATAGCCCCGAATTGGATTTGTGGCACTTGGATTGGGTCGAGCGCAGAGCGCAGCGGGATCGCCAAGCTGATGGGAAGGCCTGAGACCGGGACGTGGATATTCGGGAAGGGGTCGGGAAGCGGTATCACCAGGTCGAAGCCGTCGGTCTTGGCGTCGACCACGATGTCGAAGTTGACCGGAATCGCGCCGCCGTTGACGCCGTGAATCGTGAACGGGTTGACGGTAAGCCCGGCGATGTTGCCGGTCACCGGCAGCTTGATCAGGGCGCCGCCGCCCAGGGTGAGGGGGATGTCGGGGATGGTCAGGGTGTAGTCGGCCGCGATCAGGCCCTGGCGGTCACCGCGCCACAACAATCCGTTGCTCTGATCACCGGAGATGAACGCCCCGGTGTCGAGGTTGCCGGTGTTGACCCACCCGGTGTTGGTGTCCCCGGTGTTGAAGCTGCCAGTGTTGACATCACCGGGGTTGGCCGACCCGGAATTGAAATCACCGGCATTGAACCCCCCGGTGTTGTAGCTGCCCGCATTGGCCCACCCGGTGTTGAACCCACCGGCGTTGAACACCCCGGTGTTCGCCACCCCGGAGTTCCCGATCCCGGAATTGAACGACCCCGAGTTCCCGATCCCGTAATTCCCCGTCCCGGAATTGAAGAACCCGACATTCCCGGTCCCCGAGTTGAACAACCCCACATTCCCCGACCCCGAATTCCACGCCCCGAACCCCACCTGATTATCACCGGTCAACCCGATACCCACATTGTTGCTACCCGAGTTCCCGAACCCGACATTGCCCACCCCGGTATTACCCCACCCGATGTTCAGACTGCCGCTATTACCCCACCCCCGGTTCCCGACACCCGCATTACCGCCACCCACATTGACATCACCCAGATTGCCCCAGCCGTAATTGCCGTCACCATGATTACCGGCCCCGACATTCCCCACACCCACATTGCCGCCACCCAGATTATGCCCACCCACATTCCCGCCACCCAGGTTGTAATCCCCCACATTCGCCAACCCCAGATTCCACCCACCACCATTGGCCACCCCCAGGTTGAACACCCGATCCACACCCGCACCCAACCCCGCCACCGCATTCGACCAGCCCGAGACCCCCTCACCCAAATTGAACACACCCGAACCCAACGCCCCCACATTCCCCACACCCGAGAACCCCACCACCCCCGACGACACATTCCACCAACCCGAACCCCCACCCACATTCCCAAACCCCGACCCACTCCCAGACCCACTATTGAAAAACCCCGACGACGGCCCACCAGTGACATTGCCCAACCCCGGCCCCGCCACCAACCCCAACACCGGAACCACCAGCGGACCCAAGCCCGGACCGGAAATGTTCAGGTGCAGCCCCTCGCCGGGGCCGCCCACCAGCAGGCTCAGGGACGGACCGAGGATGACGATCGGATCTGTTCGGAGTGGTCCGATACTGCCGGTGATGCTGTTTCCGCCGCCGTTGGGATTGACCAGGTCGAGGGACGGGATGGTGAACGGGTCGATCACGATGTTGCCGAGGGCGCCGGTGATGGGGATGTTGAGGGGGATGGTGACGTCCAGGCCGATGGCGATGCGCGGGATGGTCAGGGTGTAGTCCAGCGCGGCCTGGCCCTGGTTGTCTCCGCGCCAGAAGAAGCCGTTGTTCAGATCGCCCTGGTTGAACCCGCCGGTGTTGAAGTCCCCGGTATTGGCCCACCCGGTGTTGTAATCCCCGGTATTGAAATCCCCGGTATTGACCTGCCCGGGATTGAACGACCCGGTATTGCCCACCCCCACGTTGAACCCACCGGTGTTGTAACTGCCCGGATTCCCCACCCCGGTGTTAAGCACCCCGGCGTTGAACACCCCGGTATTGAGCCGGCCCGCATTGAACAACCCGACGTTGCCCTCCCCGGAATTACCGATCCCCCAGTTCCCCGACCCCGAATTGAACAACCCCACATTCCCGGTCCCCGAGTTGAACAACCCCACATTCCCCGACCCCGAATTCCACGCCCCGAACCCCACCTGATGATCACCGGTCAACCCGATACCCACGTTGTTGCTACCCGAGTTCCCGAACCCCACATTCCCCCACCCGCTATTACCGAACCCGAAATTCGAGTCACCCTGATTACCCAACCCCACATTCAACGACCCCAGATTCGACCACCCCACATTATGGCCACCCACATTCCCCGACCCCAGATTGAAACTCCCCACACTGCCCAACCCCAGATTCCACGCGCCCTGATTTCCGAAACCAACATTCGCGTCACCGACATTGCCGGCACCCACATTCCACCCACCGACATCAGCGAACCCGACATTGCCCACACCCACACTTGCCAACCCCACACCCAGCACACCCGAGGGCCCCGCCCCCACCGACGCGGTATTGCTGACCCCCGACAACGACCCACCCAGGTTCGACACCCCCGACAACAACCCACCCAGGTTCTTCACCCCCGAGACCATCGACCCGACATTGCCGTACCCGGAAACCACCTGCCCGATATTCCCGAACCCCGACACCCCACCCGCACCGGAATTAAAGAACCCCGACGACGGCGCCACCGTCGCATTCCCCAACCCCGGCGCCGCACCCACATGCAACAACTGCACCACCACCGGACCCGCACTCCCACCCACATTCACCGTCAACGGCGTCCCCACACCACCCACCACCAGGTTGTTGAACGCGATGGTGTTTATCCGGATCGTCGGTGTTGTGATGGGCTGCAGGAAGTTGTTGGCGACGCCGATTTCCAGTCTGATCGGCAAGCCTGGGACGTCGACGCCGACATGTCCGACCGGATCGGGAAGGCTGATACCGACATTGATGTTCGGGGTCTGCCCGAGCAGCGTTAGGTGGCCAACGACCGGGATGCCGCCGCCACCGACTCCGTGAATCCCGATCGGGTTGACGGTGAGTCCGGTGATGTTGCCGGTGATGGGGATGTTGAGGATGCCGCCGCCGGTCAGGGTCAGGGGGATGTCGGGGATGGTCAGGGTGTAGTCGGCCGCGATCAGGCCCTGGCGGTCACCGCGCCACAACAATCCGTTGCTCTGATCACCGGAGATGAACGCCCCGGTGTCGAGGTTGCCGGTGTTGGCCCACCCGGTGTTGGTGTCCCCGGTGTTGAAGCTGCCAGTGTTGACATCACCGGGGTTGGCCGACCCGGAATTGAAATCACCGGCATTGAACCCCCCGGTGTTGTAGCTGCCCGCATTGGCCCACCCGGTGTTGAACCCACCGGCGTTGAACACCCCGGTGTTCGCCACCCCGGAGTTCCCGATCCCGGAATTGAACGACCCCGAGTTCCCGATCCCGTAATTCCCCGTCCCGGAATTGAAGAACCCGACATTCCCGGTCCCCGAGTTGAACAACCCCACATTCCCCGACCCCGAATTCCACGCCCCGAACCCCACCTGATTATCACCGGTCAACCCGATACCCACATTGTTGCTACCCGAGTTCCCGAACCCGACATTGCCCACCCCGGTATTACCCCACCCGATGTTCAGACTGCCGCTATTACCCCACCCCCGGTTCCCGACACCCGCATTACCGCCACCCACATTGACATCACCCAGATTGCCCCACCCGTAATTGCCGTCACCATGATTACCGGCCCCGACATTCCCCACACCCACATTGCCGCCACCCAGATTATGCCCACCCACATTCCCGCCACCCAGGTTGTAATCCCCCACATTCGCCAACCCCAGATTCCACCCACCACCATTGGCCACCCCCAGGTTGAACACCCGATCCACACCCGCACCCACCCCCGCCACCGCATTCGACCAGCCCGAGACCCCCTCACCCAAATTGAACACACCCGAACCCAACGCCCCCACATTCCCCACACCCGAGAACCCCACCACCCCCGACGACACATTCCACCAACCCGAACCCCCACCCACATTCCCAAACCCCGACCCACTCCCAGACCCACTATTGAAAAACCCCGACGACGGCCCACCAGTGACATTGCCCAACCCCGGCCCCGCCACCAACCCCAACACCGGAACCACCACCGGCCCCACCGCCGGACCCAACAAACTCAACCGCAACGACTGACCCGGACCACCCACCACCAAGTTCAACGACGGACCCGTCACCACAATCGAATCCACCACAATCGGACCGATGGTGGCGTCGAGGTTGTCGCCGTTCAGATGCAGCGCCGGGATCTGGAATGAGTCGGTGACGATGTTGCCGAGGGCGCCGGTGATGGGGATGTTGAGGGGGATGGTGACGTCCAGGCCGATGGCGATGCGCGGGATGGTCAGGGTGTAGTCCAGTGCGGCCTGGCCCTGGCTGTCTCCGCGCCAGAAGAAGCCGTTGTTCAGATCGCCCTGGTTGAACCCGCCGGTGTTGAAGTCCCCGGTATTGGCCCACCCAGTGTTGTAATCCCCAGTGTTGAAATCCCCGGTATTGACCTGCCCGGGATTGAACGACCCGGTATTGCCCACCCCCACGTTGAACCCACCGGTGTTGTAACTGCCCGGATTCCCCACCCCGGTGTTAAGCACCCCGGCGTTGAACACCCCGGTATTGAGCCGGCCCGCATTGAACAACCCGACGTTGCCCTCCCCGGAATTACCGATCCCCCAGTTCCCCGACCCCGAATTGAACAACCCCACATTCCCGGTCCCCGAGTTGAACAACCCCACATTCCCCGACCCCGAATTCCACGCCCCGAACCCCACCTGATGATCACCGGTCAACCCGATACCCACGTTGTTGCTACCCGAGTTCCCGAACCCCACATTCCCCCACCCGCTATTACCGAACCCGAAATTCGAGTCACCCTGATTACCCAACCCCACATTCAACGACCCCAGATTCGACCACCCCACATTATGGCCACCCACATTCCCCGACCCCAGATTGAAACTCCCCACACTGCCCAACCCCAGATTCCACGCGCCCTGATTACCGAAACCAACATTCGCGTCACCGACATTGCCGGCACCCACATTCCACCCACCGACATCAGCGAACCCGACATTGCCCACACCCACACTTGCCAACCCCGCACCCAGCACACCCGAGGGCCCCGCCCCCACCGACGCGGTATTGCTGACCCCCGATAACGACCCACCCAGGTTCGACACCCCCGACAACAACCCACCCAGGTTCTTCACCCCCGAGACCATCGACCCGACATTGCCGTACCCGGAAACCACCTGCCCGATATTCCCGAACCCCGACACCCCACCCGCACCGGAATTAAAGAACCCCGACGACGGCGCCACCGTCGCATTCCCCAACCCCGGCGCCGCACCCACATGCAACAACTGCACCACCACCGGACCCGCACTCCCACCCACATTCACCGTCAACGGCGTCCCCACACCACCCACCACCAGGTTGTTCAGGACGATGGGATTGACGGCGATTCTCGGCAGCGCGATGGAAGTCAACGTGTCGTCGATAGTGACGTGAAGATTCAACGGCAGCGGCGGTATCGGAATGGTGACCGATCCGAGTGGGTCGGGGAGGCCGACGCGGATATCGAGTCCACCGGTGTCGGCCCCCAGGACATTGATTCCGAGATTTACCGGGATTGCCGAACCGCCTTGGCCGTGTATCGAGAAAGACTCGATGGCCAATCCGGTGATGTTGCCGGTGATGGGGATGTTGAGGATGCCGCCGCCGGTCAGGGTCAGGGGGATGTCGGGGATGGTCAGGGTGTAGTCGGCCGCGATCAGGCCCTGGCGGTCACCGCGCCACAACAATCCGTTGCTCTGATCACCGGAGATGAACGCCCCGGTGTCGAGGTTGCCGGTGTTGGCCCACCCGGTGTTGGTGTCCCCGGTGTTGAAGCTGCCAGTGTTGACATCACCGGGGTTGGCCGACCCGGAATTGAAATCACCGGCATTGAACCCCCCGGTGTTGTAGCTGCCCGCATTGGCCCACCCGGTGTTGAACCCACCGGCGTTGAACACCCCGGTGTTCGCCACCCCGGAGTTCCCGATCCCGTAATTCCCCGTCCCGGAATTGAAGAACCCGACATTCCCGGTCCCCGAGTTGAACAACCCCACATTCCCCGACCCCGAATTCCACGCCCCGAACCCCACCTGATTATCACCGGTCAACCCGATACCCACATTGTTGCTACCCGAGTTCCCGAACCCGACATTGCCCACCCCGGTATTACCCCACCCGATGTTCAGACTGCCGCTATTACCCCACCCCTGGTTCCCGACACCCGCATTACCGCCACCCACATTGACATCACCCAGATTGCCCCAGCCGTAATTGCCGTCACCATGATTACCGGCCCCGACATTCCCCACACCCACATTGCCGCCACCCAGATTATGCCCACCCACATTCCCGCCACCCAGGTTGTAATCCCCCACATTCGCCAACCCCAGATTCCACCCACCACCATTGGCCACCCCCAGGTTGAACACCCGATCCACACCCGCACCCACCCCCGCCACCGCATTCGACCAGCCCGAGACCCCCTCACCCAAATTGAACACACCCGAACCCAACGCCCCCACATTCCCCACACCCGAGAACCCCACCACCCCCGACGACACATTCCACCAACCCGAACCCCCACCCACATTCCCAAACCCCGACCCACTCCCAGACCCACTATTGAAAAACCCCGACGACGGCCCACCAGTGACATTGCCCAACCCCGGCCCCGCCACCAACCCCAACACCGGAACCACCACCGGCCCCACCGCCGGACCCAACAAACTCAACCGCAACGATTGACCCGGACCACCCACCACCAAGTTCAACGACGGACCCGTCACCACAATCGAATCCACCACAATCGGACCGACGGTCCCGCCCAGTTCCGAGCCATTGAGATGGAGGGTGGGAATGGTGAAGGACGGGATGGTGATGATCGGCTGGCCGTTCAATATGGAGCCGAGCGTCCCCGTCACCGGAATATTGATCGGCACGTCGACGTCGACCTGCAGGGCGATGCGCGGGATGGTGAAGGTCAGGTCGAATGCGGCTTGACCCTGGTTGTCTCCGCGCCAGAAGAAGCCGTTGTTCAGATCGCCCTGGTTGAACCCGCCGGTGTTGAAGTCCCCGGTATTGGCCCACCCGGTGTTGTAATCCCCAGTGTTGAAATCCCCGGTATTGACCTGCCCGGGATTGAACGACCCGGTATTGCCCACCCCCACGTTGAACCCACCGGTGTTGTAACTGCCCGGATTCCCCACCCCGGTGTTAAGCACCCCGGCGTTGAACACCCCGGTATTGAGCCGGCCCGCATTGAACAACCCGACGTTGCCCTCCCCGGAATTCCCGATCCCCCAGTTCCCCGACCCCGAATTGAACAACCCCACATTCCCGGTCCCCGAGTTGAACAACCCCACATTCCCCGACCCCGAATTCCACGCCCCGAACCCCACCTGATGATCACCGGTCAACCCGAAACCCACATTGTTGCTACCCGAGTTCCCGAACCCCACATTCCCCCACCCGCTATTACCGAACCCGAAATTCGAGTCACCCTGATTACCCAACCCCACATTCAACGACCCCAGATTCGACCACCCCACATTATGGCCACCCACATTCCCCGACCCCAGATTGAAACTCCCCACACTCCCCAACCCCAGATTCCACACCCCACGATTACCGAAACCAACATTCGCATCACCGACATTGCCGGCACCCACATTGGAACCGCCCACGTTGGCCAGTCCCGCAGCGAGGATGCTGACGCGGCCCGGCGGGTCAGCGATTGCGGCTTGGGTGGACACGACGAAAGCCGAAACGGCCGCGGACGGGAGTCGCAGTAGTTCGGTGAACGGCGACAATGCCGACACCACGCCGGAGGCTTCGGCGTGGTAGCCGAACATAGCCGCGACGTCTTGCGCCCACATCTGCTCGTACTCGGCATCCACGGCCGCAATCGCCGGGGCGTTCAACCCCAGCAGGTTGGAAGTCACCAGTGTCACCATTTGAGAGCGGTTTGCGATCACCGAAACCGGGTGAACTGACGCCGCCAGGGTCGCCTCGAACGCAGTTGCGGTCATGCGAGCCTGCCCGGCGGCCTGCTCCGCCAGCACACCCGTCGCGGCGAGCCAGTCCAGGTAGCGTCCGGCCACGTCGACCATCGCCGCCGAGGCTGCGCCCTGCCATGACGCGTTCGCCAACCCGGACGTCACCGCGGAAAACGCGGTCGCCGCCGAGCCCAGTTCGTCGGCCAGCACATCCCAGGCGGCCGCAGCGGCAAGCAGCGGGCCAGGCCCCGCGCCGCCAAATATGCGCGCGGAGTTGATCTCTGGTGGCGACACCGCAAAATTCATCGCCGCTGCCTCTCTGGCAGGCGGCCTAGCCCGCGACCGCCCGCCGTTCACCCGCAAATGACGCCGCGGCAATTACCGCGGTTGCCCGACCGTCCTGAGCGGCTGAATGCGCGTCAGCTTACGCCCGATCCGGCTGGAATGGTGGACTTTATCAAATTCGAGTGACCAGTGGTCATAAAAATTCAGACCGAACTTGAATGTAAAATTCGTGTACAAAATGATTCGCGCGACCCAATTAATTGACGCGATGCCGCGGCCGACCGCTAGCGCCACACCTGAGGCCGCACACCGAGGATCCTCGCCCGAACCCACCACATGGTCTCGATTACGGCGGCGCCCATCACTCCGACCGCCAGCGCGACCGACGTCACCCACAGATTCGACGGATCCAGGAAGAACTTCTGCTGCGTCCACGGCAGGCTGAAGATCAGCACATATGCCAACGCGGAGGCGACGACCAGCGCCAACCGCCACCACTCATACGGGCGCGCCGCAACGGCGAGCACCCACACCGCGGTCACCAGCAGGGTGATCAGCGCCGCGGTGGACGCCTGGTCCTGCTGCACCGAGGTGGCGTGGCGGCCGTGATAAGCGGTCAAGTAGGTCGCGAACGTCGCGACGCCGACGATCAGTCCGGCGGGCAGTGCGGACGTCAGCACCCGCCGCACAAAACCCGGATACGCGCGCTCGTTATTGGGCGCCAACGACAAAATAAATGACGGGATTCCGATCGTGAACCAAGCCGCAATGGTGACGTGGATCGGCTGAAACGGATAGAGCAACGGCTCAGCCCCTAATGGCTTGGCGAGCAAACACTCCATTCCCACCAGCAACGCCAGCAACGCGGAGTAGACCGTCTTGGTCAGGAAGAGGGTGGCGACCCGCTCGATATTGCCGATCACTCGCCGGCCTTCGCCCACCACATACGGCAGTGTGGCAAACCTGTTGTCCAGCAACACGATTTGTGCCACCGCCCGGGATGCCGGACTACCCGCGCCCATTGCCACGCCGATGTCGGCGTCTTTGAGGGCCAGTACGTCGTTGACGCCGTCTCCGGTCATCGCCACGGTATGCCCGTGTGATTGCAGGGCGTGGACGATGGCGCGCTTCTGGTCCGGGCGCACCCGGCCGAATGTGTTGTGCGAGTCGAGCGCGTCAGCGAGCTCCGCTTCATCGGCGGGCAGCCGGCGTGCGTCCATCGCGTGGCTGCGCAGACCGAGCTGGTCGGCCACCGCTCCGACCGAGACCGCGTTGTCTCCGGAGATCACCTTCACCGACACATCCTGAGCGGCAAAGTATTCCAGCGTCTCGCGGGCATCGGGACGCACCCTCTGCTCCAGCACCACCAGGGCCGTCGGCGTCACGGTTCCCGGGGCGTCCGGGTCGTCTACCGGGACGTCCGCGGATCCCAACAACAGGACCCGCAGGCCCTGGGCGCCGAACCGATCGGCCTGCTCGGCCGCCGCCGACTGCGGGTCGAGCAGGACATCAGGCGCACCGATAACCCAGTTGCCGTGCTCGCCGAACGACACGCCGCTCCACTTGGTCGCCGACTTGAAAGGCGCTGTCGCGGTGGGGGTCCAGCCGGGCGCGGTCTGATAGGCCTCGGAGATGGCCAGCATGCTGGCATTCGGGCGCTCGTCGGCCGCGGCGACCGCGGCGAGCACCTCCCCGACGCTCTCGCCTCCGGCGTCGAGTTCCCGGACTTCCGACACCCGCATCCCGGTTTCGGTCAACGTGCCCGTCTTGTCCGCACAGACCACGTCGACCCGAGCCAATCCCTCGATGGCCGGCAGTTCCTGCACGAGGCATTGCCGCCGGCCCAGACGTACCACGCCGACGGCGAACGCGATCGACGTCATCAACACCAGGCCTTCGGGCACCATCGGCACCAGGGCACCCACCATGGCAAGCACCGACTCGCGCCACCCCACGTTGGTGGTGAACAGCTGGGTGTAGATGGTCAGCAATCCCACCGGGATCAGCAGGTAGGTGATGAACTGCAGGATTCGGTTAATACCATTGCGCAGTTCCGATTTCACCAAGGTGAACTTGCTGGCTTCGGCGGCCAGTTTGGCCGCGTAGGCATCGCCGCCCACCTTCGTAGCCCGGTAGGCACCGGCGCCCGCGACCACGAAGCTGCCCGACATCACTTTGTCGCCAACATCTTTGGCGATCGGATCGGCTTCGCCCGTCAGCAGTGATTCGTCGATCTCGAGGTTGCGCTCCTCGACGACCTCGCCGTCAACCACGATCTGATCGCCGGGGCCCAGTTCGATGATGTCGTCGAGCACCACCTCTCCTGGTGCCAGGGTGACCGTACCGGATTGCCTGCGCACCATGGGTTTTGCCTGGCCGACGATCGCCAGCCGGTCCAATGTCTGCTTGGCCCGGATCTCCTGGACCATGCCGATGACGCTGTTGGCGACGATCAGCATGCCGAACAGCCCGTTGATCAGGGATCCGGTGAGTAGCACGATGCCGAACAGCACGCCGAGGATCGCGTTGATCCGGGTGAAGACATTGGCCCGGACGATGTGAGCGATGCTGCGGGTGGCACGCTCGGGAACGCTGTTGGTCTTACCGTCGGCAACCCGCTGCGCCACTTCCGCATCGGTCAGGCCGCGGGCCGTCATCGCGTGAAGGTCCCCAGGCCGCTGGAATCGAAGTATTCGATTTTCAGGGCATTGCCGGTGAAGACCGCCGTGGAAATCGAACCGGGCAAGGCGTTTTCGGTGGCTAGCGGAAAGGTGAAGGTGTCGCCGTCCCAGTGCGCCAGGTCGAACGTCTGGTTCTTCGGGCCGAGCGAAAGCTGCAGTTGGCCGTCGTGGTCGGTGACGGTGGCCGGTCCCCAGTAGTCGTTGTTGTAGACGCCGGCGTAGTCGCTAGCCGGTCGGGCCGGTACGGGGCTGACCGGCGGTTGCTTGCCGACGAGCGTGCCGTCGGGGTTGTTCATCGGCGCAAGTTGCTGCCGGTACAGATTCGCCCAGTCCTCACGCACCTGGCCGTACTGCACCAGATCCATGAACTCGGCGTTCATCGCCTCCGGTACCCCGTACGGCGCCGCGTTGGTCAGGGCGATGATGCCGATGTCCTCCGACGGCATGACGGCGAAATTCGTTGCGGCGCCCAGCCCGAAGGCACCCGAGTGGCTGTACATCGTGCGGCCTGATGAGGTCACCGAGGTGTTGAACCCGTGGCCGTAGGTGCCGGCTCGTGCGTTCGGGTTGCGGGCAGCGGTCGAGATGACCTGCGGGGTGATGGCGGGGAGCAGCGCTTCCGGTGAGGTGATGCGCTGACCGTTATAGGTGCCGTTGGCCATCACCATGGTCAGCCAGCGCGCCATGTCGTTGACCGACGAACTCACCCCGCCGGCCGGCGTCTGGGGATCGGGATCGCGCTGAAATCGCGCTTCCCACTTGTCGCCCGTCTTGATGTGGTTGACCGCATGGTTGGGCCTGGCCAGGAAATCGGCGAATTTCGAACTGGTCGACGTCATCCCCAGTGGGCGGTACAGCACCTCGTCGGACAGGTCCTCCCAGGGCTTGCCGGCTGCCGCGGCGACCGCCTCGGCCGCTGTCGTCACTCCGAAGTTGGTGTAGGCGTAGCTGATTCGAAACGGCGCGAGCGGCAGGTACTTCAGCCGATCCAGCACCTGCTGCCGGTCGTAGCCCAGGTCTTCGAGCGCGTCGCCGGCGTGATCGGGCAGACCCGAGCGGTGCGAGTACAGGTCGGCGACGCTGACGTGCGTGGTGACGTAGGGATCGATGAGGGTGAAGCCCGGCAGCTTCGTCGCCACCGGCGTGTCCCAGGTGATGGCGCCTTCGGTCACCTCATGTGCCACCACGGTCGCTCCGACCGACTTGGACACCGACGCCAGCTGAAACACGGTGTCGGCGTTGACCTTGTTGTCCGGGCCATCTCCCTTACCGGCGTCCTTGACGCCGAAGCCCTTAGCGTACAACGTCTTTCCACCGTGTACGATCGCCACGGCCATACCCGGGATACCGGAATTCTTCATCAGCTCGGCCACCAGCCCGTCGACCTTGGCGACGGCTTCGTCGATGCGCCCGGCGGGAATCTGCACTCCCGACACTTCGTTAGGCGGGAGTTGCGCAGGTGACGAGGAAGGGGCCGCGACCGGCCGGGATGACCCGCAACCGGTCAGGGCGAGCAGCACCATCGATAGTGCGGCTGCCGCCGCGCGTTTCGTCATGGCCGCACTTTAGCCCGGTGACAGGCCCGGGCAATCGAAACCAGCCGGGCATCATCAACTCAGAGCCGCCACCACGGGTTGAATCGCAACGGGCTGATCGTGTCGATGCGCTGACCGGGCAGCGGCACCGCCACCTGAACACCGTCTGGCTCGGCAGCCTTGAGTACCCTCTCGACCGGCTCCGCCCACGGGTGCGGCGCCAGGCGGAAGGTGCCCCAGTGGATGGGGATCAGCAACCCCGAACCCGAGTCGGTGATGTCCAGGTGTCCGCGGACCGCCTCCTCGGGATTCATGTGGATGTCGGGCCACGCCGTGTTGTACGCGCCGATCGGCATCAACGTCAGGTCGAACGGCCCATGGTCCGCACCGATCTCAGCGAAGCTCTTCGTGTAGCCGGTGTCGCCGCCGAAGTAGGCGCGGTGGCGGGGGCCGATGAACGCCCACGACGCCCACAACGTGTTGTTGCGGGTGAAGAACCGTCCCGAAAAGTGCCGGGCCGGCATGCAAACGATCGTCAGCTCGTCGACCTGCGCGCTCTGGTTCCAGTCCAGTTCGACGATCCGCTGCTCGAGGATTCCCCACGACCGCAGGTGCGCTCCCACCCCTAGTGGCACGAAGAACGGAGCCCGTTGCGTGCGGGCCAGCGCCCGCACGGTGTCGATGTCGAGGTGGTCGTAGTGGTCGTGGCTGATGACCACGGCGTCCACCGCCGGCAGCCCCTCCAGCAGGACGGGCGGCGGATGCAACCGCTGCGGGCCCACGATGTCCGACGGCGAGCAGCGGTCACTCCACACCGGATCAGTGAGCACGCGATAGCCGTCGACCTCCACCAGCGCCGTCGAGTGCCCGAACCAGCTCACCGCCAGCTCCGCCGGCTCACCCTGGTAGATGGATGGCGAGGCCAACGGAATCGGTTTCGCGGGCAGGCTGGCGCCGCGGTTTCCGATCAACTCCCACGCGATCTGCCGCATCTCCTCGCGGTTCATCACGTACAGCGACGACGGGTCGAGGTTGACGAAGACACCGTCGCGGTAGTTCGGCGAACCCGCGGAGACCGCCTCGATCGCCGACGGGTCGGCGCCCAGCGCGGACGGCGCGCCGTGCAGTGCCCGCAACAGCCAGCCACCCGCCGCCAACGAAGCGGTACCACCAGCCAGTCGCAGCGCCCGGCGCATCATGACGGTTACGCCCCCTGAAAGTTCGGCGGCCGCTTCTCGATCCGAGCGACCTGCGCCTCGATCACATCTTGGCTGCCCCAGGCCTTATCGAACAGGTCTTTGTGCTCGGGCATGGGTTCTTCGATCGAGCCGTCGTCGTTGAGTACCCGCTTCGCGTGCTGGATAGCCAGCGGCGCCAGACCGGAGATCTCCGCGGCCCATTCCTGCGCATCGGCCAGGGTGCCGATCCGGTTGGCCATGCCGGTCTGCAGCGCCACATCGGCTGTCAGCTTCTCGGCGGTCAGCAGCATGGCCCGGGCCCGTCCGTGACCGACCAGCGACGAGAGCCGGCGGATGCTCCAGTTGTCCAGGGCCAGGCCGTATTTCGAAGTGGGGAACTGAAAGAAGGCGTCCGGGGCGACGACCCGCAGGTCGCACTGCATGGCCAGCTGCAGGCCCGCGCCGATGGCCGGTCCGTTGATGGCGCCGATGACGGGGACCGGCACCGCGTCCATCACGCGGTGCAGCTCGACCAGGCGGTCGGGGTAATCGGCGGCGAAGGCGTCTCCGGACAGGTCAGCGCCGGCGCAGAACGCCGTGCCCTGGCCGGTCAGCACAACGACCCGGGTCTCTGCCCCGTCGGCCTTCAGGAGAGCTTCCCGCAGCTCCTCGACGAGCTGGGAGTTCAGGGCATTGCGTCGCTCGGGCCGCTGTAACTCGATGGTCGTGACGGCTTCGGTCTGGGTGATACCGATCATGGGGGCCAGGATATATAGCCTCGTCCCTGTGAGCCGGATCACGATCGACCAGCTGCGCGACGCGGTGCTCGACGAAGGCTCGTTCGTCAGCTGGGACGTCGACCCCCTACCAGTACCGATGTCCAGCGGTTATGCGCGCGAGCTGGCCGACGCGCGCACCGCCAGCGGCCGCGACGAATCGGTGTCGACGGGCGAGGGCCGGGTCTTCGGACGGCGGGTGGCGGTGGCGGTCTGCGACTTCACGTTCCTGGCCGGCTCGATCGGCGTGGCCGCGGCCGAACGGGTCACCGCTGCGGTGGAGCGCGCGACGGCCGAACGGCTGCCGCTGCTGGCGTCGCCGTGCTCCGGCGGTACCCGCATGCAAGAGGGCACGGTCGCGTTCCTGCAGATGGTCAAGATTGCCGCGGCTGTCAAACTGCACCGGCAGGCCCACCTCCCCTACCTGGTCTACCTGCGCAATCCGACCACGGGAGGGGTCTTTGCGTCCTGGGGTTCGCTGGGCCACGTCACCGTTGCCGAGCCCGGCGCCCTGATCGGATTCCTGGGTCCCCGGGTGTACGAATTGCTGTACGACCAGCCATTTCCGGCGGGCGTGCAAACTGCGGAGAATCTGCAGCGCCATGGGGTGATCGACGGCGTCGTCGCGCTGGACGACCTGCGCGCGACGCTGCACCGGGCGCTGACCGTCATCGCGGACACCCCCGAACCGCCACCTCCCCGCGCACGTCCGGAGCCGATTCCCGACGTGCCCGCCTGGGACTCGGTGTTGGCGTCGCGCCGCGCCGATCGCCCCGACGCCCGCTACCTGCTGCGCCATGGCGCCACCGATCGGGTGCTGCTGTCGGGCACCGGCCAGGGCGAGGCGGCGACCACGCTGCTGGCACTGGCCCGCTTCGGCGGACAGCCCGTCGTCGTCCTCGGCCAGCGCAGGATGGAAAGTGGCGGGGGAAACATCGTGGGGCCTGGTTCGCTGCGTGAGGCCCGCCGCGGCATGGCGTTGGCCGCCGAACTTCGCCTGACGCTGGTGCTGGTGATCGACACTGCCGGTCCGGCACTGTCGGCCGAAGCCGAGCAGGGTGGGCTGGCCGGTCAGATCGCCCAGTGCCTGGCCGAGCTCGTCACGCTGGACACGCCGACGGTGTCGGTGTTGCTGGGCCAGGGCAGCGGCGGGCCGGCGCTGGCGATGGTGCCCGCCGACCGGGTGCTTGCTGCCCTACACGGCTGGTTGGCGCCCCTGCCGCCGGAAGGGGCCAGTGCTATCGTCTTCCGCGACACCGGCCACGCAGCCGAACTTGCTGCGGCACAGGGCATTCGATCGGCTGATCTGCTGGCGTCGGGCATCGTCGACGCTATCGTTCCCGAGCATCCCGATGCCGCCGACGAGCCGGTTGAATTTGCCCGACGGCTGTCGGCGGCCATCGCCACCGAGGTCCACGCGCTGCGCGAGATACCCGGTCCGCAGCGTCTGGCCGCTCGCTTGCGGCGCTACCGCCGCATCGGGCTACCCGAGGCTCAGTCGTCCAGATAGCGCTGGATCGTCGGACCGAGCCACCCGACCACCTCGTCGTGGCTCATGTCGACCACCGGCGGCAGCCGTAACACGAAGCGGCACAACGCCAAACCCAGGATCTGAGTGGCGATCAGACCGGCCCGCGCCGCGGCCTGACCGGACGGCGCCCACGACGCCACCAGCGGCTGCAACTGGATGCCGAAAATCTCCCGCATTCGTTGCGCCGCAACCTCGTTCGTCGCGCTGGAGCGCAACAAGATCACCAGGGCGTCGTCGCCACCCTCCCAACGGCGCAGGAAGTGGCCGACCAGCAACTGACCGACGCGATCCCGGTCGGCCGGCGTGAATTCGGGCAGCCGCAGGTCGAATTCGGCTGCGGCGGCGAACAGTTGGTCCTTGGTGCCGAAGTACCGCATCACCATGGCCGGATCAACGCCGGCGTCAGCGGCGATCGCCCGAATGGTGGCGGCCTGAAACCCGGCCGTCCCGAACCGCTCACGTGCCCTGGCCAGGATCAGGGCCTTGGTTTCCGCAGACGACCGCCTCATGTCAACAACTGTAGGCCAACAAGTGTTGACATAACGACCAGGGCACGCGCATGATGGCTATATCAACAGTTGTTGACTTAGCTGGAAAGGAACCACCATGAACGACACCGATGTCCTGATCGTGGGCGCCGGGCCCACCGGTCTCACGCTGGCCACCTCCTTGATCACCCGGGGAGTCGACGCGGTGGTGGTCGACAAACTGCCGTCCGGCGCCAACACTTCCCGCGCCGCGGTGGTCAATGCCCGCAGCCTGGAATTACTGGAAGAACTCGACGTCTCGCCGCGCCTGGTCAGGGCCGGGTTGGCCGCGCCGCGGTTCACCATGCGCCAGGGCTCCCGGGTACTGATCCCAGTCGACTTCAGCGATCTCCCGACGGCCTACCCGTACAGCTTGATGATCTCCCAGGCCGACACCGAGCAGGCGCTGGAGGAGCGATTGAATGAACTGGGCGGCAAAGTGATTCGGCCCCGAACGGTGCGTCACCTGAGCCAGGACGCAACCGGCGTCTCGGTGACCTTCGACGACGGTGACAGCATCCGCGCGGGCTACGTCGTCGGCGCCGACGGCATGCACAGCACCGTTCGCCACGAAGCCGGGATCGGCTTCACCGGCGGCGAATTCGCAGAGTCGTTCGCGCTGGCCGATGTGCGGGGCGCCGGAGACGCACCCACCGACGAGGTGATCCTGTTCTACGGCAACGAGGGATTGACCGTCCTGGCACCGCTGCCCGGTGGCATTTATCGCATCGTGGCGCCAGCACAGCAAGCACCCCCGGTGCCGACGATCGAGTTCGTACAAAATTTGCTGGACAGCCGCGGCTTCGGTCCCGGACGCACGATGGTCACTGAGTTGGTCTGGGGGTCGCGCTTCCGAATCCAGCACCGAGTCGCCGACACCTACCGGGCGGGTCGGTTGCTCTTGGCGGGCGATGCCGCTCACGTGCACAGCCCGGCCGGCGGCCAGGGCATGAACCTGGGCATCAACGACGCCGTCACGTTGGCCGAGGCGCTCACCAAGCCTTCGGACGCCGCGCTCGATGCCTACAGCGCGACCCAGCGAGGACGGGCCCAACAGGTGCTGAAGCTGACCGGACGGCTCACGAAGGTGTCGACGATGCCGCGTCCGCTGCGCCCGGTCCGCAATTCGGCCATGCGTGTTGCCGCGCACGTTCCGGCGGTGCGGCGGCGACTGGCGTGGCGGTTGAGCGGCCTGGTCAACCGGTGACCGTCACCACCGCGATCGCGGCCGCAGCTGCACCGACCACCTCCGCCGCCGCCTAACGGTGATACGTAGATGTATACGATACGTATATATATTTTATGCTACGGTGTATCCGATACCTAGATAAATCTCGTAGAAGGCGCAGGAACGATGACGTCAGTGAGCACCGCGAAGGCGACGCGGGTAACCAAGCGCCGCGCCGAAACCCGCGGACGACTGATTGATGCCGCGATCGACGTCTTTGCCGAGAAGGGGTACGGGCAGGTGACCATCAAAGACGTGTGCACCGCCGCCGGCTATACGCGTGGGGCGTTCTACTCGCAGTTCGAAAGCCTGGAAGAACTGCTGTTCGTCATCTACCACCAGTGGACAGCCCAGATAGCAGAACAAGTGCGCAGCGCCGTGGAGGCCGGCGACCCAGTCCACGATCTGCCCGGAATCATCGCGCGCATCGCGGAGACCCTGCTGCTTGAACGCGAGTGGCTGTTGATCAAGGTCGATCTGTTGGCGGTGGCCGCCCGCAATCCGGAGCTGGCCCAGCGCTGGTCCGTCCACCGCGGAAAACTGCGGATGACCATTGAAGACCTGCTCACCGGCCGGGGCATCGGGTCGCACGAGTCGATCGGCAGCGCGGGTGAGACGGCCCAAGCCATCATCGCCCTCTATGACGGCCTGGCCACCCAGCTGCTGCTGGAAAACGATGACGGTGCCGCTCGCTCCCGACTCATTCAGCTGCTCAATGTGTTGCTGATGCCCGACGGAACCGGTCACTGATCACGCGACAGACTCAGGTCCGCGACATTCACCCCCAATGTGGCACGTCACGTATCCGATGTGGCAATGTATCGGCTACAGAGGGAATAGGGGGTGCACACATGCCGACTGCAACCACCGCAGCGAAGCCACCACGCGTCACCAAGCGCCGCGCCGAAACCCGTGCCCGACTCATGGAGGCGGCGTTCCGGGTGTTCGCCGAAAAGGGCTACGGCCACGTGACCATCGAGGACGTCTGCGAAGCCGCCGGCTACACCCGGGGCGCGTTCTATTCGCAGTTCGAGAGCCTGGAAGAGTTGTTCTTCCTCCTGTACGACGAGTGGGCCGGCCGCACCGCGGAGCAGGTACGCGCCGCGATGGAGGGTGCCGATGCGGTTGTCGACCTGCCCGGAGTTGTGGAGCGGATCGTCGACACGCTGCTCCTCGAACGCGACTGGCTGCTGATCAAATTCGACTTCCTGCTGTATTCCGCCCGCAACCCCGAGCTCGCCCACCGCTGGGAAGTCCACCGAGCGCAGCTGCGCAAAGTGATCGAGGAACGACTGATCGCCAGCGGCATCGGCTTCCACAAGGCGATCGACAACGTGACCGACACGGCCCGCGCCATCATCGCGGCCTACGACGGGGTCAGTGTCCAGCTGCTGCTCGACAGCGACCAGGCCGCGGCACGCGCCTGGCTCACTCAACTGATGAACGTCGTGCTGACTCGCGACTGACCGTCCGTAACGCCCCTTCCGATGCGTACTTGCATATGATACATTCATGTATCTAATGTGTTGGTGAGTCTGTTGGCGCACAGAAGGGCTGTCTCATGGACGCTGATGTCATCGTTGTCGGTGCGGGTCTGGCCGGGCTGGTCGCTACCCACGAACTGACCCGCCGCGGCAAGAAGGTCGCGGTGGTCGATCAGGAGAACGAGGCCAATCTCGGCGGGCAGGCCTTTTGGTCTTTCGGCGGCCTCTTTCTGGTCGATACCCCCGAGCAGCGGGTGCTGGGGATCAAAGACTCTCTCGAGCTGGCCTGGAATGACTGGTCCGGCAGCGCGGCATTCGATCGCCTCGACGATGAGGACGTGTGGGCGGCCAAATGGGCCCGTTCTTACGTGGAGTTCGCCGCCGGCGAGAAGCGGTCCTACCTGACCGACCTCGGCATCAGGTTCATGCCGACAGTGGGGTGGGCCGAGCGAGGTGACCTGCGTGCCGACGGGCACGGCAACTCGGTGCCGCGCTTCCACGTTGCGTGGGGAACGGGCACCGGAGTGGTTGAGCCCTTTGTGAATTCGGCCCTGGATGCCGCACAGGACAATCAGGTGACGTTCCACCACCGCCACCGCGTGGATGAATTGGTGTTCACCGACGGCGCGGTCACCGGCATCAAAGGGACGGTGCTGGCGCCCGACGATGCGGTGCGGGGCGCCCCGTCCAACCGCGACGCGGTCGGCGAATTCGAGTTGTCGGCCCAGGCCGTGATCATCACTACCGGCGGGATCGGCGGCAATCACGAGATGGTGCGGCGGTACTGGCCGGATCGGATGGGCACCCCGCCGTCGTCCATGATCACCGGCGTCCCCGAATATGTCGACGGGCGCATGCTCGACATCGCCCACGACAGCGGGGTCCGTCTGGTCAACCGCGACCGCATGTGGCACTACACCGAGGGCGTCAAGAACTGGGACCCGATCTGGCCCAAGCACGCCATCCGCATCATCCCCGGCCCGTCGTCCATGTGGTTCGACGCGCTGGGCCGCCGGCTGCCGGCGCCGTTCCTGCCCGGCTACGACACCCTGGGCACGCTGAAGTATCTGCGCACCAACCCCGAGATCGCGAAGTACGACTACTCCTGGTACGTGCTGACCCAAAAGATCATCAAGAAGGAGTTCGCCCTGTCGGGGTCGGAACAGAATCCCGACATCACCGGCAAGAGCCTGATGAAAGTCCTGCAGCAGCGCATCTTCAACAAAGACGCGACGGGTCCGGTCGAGGCGTTCAAGGCGCGCGGCGCCGACTTCGTGATCGCGGACAACCTCGAAGACCTCGTCGCAAAGATGAACGCCCTGACCGACGAACCCCTGCTGGACCCGGCCGGAATCCGTGCCCAGATCGAGTCCCGCGATCTGCAGGTCGCCAACCCGTTCTGCAAGGACGTTCAGGTGCAGGGCATCCGCAATGCCCGGCGCGCGCTGGGCGATCGACTGGGCCGGGTTGCGGCGCCGCACCGCATTCTGGACCCCAAAGCCGGACCGCTGATCGCGGCCAAACTGCACATCCTGACGCGAAAGACGTTGGGCGGCATACAGACTGACTTGTCCTCCCGCGCCATGGGCAACGACGGCCAAACCATCCCGGGCCTGTACGCGGCCGGGGAGGTCGCCGGATTCGGCGGCGGTGGCGTGCACGGATACAACGCGCTGGAGGGGACGTTACTGGGCGGTTGCATCTTCTCCGGTCGGGCCGCCGGCCGCGGCGCCGCGGACGACCTCTGACCCTCGCGAGCGCCTCCCACCGCCGTAGCGCTCAATCAGGCAAGATAGGCGCATGGACACTGGTGTGAACTCACCTCGGGTCTTGGTGGTCGATGACGACTCCGATGTGCTCGCCTCCCTGGAACGCGGTCTGCGGCTGTCCGGATTCGAGGTGTCCACCGCGGTCGACGGTGCCGAGGCCCTGCGCAGCGCCACCGAGACCCGGCCTGACGCGATCGTGCTCGACATCAATATGCCCGTGCTGGACGGTGTCAGCGTGGTGACGGCGCTGCGAGCCATGGACAACGACGTGCCGGTCTGTGTGCTGAGTGCCCGCAGCTCGGTCGACGACCGGGTTGCGGGGCTCGAAGCCGGCGCCGACGACTACCTGGTCAAGCCTTTCGTGCTGGCCGAACTGGTGGCGCGGGTGCGCGCCCTGCTGCGCCGGCGCGGCGCCACCGCCTCGACGTCCTCGGAAACCATCACGGTGGGTCCGCTGGAAGTGGACATCCCCGGCCGGCGCGCCCGTGTCAACGGCGTCGACGTGGACCTGACCAAGCGGGAGTTCGACCTGCTCGCCGTGCTCGCTGAGCACAAGACGGCGGTGTTGTCCCGCGCGCAACTGCTCGAACTGGTGTGGGGCTACGACTTCGCCGCCGACACCAACGTCGTCGACGTCTTCATCGGGTACCTGCGGCGCAAGCTGGAGGCCAACGGCGGCCCCCGGCTCCTGCACACCGTCCGTGGAGTCGGTTTCGTGCTCAGGATGCAATGAGCGCGGTAGGTGCCCGATGGTGGCAGTGAACATCCTGTCGCGAATCTTCGCCCGCACACCTTCGCTGCGGACTCGGGTGGTGGTCGCGACGGTGATCGGGGCTGCCATTCCGGTGCTGATCGTCGGCGCGGTGGTCTGGGTGGGCATCACCAAGGACCGCAAGGAAAGGCTGGACCGCCGCCTGGACGAAGCGGCCGGATTCGCAATCCCGTTCGTGCCCCGCGGGCTGGACGAGATACCGCGATCCCCCAATGACCAGGACGCGCTGATCACCGTGCGCCGGGGCAGCGTGATCAAGTCGAACTCCGACATCAATCTGCCGAAGTTGCAGGCCGACTACGCCGACACGTTCATCCACGGGGTGCGCTACCGGGTGCGCACGGTCGAGATCCCGGGCCCGGAGCCGACCTCGGTCGCGGTCGCCGCGACGTATGACGCCACCTACGCCGAAACCAACAATCTGCATCGACGGGTGCTGTTGATCTGTACCTTGGCCATCGGTGCGGCGGCCGTATTCGCTTGGCTGCTGGCCGCTTTCGCGGTGCGACCGTTCAAACAACTCGCCGAGCAGACTCGGTCGATCGATGCGGGTGACGAGGCCCCGAGGGTTGAAGTGCACGGTGCGAGCGAAGCCGTGGAGATCGCCGAAGCCATGCGGGGGATGCTGCAGCGCATCTGGAACGAGCAGAACCGGACCCAGGAGGCGCTGGCCTCGGCTCGCGACTTCGCGGCGGTGTCCTCCCACGAACTGCGTACCCCGCTGACTGCGATGCGGACCAACCTCGAGGTGCTGGCCACCCTCGATCTGCCCGACGACCAACGCAAAGAAGTGCTCAGCGACGTGATCCGCACCCAGTCGCGGATCGAGGCCACGCTGAGCGCACTCGAGCGATTGGCACAGGGCGAACTGTCCACCTCGGATGATCACGTGCCGGTCGACATCACCGACCTGCTGGACCGCGCCGCCCACGACGCCACCCGCATCTACCCCGATCTCGATGTCTCCCTGGTGCCCTCGCCGACGTGCATCATCGTCGGGATGCCGGCCGGGTTGCGGCTGGCCGTCGACAACGCCATCGCCAACGCCGTCAAACACGGCGGCGCCACCCATGTCCAACTGTCCGCGGTCAGCTCGCGGGCCGGAGTCGAGATCGCCATTGATGACGACGGCAGTGGGGTGCCGGAGCAAGAGCGCCAGGTGGTGTTCGAGCGGTTCTCCCGGGGCTCGACGGCGTCGCATTCGGGCTCGGGCCTCGGGCTGGCTCTGGTCGCGCAGCAGGCACACCTGCACGGCGGAACGGCGTCGCTGGAAAGCAGTCCGCTGGGTGGGGCACGCCTGGTGCTGCGTCTTCCCGGACCGAGCTAGCAGCTAGCTTTTAAGCGCGCTGTTGCGCCACGGCGTGAAGAACGCCCGGGCGGCGAATTCCTGGTCCTGGAACCAGACCTGGGCCTCGGTGTCCTCGTAGCACTCGTCGTCCGGCGTGTAGAACAGCCGGGAATCCATGCGCCCCTTGATTGTCCAACCTTCCGGTCCGCTGCCGTCGAGGTTGGCGCGCATGGACCCCGGGCCGTAGGGCGCGTACGGCATCAGTGGCAGCACGATGGTCTCCGCCTCGCTGCCGACTGGAATCTTCTCCGTCACAGCATCTTTCGGAACGGGCCGGCGCCTGGGCGCGGCACCTTTCGGCCTCGCTTTCTTGGCGGCGGCAGTCTTCTTCACCGGCCTCTTGCGTGCGACCGGAATCCGCTCCGTCGCAGGGTCTTTGGCAACGGGGATTCGTTCCGTCACCGCGTCGCCGGAGGTGCGCTTTCTCGGCGGCGCCTTGGAGACGGCCTTCTTCTTCGCCGGCCCTGGTTTGGCTTTGGCGACCGGTAGTTTTTTCGTTGGCGCTTCGGCCGCAGGGGTTTTCATCGCCGGCTCGGGCTTGGGGCGCGGTCTGGGTTCAGCAGGAGGTCTGGGTTCAGGGAGAGGTCTGGGTTCAGCGAGAACCCAGGCCGGCATCTGGGCTCGGGCGGGCCGGGCCATCAGCGTGAACGTCAACACCATGCCCAGTCCGAACGACACGGCGACCATCCACCAGTGCACGTGGGCGATCACCGCTTGACTCCGATTCCCGGCCATTGGGACGGGGGACCCGGCCATTGGGGCTGCCGCAGTTCGGGCTCGGGCTCCTCGGACTCGTCTCTCTCGACAGCGCCGGGGCCTGGCCATTGCGAGGCGGGCCCCGGCCAATGTGACTGCGACAGCTCGGGTTCTGGTTCCGACGACTCGGCACCCTGGGGCTCGGGCTCAGGTTCCGGTTCGGGCTCAGGGTCCGGTTCGGGCTCGGGTTCCGGTTCGGGCTGGGGTTCTTCGGCAACCGGCTGCACAGTCTCCCGCTCAGTCGTCTGCGTACCGGGCCACTGCGACGCGGGTCCCGGCCACTGCGGCTGCGACAACGCCGGCTCGGGGTCGGACGACTCAGCAACCTCGGGTTCGGGTTCGGGTTCAGGCTCGGGCTCGGGTCCGGGTTCTGGCTCGGGGACTTCGGCAACCGGCTCGACAATCTCCGGCTCGACAATCTGCGGGCCTGGCCACTGCGGCTGCGATACCTCGGGTTGCGACGCCTCGGCAACTTCGGGCTCTGGTTCGGGCTCTGGTTCTGGTTCGGGAACTTCGGCAACCATCTCCGGCTCGACGATCTCCGGCTCGACGATCTGCGGGCCGGGCCACTGCGGCTGCGATGTCCCAGGTTCTTCTGACGCCCCGGCGGCCTCGGCCTCCGGTTCTGGGTCGGCGACCGGCTCCGCAATCTCCTCGATGTTCTCGGGTTCCGATGCCACGGCAACCGCGGCCTCGAGCTCGGGTTCGGGTTCGGGTTCCGGTTCAGAGGCAACCTCTGCGACCGGCTCCGCTATCTCCGGCTCATCCGTCTGCGGTTCGGGCGGCAGCGGCGACTCAGAGTCGGATTCAGGCGCCTCGGCTTCGAGTTCCGGCTCTGGCTCTTCCTCGGCTTCGAGTTCTGGCTCTGCGGCTTCGGCGATCGGCTCCTCGACCGCCGGGTCGGCGGGCGCACTCTCCGCCACCTCGGCAACCTCGGACTCCGGCGCCACGGACTCCACGGGCTCGGGCTCGGCCACGGACTCCACGGACTCCGGCTCCGGCTCGGTCTCGGGCTCCGGCTCCGGATCCGGCTCGGACTCGGGCTCGGACTCCGATGCCTCAGCAACCTCAGCCGCCGGCTGAACCGACTCCGGCCACAGCAGCTGCTCGAATGTCTCGGCCGCCTCACCGTCAGCAGCCGCCTCAGCCGAGGCCACCGCGGCCCCGGTCCACGACGGCTGCGACAACTCGCCGTCAGCCACGGCCTCAGCTGTTGCCCGCGGGTCGGCAACCTCGGGCACCGGTCCCGAAACAGGCTCGGGCACAACTTCTTTCGGAGTCCGCACCGGTTTATCGGCCTTGATCAGCAACGAGGCGATCCCGTAGGCGACGGCCGACCCGGCCACAAAAGCAGCCAGGTAGACCAACCACTGGATCAGAAACCCCATGCCTGATTCTCTCCTAGCTGACCACGAGCTCGGCGCGACGGTTCTTCGCACGACCCTCAGCCGTGTCATTACTGGCTATCGGATTCGCCGAGCCAAGACCCTTGGCGGTGACGCGATCGCGCGCGACTCCATTCGCAATGAGGTACTCGGCGACGGCGGTGGCCCGCTGAACGCTCAGCGGAATGTTGATGCCTTCAGCGCTGGCGTTGTCCGTGTATCCATTGACCGTGACGCGTGCGGCCGGGCAGGCCTTGAGTTGATCGGCCACCCGGATCAGGATCTGGTTGTCGTCCGGGGTGAGGCTCACGCCGTCGGCGCCGAAGGCCAGTGGACCTCCCGTCATCTTGTTGAGGACCGCCTGCAGGTCTTTGCACGCCCCAGGCCCGGGAGGGGGAACCGGGGTCGCCGCCTGCGGCGCATTCGGCGTGATCTGGCCCCTGGCCACGATCGTGTTGGCGACGTTGACGCCGGGCCAGGCGCCGACCACTGCACGCTCGACGGCGTCCTTCTGGTCCGGCGATGCGGTGCCGCCCAGCGTGACGGTGTCTTTCTCGATTTTCAGCGTGAAGTCGGGGATTGCCGCGCCCGCGGTGAAGACCGGGTCTGCGTTGGTGAAGTCAAGGGTGTGCACGAGCGGGTCGACATGGATCTGGTCGATGACAGTGACGCCGGGCGGCGTAAGCGCTTTCAGCGACTTCATCAGCGCCGCCTTGGCGTTGTCGTCCGGGAAGTCACCGATCAGCGTGATGTTGTTGCCGCTGCGGCTGATCGTGAGCAGCGACAGAGCCAGGCTCGGGCCGCTGGGGATATTGGTCGAACCGGCCGGCGCAGCCGTGAGTGTCGGCAGATCGCCGGTCGGCCCGTTGACGCCCAGGGGCCGCTCGTACGCGCCGTATCCGATGATGGCCAACAGAAGCGGGATTACCGCGACACCGATCAACCAGGGTCGGCCGGGGCGTTGCCGGCGGAATTTCGGGGTCCGCTCAGCCTGGTCGATGTCACGCGGGGGCGCGGGTGCTTCGTCCACCCCCACCTCTGGACCCACCATCGCTCCTCACTCAACCGCCGTTGTTCGCGCTTCCAGGCGATATGAGCCTACCGAGTCCACATACGATACCGAGGGAACGTGGGGCAGACTGATGCCATGGCCAACGGAAACAACCCGACGGACCGCGACGCCCTGGCACACATCCGTGACCTGGTCGCCCAGGAGAAGGCCCTGCGTGAGCAGGTGCAGCACGGTGAAATCTCGACCGACGAGGAACACGACCGGTTGCGCCGGCTCGAAGTCGAACTCGATCAGTGCTGGGATCTGCTGCGGCAGCGCCGGGCCCTGCGCGAAACCGGCGGCGACCCGCGTGAAGCCGCTGTGCGTCCGGCCGACGAGGTCGAGGGTTACCTCAATTAGCGCGTGCCGATGGCCGACGCCGATTTCGATGTAGTCGTCGTCGGCGGCGGCCACAACGGCCTGGTCGCGGCCGCTTACCTGGCGCGGGCGGGCCTTCGGGTGCGACTGCTCGAACGATTGCCGCACATCGGCGGTGCCACCGTATCTGCCCAGCTCTTCGACGGTGTCGACGTCCGACTGTCGCGCTATTCGTACCTGGTGAGTCTGCTGCCGTCACGCATCGTCGACGACATCGGCGCGGGAGTGCAGCTGGCCGGACGCCCCTACTCGTCGTACACGCCGGACCCGGGAACGTCGGGACGCACCGGCCTGCTGGTGGGGCCGACCGGCAGTTTCGCCGCCATCGGAGCGGCGGGCGACGAGCGCCGATTCGCCGCGTTCTACCGCCGTTGCGGACTGGTCACCGGACGCCTCTGGCCTACCCTGCTGGAACCACTGCGCACCCGGGAGCAGGCCCGCCAGCTCGTCGTGGCCGATGGTGATCCTGATGGCATGGCCGCATGGCGAGCCATGGTCGACGAGCCGATCGGGCACGCCATCACCGACGCCGTGACGAGCGACCTGATTCGTGGCGTCATCGCCACCGACGCGCTGGTCGGTACCTTCGCCCGCCTGGACGACACGTCGCTGCTGCAGAACATCTGCTTCCTGTATCACGTGCTCGGCGGTGGCACCGGCGACTGGAATGTGCCGATCGGCGGCATGGGCGCGGTGTCCGCTGCCCTGGCCGCTGCGGCGAGCCGTCATGGAGCCCAAATAACAACTGACGCTGAGGTTTTGGCCCTGGATCCGGGTGGCGAGGTGCGCTACCGCAGCAACGGGGACGAGCATCGGGTCCGCGGCCGTTTCGTGCTGTCCGGCGTCGGACCCGCGGTGCTGGCCGGTCTGCTGGGTGAAACGGCGCCACCGGTGGCGCCGGGTCCCCAGGTCAAGGTCAACATGGTGCTACGCCGGCTGCCACGCCTGCGCGATCAGGGCGTGAGCCCCGAACAGGCCTTCGGCGGCACGTTCCACGTCAACGAGACGTGGTCGCAACTCGACGCCGGTTACCTGCGGGCCGCGGATGGTCAGTTGCCGGATCCGTTGCCGTGCGAGGCCTACTGCCATTCCCTGACCGATCGGAGCATCGTCTCGCCGCAGCTGCCCGGAGTGCAGACGATGACGGTCTTCGGCTTCCAGGCCCCCGTGTCGGGTTCGCCCGAGCCGGGCCTTTTACGCGAGCAGCTGACCGAAGCGGTGCTGGCGTCGTTGAATTCCGTTCTGGCCGAACCGATTCAGGATGTGCTCCTGCCCGATGCGCACGGACGCCCCTGCCTGGAGACCACCACCACGCTGGATCTGGAGGACCGGCTGGGCATGACGGGGGGCAACATCTTTCACGGCGCGCTCTCGTGGCCGTTCGCAGACGACGACGATCCGCTGGACACACCGGCTCGGCAGTGGGGCGTGGCCACCGCGCACGACCGGATCATGCTGTGTGGTTCGGGCGCCCGACGTGGCGGAGCGGTCTCGGGCATCGGCGGGCACAATGCCGCCATGGCTGTGCTGGCCTCGCTGTAACTGCGAGAATCACACAGCGCTAACTAACTAGCGGCCGTCGATGCCGACGTAGTCGCGCTCGGTGTAGCCGGTGTAGATCTGGCGCGGACGACCGATCTTGCTGTCACCCTCGTCGTGCATCTCGCGCCAGTGCGCGATCCAGCCGGGCAGCCGGCCCAGGGCGAACAGCACGGTGAACATCCGGACCGGGAAGCCCAGGGCCCGGTAGATCAGGCCGGTGTAGAAGTCGACGTTCGGGTAGAGCTTGCGCTCGATGAAGTAGTCATCGGTGAGCGCCGCCTCTTCCAGCTGCTTTGCGATGTCCAGCAACGGGTCGCCGCCGAGCTTGGCCAGAATCTTGTCGGCCTGCTCTTTGACGATCCGGGCACGCGGGTCGTAGTTCTTGTAGACGCGGTGACCGAAGCCCATCAGCTTGACGCCGGCCTCGCGGTTCTTCACCTTGCGGACGAACTCGCCCACGTCGTCGCCGCTCTCACGGATCTGCTCGAGCATCTCGAGCACGGCCTGGTTGGCGCCGCCGTGCAGCGGACCCCACAGGGCGTTGATCCCGCCGGAGATGGACGTGAACAGGTTGGCCTGAGAGGACCCGACCAGCCGCACGGTCGAGGTCGAACAGTTCTGCTCGTGGTCGGCGTGCAGGATCAGCAGCATGTCCAGGGCCCGGACCACCTCGGGGTCGGCCTGGTAGGGCTCGGCGGGCAGCCCGAAGGTCATCCGCAGGAAGTTCTCCACCAACGTCAGCGAGTTGTCCGGGTAGAGGAACGGCTGGCCGACCGACTTCTTGTAGGCGTAGGCGGCGATGGTGGGCAGCTTGGCCAGCAGCCGGATGGTGGACAGCTCGACCTGGGTGTTGTCGGTGGGGTCCAACGAATCCGGGTAGTACGCCGACAGGGCGTTGACGGTGCTGGACAGCACCGGCATCGGGTGGGCGTTGCGCGGAAATCCGTCGAAGAACCGCTTGAGGTCCTCGTGCAGCATGGTGTGCAGCTGGATGCGCTGAGTGAATTCGGCCAGCTGATCGGTGGTGGGCAGCTCGCCGTAGATCAGTAGGTAGGAGACCTCGATGAAGGTGGACTTCTCGGCGAGCTGGTCGATCGGGTACCCGCGGTAGCGCAGGATGCCGGCGTCACCGTCGATGTAGGTGATGGCGCTCTTGCAGGAAGCCGTGTTGACGAAGCCGTTGTCGAAGGTGGTGTGCCCCGTCTTGGACAGCAGCGGACCCAGCGCAATGCCGTCGGCACCTTCGGTTGCATGGACGACCTTCAGGTCGATCTCGCCCCCCGGGTACTTCAGAGTTGCGGTGTCGTCGGTGTCGCCCACGAGAACCCCTTTGCGCTCAGGCTTGATATGGCTGCCCGCCCAAGGTGCACATCTGTGCACTAGGTGCGTATAGGTGAAGGTAGTCGTTATCTCCACGGCGTGCCTTCTCGGGGTCGGATCTGCAGGTCGGTCACCTGACGGAGAGGCCGGAAGTCTCCGCAACGCGCTGGTTAACGACTTATATTTGGCCAATGACTGCATGCGGGTCATGCGGTAACGACATGCGGGCGAACGCCAGGTTTTGCGACCAGTGCGGCACTGCCACCCTGCTCCCGGCCGAGACGGCCAACTACAAGCAGGTCACCGTGTTGTTCGCCGACGTCGTGCGCTCGATGGACCTCGCGGCCAACCTGGACATCGAGCGGTTGCGCGAGGTGATGACCGAGCTGGTGCAGCGGTCGGCGGCGGTAGTGCAGCGCTACGGCGGAACGGTCGAATACACCGGTGACGGGGTGATGGCGCTGTTCGGCGCCCCGGTCGCACTGGAGGATCACGCCCTGCGCGGGTGTCTGGCCGCCCTCGCTATCCAGGACGAAGCCGCCGGGCTGGCAGCCGAGGTGGCGCGCCGCGACGACGTGGCGCTGCAACTGCGGGTCGGCCTCCATTCGGGACAGGTCATCGCGGGCGAGATCACGCTGGGGTATGCCGCGACGGGTGAAACGGTCGGGCTGGCGCAGCGGATGGAATCGGCGGCGCAACCAGGCGGGATATTGCTGTCGGAGTCAACCGTGCGACTGGTCGAGCACGCCGCGGTGTTGGGCGTGCCGGAACTGGTGCACATCAAGGGTGTTGCCGACCCGGTGCCGGCGCGCCGGCTGTTGGCCATCAGCCGACCGGACGGCGTGGTGGCCCGCGCCGAGGCGAACCTGGTGGGCAGGCGCTGGGAGATGGCCGCGTTGGACGCCATGGTGGAACGGGCGATCGGCGGACGTGGCGGTGTCGTGACGGTGGTGGGACCGCCAGGCATCGGCAAGAGCCGGGTGGCTCGCGAGATCGCGGCGCGGGCCGCGCCGCGCGGAGTTGAGGTGTATTGGACGTTCTGTGAGTCACACGCCCGCGACGTTTCCTTCGGCGTGGTGGCCAGGTTGCTGCGCGTCGCAAGCGGCGTTACGGACCTCAGTGGACCAGCCGCCCGTACGCGGGTGCGGGACACCGTGCCGCCCGACGCCAACCCGCACGATCTGCTGTTGCTTGACGATCTGCTCGGCATCGCCGACCCGGACGTGCCGCTGCCCCAGATCGACCCCGAGGCCCGACGGCGCCGGTTGACCAGCCTGATCAACAGCACGTCGCTGGCGCGCACCGAGCCGGCGCTCTTCGTGATCGAGGATGCGCACTGGATCGACGCGGTCAGCGAGTCGATGCTTGCCGACTTCCTGACCGTCATCGCACGGACCCCATCCGTGGTCCTGATCACCTATCGCCCGGAGTACCGGGGAACGCTGACGTGCGTGACCGGTGCGCAGACCATAGCGCTTGCGCCACTGGCTGATTCGGACACCGCGGCACTGCTGGGGGAGCTGCTCGGTTCCCATCCCTCCGTCGGTGAGCTGGCACCGATCATTGCCGGGCGCGCCGCGGGCAACCCGTTCTTCACCGAGGAAATGGTGCGGGAACTGGTGCAACGCGGGACGCTGACCGGCGAGCGCGGCGGATACGTCTGTTCGGCGGAAGTCGCTGAGTTGAGCGTGCCGGCCACCGTGCAGGCGGCGATCGCGGCACGCATCGACCGACTCGATTCAGCCGCACGGCGGACATTGAACGCGGCATCGGTGATCGGAGCCCGCTTCGACGCTGACCTACTCGCAGCGTTGGGCATCCAGCCGCAGGTCGATGAATTGCTGCATGGGGAACTGATTGATCAGGTGCGGCTAACCCCAAGTGCCGAGTACGCCTTTCGCCATCCGCTGATCCGCGCGGTGGCCTACGAATCGCAACTGAAGGCCGACCGCGCCGACTGGCACCGGCGGCTGGCCGCGGCCATCGAATCAAAAAGCCGCGATTCGCCCGACTCGAATGCAGCCCTGATCGCCGAGCACTTGGAGGCCGCCGGTGAGCTGGCCGAGGCGTATGCCTGGCATATGCGGGCCGGCGCGCGTTCGGCCAACCTCGACGTCGGCGCGGCCCGGGTCAGTTGGGAGCGGGCATGCCAGATCGCCGACACCCTTCCCGCGGACCGAACCGATCAGCTGTCCTTGCGCATCGCGCCTCGCACGATGCTGTGTGCCAGCGGGTGGCAAGCGATCACGGAAAGCCGCGGCCGTTTCGAAGAACTGCGCGAACTGTGTGCCGCAGCCGGGGACTCAGTTTCGCTCGCCATCGGCATGACCGGGCTGGCCACCGAGTACATGTACAGCGGACGCACGGGCGAGGGCTCGAAAATCATGTCCGAGCAGATGAGGTTGTTGGAGTCGATCGGCGACCCCACCCTCATCGGGTTGGCATTCATCGGATTCAACAACTGGTTCGATGCCGGCGACTTCGGCGAGATCCTGCGATGGTCGCAGACCGTCATCGAACTCGCCGACGGCGATCCCACCAAGGGATCGGAATTCGGCTTCGGATCACCCCTGGCTGCCGCCCTGGCCTGGCGGGGCGTTGCCGGGTGGTGGGTGGGCCGTCGAGGTTGGCGACACAATCTCCTCGACGCCTACACATTGGCCCGGAATAGCGATCCGACAACCTACGCCATGATCGCGGGCTGGACCTACGGCCTGCCGATCACCTACGGGGTCTTCAGGCCGGATGACTCCGCGTTGCGCCGGATCGAGCATGCCGTGCAGAAAGCCGAGGCATCGAGCAATGCCGCTCTGAGCATCGCACGGTACGCCTGGGCCGCCGCACTTCTGAGCCGGGAGGCCGCGTCCGACCGCGACCGTGGGCTGGAATTGATGGTGCAGGTCCGTGCGATGTGGTTACACGAGCCCATCCCCTTCCTCGTTCCGGTTGCCGAGTTGTGGGTGGCACGGGACGCGGCGCGCCGCGGCGATCATGACTCGTCCATCCCGGTGATGCGCCGAACGGTCGACGAGTTGTACCGGGCGGGACGGCCGTTCTTCGAACTGCTGGGCATCGGTGTCCTGACGGAAACACTGCTGGAGCGTGGCGCAGCAGAAGACATCACTGAAGCGCAGGCGGCGATCGACCGCTTGACACAGCTTGGCGCACAGGATAATTGGGCGATGCGTGAGATCACGCTACTGCGGCTGCGCGCATTGATGGCCCGCACATGCGGCGACGACGACGCTTACCGGGTCCTGGTGGACCGCTACCGCACGATGGCGGACACGCTGGGATTCGACGGGCATATCGCGTGGGCCGAGACCATGGCCGCGCGAGCTGCTTCTGAATACCGGAGTACTCGCCAGTCAGGTGACGACGCCGCCGCGCGGCTTCCCGGACTCAGCGGGCGCGCCGGCCTGAACTAGCCTCAGTGGAGATCACAAGAACTCCTGAATCCCGGCGATAAGCACCGGACGCGGGCTGCATTCGATGAAAGTCCGGTGACCCTGTTCGGATGACCACCGCACGGCTTCGTTGAACAAGCAGGCTTGACGCAAGTTGGCGAACCAATATTCGGCGTCGAGGATCGACGCGTCCAGCCCCGCACCGGTGACCGACGAGATGAACGGGATGTCACCGCACCGGGGTCGTATCCCGGAAAGCGACTTGCGCAGCCCCTGCCGCAGCATGTCAACATCGACGCTGCCGACTTCGGTAGCTATCTCACGAGTGTTGCCGCACAACGTCATTACTCGCGCAGCGTCTCGCAGCGACAGCGCGCCTGCCACGTATGCCGCCGCGACTTCACCTAGGGACTGGCCCAGCACCGCGTCCGGATGGATTCCCATCGCACGCCATTGCGCGGCAATGGACACCATCACCGCAAACATCACGGACGGCGCGACATCGAGGCGGTCCGGCCTGGGACACCCGGCGGCGCCCAGCACCGTCCCAAGCACCGACCAATCCACGAATTCGGCGAAAGCGTCATCGCAGAGACGTAATTGCGCCCTGAACGGACGCGCGGACTCCACCGCCGCGACCGTCCCACCCGTCGGTCGCGAAACCTGGCCCGGGAACACGAACACCGTCCCGCCTGTCGCGATGGTTTTCGCGGTCAGAATCTCGGTACGCAGGCCGGTACGTGCGGCGAAAGTTGCCGCAATCACAGGCCTCGGCTGGCGGCTCACGCAGTCAGCATGTCCGTGTCCACGTCGGGCCCAGGCAGTATTCCGCTACTCAATTTGGCGATGCGACACCAGCGCGGCGAGTTCTTCGCGAGTGGTGGTGCCGGTTTTCGACATCGCCCGGTAGATGTGGCTCTCCACGGTACGAACCGAGAGTGTCAGTCGGTCGGCGACCGCGCGGTTGGACAGCCCCGCACCGATCAGCATCACGATCTCCCGTTCGCGATCGGTGAAAGGCAGCGGTTCGCTCGCCCGTCGACGCGCCGGAGTCGACACAGCGCCACACTGCTCGGCCAACGCATCCGCCCGGGCCGCGCAACCCAGGGCGGATCCCCGCAAGCCCTGGTTGCGGTATGCGACGGCGGCGTGTGCGGCGGCGTCGACGCCGGCAATCTGGTCGCCGATCTGCTCGAATTCCTCGGACAGCGCGGCCAGTCCGCTGGCGTCACCCGCGTGGAGGGCGGCCGAAAACCGTGCCGCGATGCCGACCCGTGGTCCCTCGACGACCGCTTCGAGCTCGCGCAACCTGGGTGTACCCGATTGATCACCGAACTGGGCGGCGGTTTGCAGACACAGCACTTCTGCCCCGAATTGCCCTTTGGCCGAGGCCTTTTGAGCTGTCGTCAGCGCGATGGAGATCGCTTCGGAGACGGCGCCTTGGACCGCGGCCACCCATGCTCGCGCCAAACCGCGCTCGTAGTCCAGCGACCGGAATGGGCGACGCTGTCTGTCTAGCGCGGCGAGCGCGGCGCTCGCCTGCTCGATGGATCCGCCGACAGCCAGGGCAGTGACGCGGGAGACGTCGTAGCGGTATCCCCAGCCCAGCGCGTGCGTGGCGGTCAGGCCCGCCACGGCGCTTTCGAGCAATGGGGCCGCGGATCGCACGTTGCCGGCACCGAGTGCGGCCCGACCCCTGATCGCGGCACCCAGCAGTTGAGCAGCCCCCGGCATGTCGGCTGCCCGGCAGCTCACCCGCTCGGCCACCTCAAGGGCCTCCGCAACCCGGCCCGCCAACAGCAGCGCGCTCACATGCGAATCCGCGATATTGAATGCCATCTGTGGCGCGTCGAAAGAGCTTGCGACACTGGCATATCCGGCCTCCGCTAGGGCCGAGGCCTCGCCGGCTCGTCCCGCGTCCGCGCTGATCGTGGCCAGGACCCAGGCGATCTCAGCGCCGACGACTGCGGGTAACTCGCTCAACTCAAGGCTCTTCGACGCGCGCAGCGCGGCACCTGGTTCGTCGGTCGCAAACCAGTAGACCGTCAGGAACGCATCGATGTAGCTGCGCGCCTGCGGTGCTGCGGTTAACGGCGCAGCGTCGATGACCTCTTTCGCGCGCGCGGGGTCACCCAGCGCCCACAGCATGTTGCTGGCCCTCAGGAAGGCCAGTCGGGAGCGCTCGACATCGGTCAACGGGCTGGTGTCGACACCGGCTAGCACGGCGTCAGCTTCCGCACCTCGACCCAGCCACGAAAGTGCATGCGCGCGAACGAAACTCGCTTCAGCACCGGCTCCGGCACGGGCCGCGGCGTCACCGAGCCGATCTGCAAGCTGGAGATCCGCCAGCCAGACCGCGCCGTGAGCCGCGTTGACCAGAAGGTTGGGGTCGGGGGTGAGATCGGAGTCCAGACTCAGGGTGGCCCGCCGCACCACGACCTGGATGTCGTCGCTGCAAGTGGCGAGTTCGGCGGCAACGAGGCCGCGCAGTCGCCGCAAGCGCGTCGACGGCGCGCGGCGTCGGCGCACCTCACCGTAAAGCGGGTGCGCCAAGCGCACCTGGACGGCGCCGTCGGACGACTCGAGAGTGATAAGGGCACGCGTGTCGGCCTCCTCGATCGCCACCGGGTCAGCAATGTGCCTCAGGTGCGCCAATTCGAGCGGCTCCCCGACGGCGACCACGTCGACGACATCGCTGACCGGAGCGGGTAGCGATCCGATACGGGATTCGATCAACTCAACCAGTCCGGGCGGCATGACGGGATCGCCGAGCCAGCGCCAATAGCCGTCGCGGCGGACGATTCGCCGGTCTGCGACCTCCTGCTCGACGATATTGCGCAGATACAGCAGGTTGCCCCGTGTGAGCCGCCAAAGCCGCTGAACGGCAACCGGATCCACGGGGCCGCTCAAGGTGGCCGCGAGCAGGGCGCCGGTTTCCTCAAGCGCCAGGGGCTGCAGGTCAATGCGTTCGAATTGGCCGATCCTCCATATGTCTTGCACCGCAGGTGGAATGGGGTCACCGCCGCGGACGGTGAGCAACACTTTCGCCGTACCCCGCTGCACGACCTGATGGAGAACGAAAATAGAAAGATCATCCAGCATTTGGACGTCGTCGACGGCCAGCACTACCGGGACTCCCGACGGCGCCGCGGTCAGTGCCTCCATGACGGCGCGCGGCAGCTGAACGACATCGGTGACCCCTGGCTGCGCCCACTCTGTGAAGGCGCCCAGCGGGATTGCCCGCGCCGCCGAGGTGCCGACGGCCCACCGGCCCTCGCAACCCCGGGAAACGGCTGCAGACAGCGCTTCACGGGCGATCCGACTCTTCCCGACCCCCGCTGGACCGCAAACGACTATGCCGGGGGTGTCCGAGGCCGCCAGAGCAGCTTTGATGGTTCGCAACTGCTCCAAGCGGCCGACTAACGGCCACGACAAGCGCACGTCCGTAGCGTACGGGTAAGCACCGCAAATTCTGCGGCTAATCGGGCCAACATCCCATTCGTTGAGTTCATCCTCCGGTGCTGCGCCACACCCCGATTAAGTATTCGACTACTCAATGCCGAGCCGCCGCGTCAGGTCAGGCTGGGTTCAATGCCCCTGCACGCCCGCCACGCCAAATGACCAGTTGGAGGAATCACATGTCGTACGTGACGGCAGCACCAGATCTGATAACCGCGGCCGCAACGGATTTGGCCGCTATCGAGTCGGCCCTCAACGCGGCCAACACAGCCGTTGCGGCCCAGACCACGGCGGTAATCGCCGCGGGAGCCGATGAGGTGTCGGCAGCCCTCGCTGCCCTGTTCTCCAACCACGGCCGGCAATATCAAGCGCTCAGCGCGCAGGCGACGCGGTTCCACGACCAGTTCGTGCGCATCCTGGCAGGCGGCGCGGAGTCGTATGCCGGCGCTGAGGCGGCCGCCGCCGCGCCGCTCCGGAGCCTGCTAGACCTCGTCAACGCGCCTTTCGTGACCCTGACCGGACGGCCACTGATCGGCAGCCCCGCCAGCGTTGCCGCGCGGCCCGGGCCCGCCGCGAGCGTCCAGGAACTGCTCGCCAACCTGGGCCTGGGCAACAAGGGCGCCGCCAACGTCGGTAACGGCAATACCGGCAACAGCAACTTCGGCAGCGGCAATATCGGCGACCAGAACTTCGGCGGCGGCAACGCCGGCAACGCGAATATCGGCAGCGGCAACACCGGCAACCGAAACTTCGGCTCCGGAAACATCGGAGACGACAATTTCGGCTTTGGAAACGTCGGAACCAACCTTTACGGGCCGGGCACTCACAACGTGGGACTGGGCAACACCGGTAACGACAACATCGGCCTCGGAAACAGCGGCAACGGGAACAGGGGCGGCGGAAACACCGGCAATTTCAACACCGGCGCCGGCAACACCGGCAACAACAACACTGGATTCGGCAACACCGGAAACAACAACATCGGGATCGGGCTCACCGGCAACAATCAAGTGGGCATCAACCTAGCGGGATTGCTAAACTCAGGTAGCGGCAACATCGGCTTCGGGAACTCCGGAACCAACAACATCGGACTTTTCAACTCCGGCTCCGGCAACATCGGGATTTTCAACGCGGGCAGCACCCTCGGAGAACTGCCAGGTCCTCACAACAACTTCGGCATCGGAAACTCCGGCGCCGGTGGTTTCGGCGTCGGCAACACCGGCGCTTTGAATACCGGCGTCGGGAACGCCGGCCTGGCCAATACAGGCTTCGGGAACTCCGGCAACTACAACACCGGCTTCGGCAATACTGGCATCGTCAACAGCGGCTTCTGGAACGCGGGTGACTACAACACGGGAAACGGGAACTCGGGCGACACGAACACCGGTCTGGGGAATTCGGGTAACGCCAACACCGGTATCGGATCCGCTTTCAACACCGGCCTGTCCACCTCGGGCTTCAACAACACGGGAACCAACGTGTCGGGCTTCAACAACACCGGCTCACAGATGTCGGGTCTGCTGAATACCGCCAAGGGCGGCAGCATCGTGAATCACGGAATTTCGGGGGTCTCCAACTTGGCGTCCGGCGGCTCAGACATCGACGGCCGGATGTCGGGCTTCTTCAACACCGCCGTCACCGCGGCGATCGGGGGCCAACCGATCGGCCGGGTGAGCGGCTACGACTCGGGCTTTTTCAACTTCGGCACGGGCATCGCGGGCCTGTTCGGCCTCGGTCGCCTGTGAAGTCGCGCGATTCCGGCTAACGACGCGATTCCTTGCGCAACGCGGTGTCCCTTTACTCGATCTTGACCGCGCGTTGAATCACCTGTTCGACGATGACAGACGTGACTACGCTCCAAGACGTGGAACTGGGGGTTCTGGGACCACTTCACGTTCGGCAGGCCGGTGCGCCGGTCACCATTCCGGGCGCGAAACCACGCGCCCTCCTCACCATGCTGGGCCTGCACGACGGTTCGGTGGTACCGGCCGAGACGCTGCTCGAGTTGCTCTGGGGCATCGACCCGCCGCGCACCGCAGACAAGGCCTTGCAAACCCACGTCTCCACCCTGCGCCGCACCCTGGGCGACGGCTTGGTCCTGACCGAGGGGGCGGGATGGCGGCTGGCCGCAACCGAGGTGGATGCCTCGTTGTACCGGGCCGCGGCCCGACGGGGACGCGATGCCGCGGCCGCCGGCGACATCAGCCAGGCGGTGGCCCGCTTCGACGAAGCTCTCGCTCTCTGGCGCGGAGTCCCCGAACTGCCCGAGACCCGGCGGGGGTCCGCCGAAAGAACACGCTGGGTCGAGGGCCATGCCGCGCTGGTGGAGGACCGCGCCGAGGCTCTGCTCGCGACCGGACGCGCCGCGGAGATCATCGGCGAACTCGAAACCGCGGTGGCCGATGCGCCGCTGCGTGAGCGGCGATGGGGCCAACTGATGCTCGCCCTGTACCGCGCCGGTCGGCAGGGCGAAGCGATCGGCGCTTTCCGGCGCGCGCGGACGCTGCTCGCCGAGGAACTGGGCGTGGAACCCGGACCCGAACTGCGCCGGCTGGAGACGGCGATCATCGCCCAAGATGCGGCACTGGATGCGCCTGCCGCACAGAGCATTTCATCGATTATGCGGGCTGTGACGTTCCTGCTGACCGATATCGAGGGATCCACCGCCGCTTGGGAAACAGACGCCGTCGCGATGGCGACAGCGCTGGCACGCCACGACGAGCTCGCCGAACAGATCGTCACATCCCGCGGCGGACGGTTGATCAAGACGCGAGGTGAGGGCGATGCCACGTTCTCGGTTTTCGACCGGCCTTCGGCCGCTGCCGCGGCAGCACTCGAACTGCAGGATGCAATCGCGCGCGAGCCGTGGTCGCTAGCGGACCCGATGCGCATCCGGGTGGCATTGCACACCGGCGAGGTCGAGCTTCGCGACGGCGATTACTTCGGACGGGCCGTCAATCGCGCCGCCCGGCTCCGGTCGCTTGCGGCGGGTGGTCAGATTCTGTGTTCGGGCGCGACGGCCGAACTGGTCATCGACTCGCTGCCCGACGATGTGGTGCTCAGCGACCTGGGTGTGCGCCAGCTGCGCAACCTTGCGCGCCCGGAGCATGTCTTCGAGCTCCGCCTGGCCAGCGCCGACGAGCGTCCCGCCCCGGAGTCCGCCGCGGCCCCCCTGCAGCGGCCGGGCATGCCCGCGATGCTCACCGGACCCGGACCGTTCGTGGGCCGCGGCACCGAGGTCCAGCGTCTTTTCACGGCCTGGCAGACCGCGCTCGCCGGGAGCACCAACGCGGTCCTGATTGCCGGCGAACCCGGCGTCGGTAAAACGCGATTGGCCGGCGAGTGGTCCCGGCAGGCGTATGACGACGGTGCCATCGTGATCTACGGGCGCTGCGACGAGGACCTCGGCGCGCCCTACCAGCCGTTCGCTGAAGCTTTGCGTGCGCTGGTGCCGGCTCTCGGCGCCGCCGGCCTTCGCGGGTTGCGCGGAGTGGAAGCGTTGCTGCCGCTGGTGCCCGGTCTTTGCGATGTGTTGCCGGACCTGACCGCACCGCCCCGCGCCGACCCCGACACCGAGCGCTACGCGCTGTTCGACGCCGTCGTCGCAATGTTGAGGGTGGCCGCCACCGGCGCGCCCGTCGTGCTGATCCTCGACGACCTGCACTGGGCCGCCAAGCCCACCCTGTTGCTGATGCGGCATCTACTGCGCTTCGGCGATCAGGCGCGCGTCCAGATCATCGGCACCTACCGCAGCACCGACCTCGACCGCTCCCATCCCCTGGCGGCGATGCTCGCGGACCTGCACCGGGACGGCACCGCCAGCCGTCTCAACCTCGGCGGTCTGGACGAGGACGACGTCACCTGCTACGTCGCGGAGTCGGGTTACGACGATGAGGACCTGGCCCGCGCACTGGCGTCGGTCACCGGCGGCAATCCGTTCTTCCTCATCGAGGCGCTGCGCCACGTCGACGAAAGTGGCGGCCATTGGGATGCGAACACGTTGCCGCAAGGAGTGCGCGAAGCGGTGAGCCGGCGCCTATCCCGGCTGCCGGAGGAGACGAACAAGGCCCTCGCCGCGGCGGCCGTGGTGGGCAGCAGGTTCGCCGTGGAGCTCGTCGAGCGGGTACTGGACCAAGACCTCGTCGACGCGTTCGAAGAAGCCGCCCAGGCCGGCATCGTCATCGAGGAGCCCGGTGGCCACTACCGGTTCAACCACGCCATCGTCCGGCAGTCGTTGCTGGCCGAACTGGCGTCCGTGCGTCGCATGCGCCTGCACCAGCACATCGCCGCGACGCTGGAGAGCCGGCCGGGTGCGGGCGACGAGCTGCTTGCCGAACTGGCCTACCACTATTTCGAATGCGCCTGGGCAGGCAACGCGGTCAAGGCCGTCGAATACTGCCGGCGCGCCGCGGACCAGGCGATGGCCCGCCTCGGATACGAGGGCGCCGCCGAACTTTACGGCCGGGCACTGCATGCGCTCGAGGAGATAGACGAGGACCTGCCGGATCGTCCCGATCAGACGGCCGAACTGCTGCTCGCTCGCTGCGAGGCGCTACTGGCCGCTGGCGACGTGACGTCGGCGGCGGGCACGGTAACCCAATTACACTCCTCGACAGTCGATTCCGAGCGATGGGCGGCATGGGCCACCTGCTTCGACGGGCAGCTGGCCATGCTTACTCATCCGGAGCGGTTGGACGAAATCGAGATCGCGTTGGGTGCGGCTGCTGACAAGCTGGCCGGATTGGACGATGCCGGTGGGGAAGCCAAGGCCCACACCGTCCGGGCCTCCTGCCTGGCCCGTCTAGGGCGCATCGGCGACTGCGAAGCCGCCCTGGATGACGCGCTGACGGCGGCGCGGCGCGCCCGTGATCACCGCCGCGTGAACGCGGTTCTGGCCGGCGCGCCGCTCGCCGCACTGTGGGGCCCCAATCCCGTTCCACGGGCCGGCGGCCGGTGTCTTGACGTCGTTCGGCTACTTCGGATCACCACCGACTCCCCTGCCGTCGAGGCCACGTCGATGCGGTGTCAGGCGGTCCTGGAAGCTTTCCGGGGCCGCGCGCCCGCGGCCCGGCGGATGATCGAGTCTGCCCGACGCACGGTCACCGAACTCGGCCTGCGCCACGCGATATCAGAAGTAGAGCAGTTTGCCGGCATCGTCGAGCTGATCGTTGCCGAGCCCGCTGCTTCAGAGACACATCTTCGTCTGTCGTACAACGGTTTTCGCCGGATGGGCCTGGATGCCGACACCGCCGAGACCGCGGCACTGCTGGGGCGGGCCTGCCTGGCTCTGGGGCGAGACGCCGAGGCTGACGAGTTGTGCTCGGAGAGCGAACGTCTCGCCGGGCACGCGCTCAAGCCTTCGATCGCTTGGCGCACGCTGCGGGCGCAACTGCTTTCGCGTGGCGACGATCACGAGGAGGCTCGGCAAGTCGCCGAGGCGGCCGTCAGCCTGGCCGCACGGACCGACCTGTTGGTCGATCATGGGGATGCGTGCCTGACTCTGGCATCGGTTCTGGACGCTTCCGGCGATGCGGTGGGGGCACGAACGGCTGCCGGGCAAGCGGCCGCACTGTACGAACGCAAAGGCGCTGATGCCTTGGTTCAGATCGCGCGAGAGCTTGGCGGGGTGCGGATCTCGCCCTCTCCCTCAGCCACTTCCGAGGCATCTACTGTCGCACCGGTCAACAAGTGCGTGCGTACGGGCGGCTTACTGATCGAGGCGGTCAATAGACAAGCCTGGGGCGAGGTCGAGCGCTTGCTCGCCTCGCATGTCTCGGTCGAGAGTCGGCGCAAGATCGTCGGCTTCCCGAGAATCGATGTGCCGTCTAGCCGTTGGCCGCAGGACATGGGACATTTCCTGCAAGCCGGAATGGTGCGCTACCGGCACGCGCCCGTGGCGGTACGTGGCGAGCGTTGTGCTATCACGCGATTGGAGCTCGCGACTGCAGACTTGAGTCCAGGTGCTCCGCGGGACGAGATGCTGCACCTTGCCGTCATCAACGAGGAAGGCCTGATCACGCTGCAGATCTGGTTCGACGTCGAAGACATCGAGGCGGCGATCGCGGAATTGGACACCTTGTACACGCGGCTGGGTGAGCATCAGCCGCGGCGCCCAGAAAACGCGGCCAGTCGCCTGTATGAGCGATACAAAGTGTTGTATGCGGCACGCGACTGGGGCGCAGTCGCCGAATTGCTCGCCGACAACATCCGGACGGAGGATCGTCGCCGAGTGGTCAATTCCGGCCTAAGACATGGCCCGCATGAGGTGATGGCTGAAATCTTGGCGTTGGCCGACGTCGGAATCGACTTGGCCTTCGACGTCATCGCGACCCGTGGCGAGCGATTGTTCCTCAGCAGGCTACGAACCACGGGTCCCAGCGAGAAAGCCAACGGTTTCCATTCGGTCGTTCTCAATATCCTCGAACTCGACGTCGACGGCAAGGTCGTCACGCGCACCACTTTCGACCTCGATGACTTCGACGCCGCCATGGCAGAACTCGATGCCCGGTACCTGGCAGGTGAAGGCGCCGCTCACGCACGTACCTGGTCGGTCATCACCCAAGGAGTTGCGGCGCTCAACCGGCACGAGCTGCCATCAACCACAACGGACTTCGTGAGCATCGACCACCGCCGGGTCGCCGCCTACCCGCCCGGTGAGGTGGTCGACTACGTCCGTGCCGGGTGGGACCTCGACCAGAACATCCGAACCTACGTTGAGGTTGTGCGTCGGCTCAGCGACATCGGCGCCGTCTACACCCATGTGGCGCGGGGCGTTTCCCGCGACGGCTTCGACGCCGAGTGGCGGGGCGTGAGCCTCGTGACGCTGGACCGCGACCTGGTGAAGCGCACTGAGGTGTTCGACGAAGAAGATCTCGACGCCGCGCTCGCGCGATTTGATCAACTCAGCGGCCCGGCCCGGCCGTTGGAGAATGCGGCGAGTCACGCCTATCACCAGGTGAACCTGCACTACTCGGCGGGTGACTGGACCGCACTGTCAAACGTTCTGGCGCCGAACATGATCGACGACGACCGTCGACACGCCGTGAACGCCGGAATACGACTCGGCCGGGATGCGCAGATCACCAACAGCCGGGCGGTCGCCGAAACCGGCACCGGACAGCTGACGTCCACCGTCGTCGCGAGCCGCGGGGAGCATCTCGCGCTGTGCCGTACATGTTTGTCCGGCCAAGACCAGCAGCCTGAACCATTCCGCATCGAGTTCCTCAGCGTCGTCGAGATCAATGCCGACCGGCAGGTGATGACCCACGTTGCCTTCGACGACGCGGACTTCCTCAGTGCCGTCGAGGAACTCGACGAGCGGTACGTGGTCGGCGAGGCGGTGGCCCACGCGAACACATGGTCACTGGTCACGGGTAGCTACTCTGCTCTCAACCGGCATGAGCTGCCATCAATCTCGCCCGACTGTTTGAACATCGATCACAGAGGCGAGTCATCGTTCGGATTCAGTGACCTCATCGCTCATGTCGGCTCCGGACGCGACTCTCTCCAAGAAATCAAGGCTTATGTCGAGGCGGCCCATAGGCTTAACGACCTCGGTGCAGTCATCACGTATGCGGCTGAAGAGACCGCCCAAGGCGGCTTTCGCGCCGAATGGCGGGGGATCGCACTCCTCACCTTCGATGGCGACATGCTCGACCGCTGCGAAGTATTCGATGAGGCCGACCTCGACGCCGCGCTCGCCAGACTTGATGAACTGAGCCGACCGGTGCTGCGGCCGGACAACATAGCAAGCCGGGCCTTCGACCGCGTCAACGCATGCTTCGCGGTCCGCGACTGGGCAGCGATAGCGGAAATGTTGTCCGAGGACGTAATCGACGACGACCGTCGACGCATGGCGAATGCGGGCGTCCGCAGCGGTCGCGACGCGGTGATCCAAGGAGTGTGCACTGCCGCAGACCTTGGCACAAAGCAGATTTCCTCGACTGCCATCGCCACCCGTGGGGATCACCTGGCTTTGTGTCGAGCCCGCTACTCGGGTGACGATCGGGTGCCTGACGCCTTCTACAGCGAGGCGCTCAGCGTCATTGAAATCGACGCCGACGAGCGTGTTACATACCATGCCGGATTCGGCATCGACGACTTCCACAGCGCCATCGAGGAATTGGACGAGCGTTATCTCGCGGTCGAAGCAGCGCCGCACGCGCGCACCTGGTCGGTGATCGCAGCAGGCTTCGGCGCAATCAACCGGCGCGAACTTCCACCGACAACCCCGAACTGGGCGAATGTGGACCACCGCCAAGGAGCAGCGTTCGCCTCCGGCGAGATGACCGCCTACATCCGCGCCGCATGGGACCTCGAGGACGAAGTCAAGGTCTACGTCGAGGCGGTACATCGACTGAGCGACGTCGGAGCCGTCTTGACCTTCGTGACGCGCGGCACTTCACAGGACGGTTTCGACGCGGAATGGCGGACCGTCGAATTGGTGACCGTCGAAGGCGACATGTCAAGCCGCTGTGAGCTGTTCGACGAGTCCGACCTCGGCAACGCCTTAGCGAGGTTCGACGAGCTGCAGCGTCCGCCGCTGACTCTGGGCAACTCGGCAAGTCGAGTAGCGCAGCGCTTCTCGGCATGCCACGCCGCTCGAGACTGGGACGGTACGGCGAAGACGCTGGCTGACGATTTTCGTGGTGACGACCGGCGCAAGGTAGTGGGCTCGGGAATTCAGCTCAGCCGAGAGGCTCAGATCGCAGCCATGCGCGCGACCGCTGACCTCTGGGTTGCGAGCCAGACGTCCGCTGTCGTAGCCACCCGCGGGGAACACCTTGCCCTCATGCGTGCTCGTTTTTCGGATCCCATGCGAACACCAGAGGCATTTATCACAGAACTGCTCGGAGTCGTCGAGATCAACGCCGCCGAGCAGATCGTCGCGATCATTTCGTTCGACTGCGACGACTTCGACTCCGCCATTGAAGTACTCGACGCTCGTTTCCGCAACGGTGGAGGTGCGCCACATGCTGCCATCTGGTCGCTCGTAACAGGCAGTTACGCCGCCCTCAATCGGCATGAGCTTCCATTGACCACATCGGACTGTCTCAATGTCGATCACCGAGGCCAATCAGCCTTTGGGTTCAGCGATCTCATCGCATACCTCCGCGCCGGAGGGGATTTCCCTCAGGACATCATCACCTATGTCGAGGCTGTCCATCAGCTGAACGAGCTTGGAGCAGTCGTCACCTACGCGGCAAACGAAACCTCCCGCGAGGGCTTCGATGCGGAGTGGCGTGCGATCGCCCTCGTAACGTTCGCAGGCGCGTTGTTAAACCGATGTGAGATCTTTGGCGAGGGTGAACTTGACGCCGCACTAGCGATATTCGAACAACTCAGCCGGCCCCAGTTGGAGAACACGGCGAGCCAACTGGCGCGGCGCTACTTGGCGCACATCGCGGACGGCAACTGTGACGGCATGGAAACGATATTGTCGGATGACATCTGCACCGATGACCGCCGCCGAGTGGTCGGAGCAGGAGTTCGAAAAGGCAAGCCCGCCTTGATGACAGATCTGCGAACAATAGCCGGACTCTCTGACATGGACTTGACGTGCACCACCATCGCAACCCGGGGCAACCGTCTCGCACTGATGAGGGCCAGCTACCAGATGCGCCAGTCAGAACATCTGACATATCGGTCTGAGGTGCTCGGGGTCGGCGAAATCGACCACAAACAGCGGATCGTCGCGGCAGTCTCGTTCGATTGCGACGACTTCGACTCCGCCATCGAAGAACTCGACGCTCGTTTCCTCAACGGTGAAGCCGCACCTCACGGGCAGGCGTGGGCGGTCGTCGCCGCTTCATACAGAGCACTGAATCAGCGCAGGCTACCGCGCACAACGCCCGACTGGATCAGCATCGACCACCGCCGACTGGTTCCGCTGCCAAACGGTGAGCTGACGGCATACCTGCGTGCGACCTGGGAGCAGTCGCCCCGATCTGGTGTGCATATCGAGGCGGTGCATCGGCTGACCGACTTTGGAGCAGTCGTCACCCGTGTTGTTCGCGGGACATCGACGGAAGGCTTCGATGCAGAGTGGCGCGGGATCGACGTGATCAGCGTCGAAGGTGGCCTGATCAATCGCTGCGAGCTCTTCGACGAGGTCGATTTCGACTGCGCGATCAAGCGATTCGACGAATTGCGCCCCCCGCGGCTGCAGAATGCGGCAAGCCGGGTGGCGCAGCGCTTTGCGGACAGCTTCACCGCTCATGACTGGGACGCCGTAGCACAGGTATTCGCCGAGGACTACTACAACGACGACCGCCGTCGGGTGGTGAACGCCGGGGTACGACCAGGTCGATCCGCGGCGATCGAAGACTTGCGGGTATCCGCTGAGTTGGGATTGCTGACGAGCGTCAGCTGGGAATCAGTTGCGGTACGAGGTGAAAGCCTGGTTCTGACACGGTTTCTCGGCTCCGGTGGCGACCCTGAGAAAGTTCGGGTCGATGTACTCCAGGTGGTCGAGGTCGCCAACAGCCAGATCGTGTCCGCGGTGGTTTTCGACTTTGACGACATCGATGCGGCCTTCGCGGAACTCGACGCGCGCTACCTGGCTGGCGAAGCGGTCGAAAATTCAGCGACGTGGTCCGTGGTGATGAGCGTCTACTCCGCGCTCAATCGGCATGAACTTCCCGCCACAACACCTGACTGGATCAACATCGACCATCGCCCGCTGGTAGCAATCGAGGACGGTGACCTGGGCCGGTGGATTCGGGCCGCGTGGGATCTGGCCCCCGAGGCCGTGATCCGCGTCGAGGCGGTGCATCGACTGAGTGCGGCGGGAGCTGTCGTCACACACGTCGCATACGCGACATCACGCGAGGGCCTGGAAGCCGAGTGGCGGGAGATTGGTGTTTACACCTTCGATGGTCACCGCATCAGTCGCTGCGAGGTCTTCTCCGGTGCCGATACCGATGCGGCCGTGGCTCGCTTCGACGAGCTGCAGTCGCAACCGCCGCCGCTTCAGAACGCGGCAACCCAAGCGTTGCAATGCCTGCAGGCGCATTTCGCGGCCCGCAACTGGGTCGCGTTGGCCGACGAATTGGCCGAAGACATCTACACCGATGACCGCCGACGGGTGATCGGCGCCGGGATCCGGCACGGTCGGGCTGCTGAAATTCAAGGGTTGCAAGCCGCTGCAAGCGTCGGCACCAAGCAGGTGACGTCGACCTTCCTCGCGACCCGCGGTGAGCGCCTCGTTCTTGCAAGATCTCGTCTGGCGCCGAATGACCAACGGCCGGCGGCCTTTTACGCAGAAATGATCGGCGTTGTGGAGGTCAACGCCGACCACCTGGTGACGGGTGTCGTCTCTTTCGACGTCGACGATATCGACGCTGCGTTCGCCGAGCTGGACGCGCGTTACCTGGCCGGCGAGGCGGGGCCGTGCGCGCACACCTGGTCGGTCATCAGCCGGGAATGCGCCGCGTTCAACCGGCATGAACTTCCCGCAACAGAGTTCGTCACCGTCGACCACCGGCGGCTGCTAAAGATGGCTACCGGCAATCTGATCGGCGACATCGAAGTCACCTGGGATCTGATGCCCGACGTCAGCATCCGGATCGAGTCGGTGCATCGACTTACGCATCTGGGAGCCGTCGCCAGCTATGTGGCGCAGGGCACCTCGCCGGAAGGCTTCCACGCCGAGTGGCGGATCACCTATCTCGTCACGGTCGACGGAGACCACATCAGCCGCTGCGAAATCTTCGACGAAGCCGACCTCGACGCCGCGCTCGCGCGGTTCGACGAGCTCACGGTTCAAGGCAAGGACTCGGCGCCCGGTACCGAATGAACACCGGAACCACCAGCGCCGCGATCAGCACACCCGCTACCACCAGCGCGCCGCCGCCCGCCGCGGCCGCCGTCGTTCCCACCGCAGCCGCCGCGGCTCCGTGCAGCGTGTCAGCCAGCCGCGGCCCTCCGCCCACCACCACGGTGAACACCCCCTGCAAACGCCCCACCAACTCGGCGGAGGCCGCCTCCTGCAGGATCGTCTGCCGGAATGCCGCCGACACCATGTCCGCCGCACCGCCGACGGCCAAGAACGTCACTGCCGCCCACAACATCGGGCCCGCCCGCCCGTGCGCCATCCCGCAGACCAACCCGAAGCCGACCATCGCCAGCCCCCACACGACGATCGATGCGACTATCGTCGTGCCCTGGCGCCGAATCCGGGGCAACCAGCCGGAGAACACACCCCCGGCCACCGCCCCGGCTGAGATGGCCGCGGCCAACAGCGCCATCGCCGAGCCGCCCTCGATCGGACCGCCGAAGCTTTCGTGAGCGATCTGCGGAAACAGCGCGCGCGGCATCCCGAAAATCATGGCGATCAGGTCGACGACGAACGACATCAGCACCACCGTGTTGCCGGCCAGGTAGCGGAAACCGTCGAGTACCGCGCCGATCCCCCAACCCGCCGTCCCGGGTGGTTCCAGCGCCGGCATCGGCGAGAGTCGAAAGGTCGCCCAGATCGGCGCCGTGCAGGCCAGCGCGTCGATCAAGTACAGCGTGGACAGGTCGACCCAGTTCAGCAGCAGCCCTGCCAACAGCGGGCCGACGATCGCCCCGAACTGACTGACGGTCATGTTCAGCGCGTTGGCTGCGGGCAACTGCTCCCCCGGCAACATCCGCGGGATCGCCGCGGACCGGGCGGGCGAGTTGATCGCGAAAAACCCCTGCTGCAGCGCCAGCAGACAGAGGACCACCCACACGCTGTTCAGGGACAACGCCGCCTGCAGCCACAACAACAGCGACCCCACCGCCAGTCCGCATGAGGAGAGGATCAACAACAGCCGCCGATCCATGGCATCTGACCAGGCGCCGCCGAGCAGACCGAACACCACCAGCGGCACCAACGCGAACAGTCCGGCCAGCCCGACGTATGCGGAGTTTCGCGTCAGTGCATAGATCTGCACGGGGACTGCGAAGATTGTCAGGTTGGCGCCGATGACGGTAGGAATGCCGGCCGCCCAGAGTCTGCGAAAGTCGGCGGTGCGCAGCGGCGTCGTGTCCGCGAAGAGGGGCATCGTCGCCGAGCGTAGCCGCAACCGTTAAGGCATAAACGTGCGGCGAACGTGACACCAGGGTGAGATTCGTCGCGAAATGTCGCCTTCACGTCACGCTGGGCGAGCCAGGCACGAACTAGGGCTGCAGCCGCTCGACCTGGCCGTCGATCACCCGAATCCGGTTGTGCAGCCGGTTTTCCCGGCCCTGCCAGAACTCGACGACTTCGGGGGCGATCAGGTATCCGCCCCAGTTCGGCGGCACCGGGATCTGCTCGGTGCCGGCGAACCGGGCGGTCACCTCGGCGAGCTGCTCGAGCAGTGCCGCGCGCGACGCAACGGGCTGCGACTGGCGTGAAGCCCACGCCCCCAGCTGCGAACCCCGCGGCCGCTTGGACCAGTACTCCTCGGTGTCCCGCGGGTCGACCTTGCTCACCGCGCCCCGGATGTGGATCTGCCTGCCGAGCAGGTACCAGGGGAACGTCGCCGACGCGTACGGCGTCGCCGCCAGATCGAGACCTTTGGCCGAGTCGTAGTTGGTGTAGAACGTGATCCCCGCCTCATCGGCGCTCTTGCACAGCACCGACCGGCTGACGGGCCTGCCCTCAGCGACGGTCGCCACCACCATGGCGTTCGGTTCGGCGATGCCGGCGGCCTGCGCGTCGTCAATCCACCTGCGGAACAACGCAAGCCACCCGTCGCTGAGCCAGTCCGCATCGAGGTCCGGACTGCCGTCCTTCTCGACGGACCCGTACTCCACCCGCATCCCGGCCAGGTGCTGCCCATGAGTTTCGGTCACCGCCCCAACGCTACTCGGCGGCAGTTACCGGCCGGTAGTAAGCGGCGCGGACAGAGGTGCGAGAATTTGGCACATGACTGTGGTTCCGGAGGATTTTGTCCCAGGCCTGGAAGGCGTCGTGGCCTTCACCACCGAAATCGCCGAACCCGACAAAGACGGCGGCGCGCTGCGCTACCGCGGCGTGGACATCCAGGATCTGGTGAGCCAGCAGGTCACGTTCGGCGACGTCTGGGCGCTGCTGGTCGACGGCGAGTTCGGCCGTGGGTTGCCGCCCGCGGAGCCGTTCCCCTTGCCGATCCACACCGGCGACGTGCGGGTCGACGTGCAGGCCGGCCTCGCGATGCTGGCGCCGATCTGGGGATACCAGCCGCTGCTGGACACCGAAGAATCCGTCGCGCGCGACCAGCTGGCCCGGGCCTCGGTCATGGCCCTGTCCTACGTCGCGCAATCGGCGCGCGGCATCTACCAGCCGGCAGTGCCGCAGAGCGTGATAGACGAATGCTCGACTGTCACAGCACGTTTCATGACCCGCTGGCAGGGCGAGCCGGATCCCAGGCACGTCGAGGCGATCGATGCCTACTGGGTTTCAGCCGCTGAACACGGCCTGAACGCCTCGACGTTCACGGCCCGGGTGATCGCGTCAACCGGCGCGGATGTGGCCGCGGCGCTGTCCGGCGCGATCGGGGCGATGAGCGGCCCCCTGCACGGTGGGGCGCCGGCCCGCGTGTTGCCGATGATCGAAGAGGTCGAGCGCACCGATGACGCCCGTGGCCTGGTCAAGGGCATCCTGGACCGCCGCGAAAAGCTGATGGGTTTCGGGCACCGGGTGTATCGGGCCGAGGACCCGCGGGCGCGGGTGCTGCGCGCCACTGCCGAACGCCTGAAAGCCCCTCGTTACGAGGTTGCGGTCGCCCTCGAGCAGGCAGCGCTGGCCGAGTTGCGGGAGCGCCGGCCGGACCGCGCGATCGAGACCAACGTCGAGTTCTGGGCAGCGGTCATCCTGGACTTCGCCGAAGTGCCGGCCAACATGATGCCCGCGATGTTCACCTGTGGGCGCACCGCCGGATGGTGTGCCCACATCCTCGAGCAGAAGCGGCTGGGCAAATTGGTGCGCCCGTCGGCGATCTACGTGGGTCCTGGGCCGCGCAGTCCGGAATCGGTCCAGGGCTGGGACCGGGTGCTCACGACTGCATAACGGCAGCCGGCCTCTTGTATGTACCAAAGAGCTTGTCGCCGTATGTCATAACGACCGACAGGTTGGTGGGACGCTTTTCGGAGTGATGCAGTTCGTGTCCGGACGCTGCTGGCAGCAGCCAACGGGGATAGAACGTCATGTCGTAGCCACTGTGTGTGATCACCATGGCGGTGGTGTTTGCCACGGCGTAGGCGACCACGATCATCGGGTGTGCCCCGAACACCAACGGCGGAACGTACAGGCACAGCATCACCATCAGGCCCTCGACCGGGTGCACAACGAAGTTGGTCCAGATGGTCAGCGGTGATTGCACCCGGTGGTGCAAGTAATGCACCTTCTGGAATACGAACCGGTTGCCATGCTCGAGTCGGTGCCACCAATAGGTGAGGAACTCCCCGATCACCATGAAGCACCCGAGCTGGGTGACGAAGGCGATCAAAGTTGGCGCCGCCGTGGGGACTTCGTTGATCCAGGGATGGAATATGCGGTGTAGGACGAAGAACGCCACCGCCGCACCCACGTAGGTCGACATGATTCGCAATCCCAGCTTGGTTGCCGCTTTGGCCGAGATTCGCTGATAGACGACGACGTCGAAGATCGAATATACGACCCCGGTCACCAGCACGACCGCGACCACCACCGGCAGGAAGTACAACGGGAATTCGAAGAATCCGACACCCAGGTTACGCAACATCCAGTCCCAAATAGGCTGCAGCGCGGTGTGATTCATGGTGTCGCTCCTACTCGTGTGAGGTGTCGATCAGCAGGCGCCAGGCGGCGAGTCGTAGTTCGGTGATGCACTGCTCGACGGTGATGTCGCCGACTCCGAGCAGCGCCAGGTCGGCGAAGAACACCCGCCCGAGCACGGTCATCGCCGGGTCGAGTGACAGCGACGACGGAACGTCTTCGACGGCGCCGCCCAGCAGGTCCAGAAACATCTGCCGAACACCCAGACGGAATTCGTCAGCGACCGGACCCTGCGCCAGCACCGAGGCCATGGTGGCCCGCACCATCGGCAGGTCCGATGCCGCTTCCCGGACCACCTGCTCGATCGCGACGTCAATGGCGTTGGCCGGCGCCGCGGTCGCCGCGATCGCCTGCGGAATGCGTTGCGCCACATCGTGACCCCAGGCCAGCGCGGCCTCGCACACCACATGTTCCTTGGACGCGAAGTAGCGGTAGGTGGTCGCCCTGGAAACGCCCGCGGTGTTGGCGATCTGCTCCATACCCACGGTTTCGTGGCCGTGCTCACGAATCAGCTGGCGAGCAGCTACGAGCAGACGCTCGCGCACGTCTCGCTGACGCGCATCCAGCGTGCGGTGAATCGTGAACGTTGTGGGGCCCACGCGGTCGTCCTTTGTAAGCGGTGACGAGACAGTTGCTGCTACAGCTGTCTCACTTTGGGATGAGACGACTGTATCAGCAGCAGTATCAGTGAGCAAGAATGACCTTGCGGCGCCTCCTCCGGTCGCTGCCGGCGTCCTGTCGGAGCCCCGGGTTACGGTTCGCGATGAGAATTGCCGACTGGGTTGGTCAGTACGTGTGAGCCCGGGCGGGCGATACCCACAACCCTAGGAGTGACCCATGGCCATCAAAGTCGAACCTGCAGTGATCCCGCATCTTGTCGTCGACGACGCCGCTGCCGCAATCGACTTCTACGTCAAAGCGTTCGACGGCGTGGAACTGGCACGCATTCCCGGCCCGGACGGCCGGCTGATTCACGCCGCCGTCCAGATCAACGGCTCGACGGTGATGCTCAACGACGACTTCCCGGAAATGTGTGACGGCCAGTCGATGACCCCGAAGTCGTTGGGCGGCACGCCCGTCACCATGCACCTCACGGTCACCGATGTCGAAGCCAAGTTCCAGCGCGCGCTCGACGCGGGTGCCACCGTGGTGATGCCGCTGGAAGACCAGTTCTGGGGAGACCGCTACGGCGTCGTCGCCGATCCGTTCGGGCACAACTGGTCGCTGGGCCAACCGGTTCGCGAGGTCAGCGTGGAGGAGATCAAGGCACAGATGTCCGCCGGGGCAACCAGCTAAGACGAGCGCAACCGGGCCAGCAGGCGCCGTCCCCGGGACGGCTCCTGCGGCGCGGCGGCCGCAGCGGCGAGCATGTCGGCGACGTCCGTGAACTTGCGGCGGGGGCGGCCATCGACCGTGCCGCGCGCCACCTCGGCGGCATCGATCGCTCGCCATCCCGCGGAGTCGACGAGGTCAGGCTGGCGTGCGGCCACCAGCTCGGCAAGCGCCGTCGGACCGGCCGCCGGATCGGTCAGTTTCCCGGCGTTGAAGTCGGCCACCAGCGCCTGCACCGTCTGGAACGAGCAGGACTTGTTGGTGCCGATGAAGCCGGTCGGACCTCGCTTGATCCAGCCCGCGGCGTAGGCGCCGGCGACCGGCAGGCCCGTGCCGGGGTCCACCACCCGTCCGCCGTCGTTGGGCACGACGGCCGCCGCTTCGTCGAACGGCAGGTCGCGAATAAGCTTGCCGCGGTAGCCGATTGACGTCAGAACCAGTCCCGCCTCGAGGTGCCGGGGCGCGCCGGTGGCGGTGACCGAGAACTCGACTCCGGCGGCCCGGCGCTCACCGGCGACACGTTGCGGCGTCAGACCGTAGGCCAACCGGATGCGCGGCCGCGACGCCGGTGCCGAGCCGTCGCCCAATCCGCTCAGCACTTCCAGCTTGTGTCTGGTCAACGGATCCGAGACGGAGGCCAGATCCGCATGCACCCAGCGCTGGTCCTCGGGGTCGAGAACGACCTCGCGGGCGCTGGTGAGCCCGATCAGTTCGGGCAGGGTGAACGCGGAGTGGGCCGGTCCACGACGGGCCGCGACCACCACCTCGCGGACAGCCGACTTCCGGAAGGCCCTCAAGGCGTGGTCGGCGATGTCGGTGCGGGCCAACTCGTCCGGGTCGGCAGTGAGAACCCGCGCCACATCGAGCGCGACGTTGCCGTTGCCGATGACCACCACCCGCTCGTGGCTGAGATCGATTGGCAGGGTCGCATATTGGGGATGGCCGTTGATCCACGCGACCAACTCGGTGGCGGTGCCGGTACCCGGCAGTCCCATTCCTTCGATGTCGAGCCGACGGTCGTCAGGTGCGCCGACCGCGTACAGCACGGCATGGTGGTGCGCCAGCAATTCGGCGTGGCTGACGTGCCGACCGACTTCGATGTTCAGATAGAAGTTGAAGCGGCGGTGCTCGGTCACCCGATCGAACAACCGGGTCACGTGCTTGGTGTGCTGGTGATCAGGCGCCACCCCGGCACGCACGAGACCGAAAGGAGTGGGCAACTTTTCGAAGACGTTGACCCGTACACCCTGTTGCACGAGAAGTTCGTCCGCGGCGTACATCGCCGCCGGACCCGATCCGACGATGGCGACCGTCAGTGGCCGTCGTCGGGTGCGCACCTGTGCGGCCGGAATCACCGGCGCCAGCTTCGATGTCGGCGGCAACTTCACGTCGGCGGGCCGGTCCGGATAGAACGACGCGTTGATCTCCACGAACGGCAGTTGGGCCGCATCCAGCTTGCTGTGCGGGACGATGGCGCCGACCGGGCAGGCGCTGACGCAGGCACCGCAGTCCACACACGCCACCGGGTCGATGTAGAGCATCTCCGACGTCGCATAGCCTGGCTCGTCCGGGGACGGGTGAATGCAATTGACCGGGCATGCGAAGACACAGGACCCGTCATTGCAGCACGACTGAGTAATAACGTGCGGCATAAGGCAACTCGCAGACTGATCAGGCAGCCGGCACGGTGGCCAGGTGCTGGCGCTGCGGCTCACTGCGGTAGCGCGAAGGCTTGCCGTTGATCCTGCAGATCCGCCACATGAGCCGCGCCGAACGGTTTTCCATCAACCCGGTGTCGTAAGCCAGCATCCGGACGTCGGCGAACATGTCGCGCAACCACTTCCGCGATTCGGGCGACCGGAAGAACAGTTCCTTCTTGACTGAGCGCGGAATGTCGAACTCCTGCCAGAAGGCCTTCGGCGGGATCAGGATCGCGTTGCACAACGTCCGCATGGTCAGCGGGAAGAACAACGAAGTCCAGAAGCGTTGGCGGCGGTTCAGATTCGGCAGCCGGCGGCGCAGGAACTCATGAGCGAACGAGATATGGCGGGCTTCCTCGGCCACGTGAATGGCCATTACCCGTTCCATGACCGGGTGCAGCGCCTTGCCCTCCCGCAGCACCTGCTTCTGGGTGTGGTCGATCGGCTCCTCACCGGCCAGCACCCCGATGAAGAACGCCACCGGCAACGGACCTGCCACCAGTGGGACCAGTGGTGAGATCCAGCGCAGCCGTCGGGGCATCCCCGGGACGTCGGCGCCCACCCGGTTCACCATCTCCTGGAACATCATGGTGTGGTTGCACTCTTCGACCGATTCGTGCAGGCAGTAGCGGTATTCGGGTGATCCGTTGGGCACCCAGAAGGTGTAGTTCATCAGCCCGCGGATCAGGATGGACTCGAAGTGCAGGCCCACCTTGGCCACGTTGGCCTGCCGCCACATCCCGATCTTGATCTTCTTCTCTTCAGGCTGCGCCTGATACCACGGGTGCCGGCCGAGCGGATCGGTCGTCGGGAGGATCCACCGGGGATCGTTGTCGGTGACAGCGAATTCCGGTGACTCCCAATCGATATCGGTGTACGGGTTGAAATTGCGCCGCACAGACCCCTCGGACAGTGTGGCAAGCATTTCCACGTACTCCGCGTCGTCCCGCACCTCCATGTTGCGGCGCCAACGTCGAACAATGCGCGTCCTGGCAGTCGTAGCAACCATCAGAAGCCTCCCCAGCGAGGTTGAGATCCGGACGAATGAAGAACACGGTACCGCCGGTACTGGGAATTATCCAGGGCGGTTCCGCGGGCTGTGGCCCACGCCGCATCGAACATCGAGTGTGTCCTGGCTCACACACCCGGTCGCGACCAGGCATTATCCCGACCGCTTGGTTTCCGGTCGCCGGCCGCTCACTACCCTGTTCACCATGGCTGACCAGCTCACGACTTCCCTCGAGATTCCCGCCGACCTCAAACCCCGCGACGGCCGCTTCGGCTGCGGGCCGTCCAAGGTGCGGCCCGAACAGCTACAGGCGCTGAGCACCACCGCCGCGTCGCTGTTCGGCACCTCGCACCGCCAGGCGCCGGTGAAGAACGTGGTGGGACGGGTGCGCTCGGGCTTGTCTGATCTGTTTTCGCTGCCTGACGGATACGAGGTCATCCTGGGCAACGGCGGCGCCACGGCGTTCTGGGACGCCGCTGCCTTCGGGTTGATCGACAAGCGGTCGTTGCACCTGACCTACGGCGAGTTCAGCTCGAAGTTCGCTTCCTGCGTCGCCAAGAACCCGTTCGTCGGCGATCCGATCATCATCAAGGCCGACGCCGGTTCCGCGCCGGAACCCCAGTCCGACCCCTCGGTCGATGTGATCGGCTGGGCTCACAACGAGACGTCGACCGGCGTCGCGGTGCCGGTGCGGCGCCCCGCCGACTCCGGAGACGCCCTCGTCCTGATCGACGCCACCTCGGGCGCCGGCGGTCTGCCCGTCGACATCAATGACGTCGACGCCTACTACTTCGCACCGCAGAAGAACTTCGCCAGTGACGGCGGTCTGTGGCTCGCCGTGATGAGCCCGGCCGCCCTGGCCCGCGTCGAGGCCATCGCCGGCTCGGGTCGCTGGGTCCCGGACTTCCTGTCCCTGCCCATCGCCATCGAGAACAGCCTCAAGAACCAGACCTACAACACCCCCGCGATCGCCACGCTGGTGCTGCTGGCCGAGCAGCTTGACTGGATGCTGGGCAACGGCGGCCTGGACTGGGCGGTCAAGCGCACCGCGGACTCGTCGCAGCGGTTGTACTCGTGGGCCGAAGAACGGCCCTACACCACGCCGTTCGTCGCCGACCCGGCGCTGCGCTCGCAGGTGGTGGGCACCATCGACTTCGTCGACGAGGTCGACGCGGCCGCGGTAGCCAAGACGCTGCGGGCCAACGGCATCGTCGACACCGAGCCGTACCGCAAGCTCGGCCGCAACCAGCTGCGGATCGCGATGTTCCCGGCCGTGGACCCCGACGACATCAGCGCACTGATCAACTGCATCGACTGGGTGGTCGAGCGGCTTTAGCGCGGCGACGATGCGGGCCGGATCCGGCCCGCTGAGGAGCAGCGCAAGACTGCTTCAGCGCGGCGACGATGCGGGCCGGATCCGGCCCGCTGAGGAGCAGGGCCAGACGGCTTGAGCGCTGCTCCATCCTGCTCAGCCTGCTGCAACCGTCCAGCGTGTCAGTACCGGGTTACCGGAGTTCGCTGCACTAGAGTTCGCACGTAACGATTCCGTTGCTGACCTGCACGGAGTCTGCGAGGAGAAGCCATGCGGGAACTCAAAGTGGTTGGGCTTGACCCCGACGGCAAATTCGTCCTCTGCGAGGGCGCCAGCTCGGCCGAGAAGTTCCGGCTGCCGGCCGACGAGCGCCTGCGAGCCGTGCTCGACGGCGACCCGATACCATCCGAGCAGCCCGCGCTCGACATCGTCGTGACAAACATGTTGAGCCCCAAGGAAATTCAAGCCCGAATCCGCGCTGGTGCGTCCGTCGAGCAGGTTGCCGCGGCGTCCGGATCCGACGTCGCGCGGATCCAGCGGTTCGCCAACCCGGTGTTGCTGGAGCGCTTCCGGGCCGCCGAGCTGGCAACGGCCGCGCATCCGCTGCTTGCCGACGGGCCCGCGGTGCTGAGCCTGCTGGAGACCGTCACGGCGGCACTGGTGGGACGGGGGCTCAGCCCGGAGAAGCTCACCTGGGATGCCTGGCGCAACGAGGACAGCCGCTGGACCGTGCAACTCGGTTGGCAGGCCGGACGCTCGGACAACGTCGCTCACTTCCGTTTCACGCCCGGAGCGCACGGCGGCACTGTCACCGCGATCGACGCTCCGGCCAGCGAGCTCATCGACCCTGACTTCAAGCCCCGCCAGCTCGCTCCGGTGGCGCGTCTCGCGTTCGAGGCCTCCCCCGAGCCCGCTCAACCAGCTCAACCTGCGCAACCCGCACCGCCGGCGCCACCGACCGCCACGGACACGCCCGCCGAGCAGCCGGCCGCCAGCCGGCGCGGCAAGCCGGCCATCCCCGCCTGGGAGGACGTGCTACTCGGAGTGCGCTCGAGCGGGCAGCGCTGAGGCGACCGCGCCTATCCGGGGCTGGCCCCCATCAACATCACCGCTAACAGCGACACCCACGCGCCGGCCACCCCGATTGCTGACCCGAGCACGAACCAGCGCAATACCGGAGTGCGGCGCCAGCCCCACACCGTGGGCGCCAGTCCACCGACCGCCACCAGATTGAGACCCACGGCCAACAGCGGATGCACCCGGATCAGCCCGAGGCTGAGCACCACGATCGCGGCACCGGTGACGGCGGCGACGAAACCGGCCACCGCCAAACCCGTTGCCCAGGGCACGGACTCATCGTTCACGTCGCGAGCCTAGCCCGAGCAGACCCGCTCGTAGAATGCCACCGCCGCCGCCGTCGCCACATTGAGCGAGTCGGTGCCCCGCGACATAGGAATCCGCACCCGCAGGTCGCTGATCCGCAAGGCAGCCGTCGTCAGGCCGGGCCCCTCGGCGCCGACCAGCACCGCGACCCGTTCGCCGTGCACCGCCGCCATCGCCTCCCGCAGAACGCGTGCGTCGCCCTGCGGAGTCATCGCCAAGAGCCGGAAGCCGCTCTCCCGAAGCCGCACCAGGTCGGCCGGCCACTCGGTCGCCCGTGCATACGGCACCAGCAGCGCGTGTCCCATCGAGACGCGGACCGCGCGACGGTAAAGCGGGTCGGCGCACCCGCTGCCGAAAACCACCGCATCCACCCCCAGGCCCGCCGCGTTGCGAAAGATCGAGCCCAGGTTCTCGTGGTCGTTGACGCCTTCGAGCACCGCCACCGTGCGCGCGCCGTCGACCACCTGGGCAACGCTCGGCTCGGGCACCCGGCTCGCGCTGGCCAACACCCCACGATTGAGATGGAACCCCACCGCCTGGGCCATCACCTCGGCAGACGTGCGGTAGTACGGCGCCGTGGTGCTCGCCAGGTCGTTTCCCAGCTCGGCCAGCCTGCGGTCGGTACCCAGCAGCGCGCGCGGGGTGAACCTCGAAGCCAGCATGCGCTGGACCACCAGCACACCCTCGGCGATCACCAGACCCTTGCCGGTGGGCAGGTCGGGACGGCGGTCAACGCTGTTCAGGTCGCGGAAATCGTCCAGGCGCGGGTCGTCGGGATCGGTGACGTCCTGAACATCGATGTCCGGTCCGGTCACGGGCTTTCGTCGACCAGGGTCGAGATCAGGTCGGATGCGCTGCGCAGGATGTCACGTTGGGCGTCGTCCAAGGTGGCGAGCCGGTCGGCCAGCCACTCCTGTCGGGCCCGGCGCGCCGCTCTGACCAATTCGGCACCGGCTTCAGAGACCGAAACCAGCACTTGCCGGCCGTCGACGGGATGCGGGGCACGGTCGACCAGACCCTCGTCGGCCAGGGACGCGATCACCCGCGTCATCGACGGCGGCCGTACCCGCTCCCGGATCGCCAGTGCGCCGGGCGTCATCGCACCCTCGTTGGCCAGCGTCGTCAATGCCGAAAGCTGGGTCAGCGATACCGGCGACGAAGCGTTCCGGAACCGGAGTTGGCGAGCCAGCCGCATGACTGCCAATGACAAGTCTGCGGCCAACCGCGCATCGCTGTCAGGCACAGCGCGAGGTTACAACCAAACACCAGAGACGGGAATCAGAAACGGCGAACCACACACCGCCTGTTCACCACGCCGATCACTGCCGGGATCGTCGGCGGTATGTTGAGACGCGAAATGACTGACCGGCCCGACCCCGAACCGCCGCCACTGCCACCGGCGCTGCTTGCGGTATGGCCGATCATCCTGGTCGGTGCGCTGGGTTGGCTGGTGGCCGTCGCCGTCGCGTTCCTCGTACCCGGTCTCGAAACGTGGCGGCCGGTGGCTGTCGCCGGCCTCGGGGTAGGGGTGCTGGGCACCAGCATCTTCGGGTGGCAACTTGCCGCCGCCCGCCGCGGCGCACGCGGAGCGCAAGCCGGCCTGGAAACCCTGCTCGATCACTGATAACTCAACTCAAGGAGGACGCATGGCCGCCCCGTTGCTGCAGGCTTCAATCGATATCGAAGCGCCGCCGGCCAAAGTGTGGGAGTTGATCTCCGACTTTCGGCGCATGCCGCAGTGGAGTCCCCAGTGCCGGTGGATGCGGCAGTTCGGACCATTGCGCAACGGAACCCGCACGCTGAACTTCAACCGGCGCAACCGGCTGTTCTGGCCGACGACGTCCACGGTCGTCGAGGTCATTCCGGAGAAGAAGCTGGCATTCCGGGTGGACACCAACCGCACCATCTGGAGTTATGAGCTCGAGCCGCACGGGGAGGGCACCCGCGTGACGGAGAGCCGCCATGCCGAAAACGGCACCAGCGCCGTCTCCAACTTGACGGTCAACGCGCTGCTCGGCGGAACCGACAGCTTTGAGCGGGAGTTGGTCGAGGGCATGAACGCCTCGCTGGAACGGATCAAGGCCGCCGCCGAGGGTCGCTGAGGCGCCGGGCACGGCGTCTGGGATCGAACCGGGGCTTAGCGGTCAAACCCGCTGAGCCGCAGCGTATTACAAGGCTCGAGCAGGCGGCGTTAGCCGGACTCCGAACCCTCGTCGGGCACGCCGGGCGCGTCGGGCACCTGCGGCTTCTCAGGTTCCTGAGGGTCCGCGGGCTCGGTGGGGCCGGTTGCCTCAGCCGCGGCGGCGGGCTGCGTCGGCTCGTGGGTCTCGGCGGGCGCGGCAGCCTCCACCGGCGCGTCGGGCTCGGTGACCGCCGCAGGCGCCTCGGACTCGACTGGTTCGGCGGGCTCGACAGGCGTGTGGGGTTCGGCCGGCGCGTCAGGCTCGACAGACGCGTCAGGCTCAACAGGGGCGGCAGCCTCGACCGGCACATCGGCCGGTTCGGCAACCGCAGCATCCAGAGCTTCGACGACCGCAACAGGCGCCTTCTGTGCCACGTCGAGCACCCCGTCGTCGTACGGTTCGTACATCGGCGAGCCGGTACCCGCCGGCGCCGGGGTGTCGGAGTGCGCACCGCATCCGTAGAACTTGTCTACGACATGGCCGTCGGCCGACAGTTCATTGCCGCACACCCCGAACATCTCCCCGAGCGATCCGGCGAGCGGCAGGAAGAAACCACAGTCGCGGCATACCCGCTTGGTCGCACGCGACATCGCCGATTCGGGCCCGAAGTCACCCTCATGCCAGCGCTCCGCCGCATCGGCGCGACCCCACGCGCTCATCACCCAGCGACGGCCCAAGCCGAGTTCGACGGCAACCTCATCCACGTAGGGATCCCCACTGGCGCTGTATCCCGGGACCAGCCGCGGATCGTCCTTCACCGGCGCCAACAGATCCCCGGGGCCCAGGTCTCCCGGTCGCACCCGCTGGTCCCATGGAACCCAGTCGGGCGCGAGCAGAGCGGTCGGGCCGGGGATCAGCACCACCTCGCTGATCGTCGCGTGATCGGCGCCCGGATAACCGGCGACGACGACGGCCCACTGCCAGCCTTGATAGCCGGGCACGTGGGCCAGGAACCGGTGGGTGGCGGCATTCGGGTCTTCGTAGCTGACGCCCAGGTAGTCGCCGACGGCGTCAGCTCCGCTGAACTCCGCAACTGCTGCCCTGGCCTGCTCGGCCGCGCCCGTGAGCACCCCCGCGAGTTCGTCGGGCCATACAGCCACGGTCGCTGCGGAGGACTCTCCCCTGGGTCCGGTCACAGTGTCACCTTAATGTCACCTTGCTCATGCCGTACTTTCGTGCGCCCCCATACTGCCGGAAGACACGATGACCCAGCCACACCGGTTTACTCCGCAGCGACTCGGCATAGGACAGAATTGAATGGTGTCCGGACGGCGAGGTGATCATGCGGGCCGGATGGCCCCACCCCCGGGCCGCCGGACCCCGTCTGGAAATCAGCACCCGGGCATGGCCAACTATCCGGCGGACCATCCTGCCCAGGAAGCCGAATACCGCCGGTCGCGCCGTCCCCCGCCCCCACCCAGCGCCAACCGTTACCTGCCTCCGCTGGACCACGAGACACCCCCGGAGCGCAACAGCGAGCCCGAGCCGCCGCGGCCTTCCGGTGAGCGCATCACCGTCACCCGCGCCGCGGCGATGCGCAGCCGTGAGATGGGTTCCCGGATGTACTGGATGGTGCAGCGCGCCGCCACCGCCGACGGCGCCGACAAGTCCGGTCTCACCGCGCTGACCTGGCCGGTGATGGCGAACTTCGCCGTCGACTCCGCGATGGCGGTGGCCCTGGCCAACACCCTGTTCTTCGCGGCGGCCAGCGGCGAAAGCAAATCGAAGGTCGCGCTGTACCTATTGATCACCATCGCGCCGTTCGCCGTCATCGCACCGCTGATCGGTCCCGCCCTGGACAAACTGCAGCACGGCCGGCGCGTGGCGCTGGCGCTGTCATTCGCACTGCGTACCGCGCTGGCGCTGGTGCTGATCATGAACTACGACGGTGCCAGCGGCAGCTTCCCGCCCTGGGTGCTGTATCCGTGCGCCCTGGCAATGATGGTCTTCTCCAAGTCCTTCAGCGTGCTGCGCAGCGCGGTGACCCCGCGCGTCATGCCGCCGACCATCGATCTGGTCCGGGTCAATTCCCGCCTGACCGTGTTCGGGTTGCTCGGCGGGACCATCGCCGGTGGCGCCATCGCGGCGGGCGTCGAGTTCGCGTGCACCCACATGTTCAAACTGCCCGGCGCCCTCTTCGTCGTCGTTGGCATCACGATCGTCGGTGCCCTGCTGTCCATGCGCATCCCGAGCTGGGTGGAGGTCACCGCGGGCGAAGTCCCGGCCACCTTGAGCTACCACCGCCACAGCGATCACCTGCACCAGAGCTGGCACGAAGAAAGCGCGAAGGTCGGCGGCAAGCTGCGACAGCCGTTGGGCCGCAACATCATCACCTCGTTGTGGGGCAACTGCACCATCAAGGTGATGGTCGGCTTCCTGTTCTTGTACCCGGCGTTCGTGGCCAAGGCGCACGACGCCGACGGGTGGGTGCAGCTGGCCATGCTGGGCATGATCGGCGCCGCCGCCGCGATCGGTAACTTCGCCGGCAACTTCGCCAGCGCGCGCCTGAAACTGGGCCGGCCGGCCGTTCTGGTGGTGCGGTGCACCCTGGCCGTGACTGCCTTCGCCATCGCTGCCGCCGTCGGCGGGAACCTGATCGTGGTCGCGGTCGCCACCTTGGTCACGTCGGGATCGAGCGCCATCGCCAAGGCTTCGCTGGATGCCTCGCTGCAGGACGATCTGCCCGAGGAATCGCGCGCATCGGGGTTCGGGCGCTCGGAGTCCTCCCTGCAGTTGGCATGGGTGCTGGGGGGCGCGGTGGGAGTCCTGGTGTACACCGAACTGTGGGTGGGTTTCACCGTCGTCAGCGCATTGCTGATTCTTGGTCTGGCGCAGACGATCGTGAGCTTCCGGGGCGACTCGCTGATCCCCGGCCTCGGCGGAAACCGGCCGGTCATGGTCGAGCAGGAGGGCCGGCGCCCCGGCGCCCCGACGCCCGGAGTGATGCCGCGGTGAAACGCACAGTGGCCGCGTTGGTCGCGGTCGTCGTGGTCGCGCTGGCCGCCGGAGCCGGTCTCGGGGCCTGGCTGCTGAACCGCGACCGCGGTCCGCACTTCCCGGAGATCAGCGCCTACTCGCGCGGCCACACCGTGCGGGTGGGCCCGTACCTGTATTGCAACGTGCTCAACCTGAACGACTGTCAGACGCCGCAGTCGCAGGGGGAATTGCAGGTGAGCGAACGCTTTCCGGTGCAGCTGTCGGTGCCCGAGGCCATTGGCCACGCCCCGTGGCGGCTGCTGCAGATCTATGAGGACCCGACCAACACCGCGACCACCTTCTTCCGGCCAGACAGCCGCCTGGCGGTCACCATCCCCACCGTCGACCCGCACCGGGGGCGGCTGACCGGGGTGGTGGTGCAGCTGTTGACCCTGGTGGTTGACGACGGTGAACTGCGCGAGGCGCCCCACGCGGAATGGTCTGTCCGCGTGGTCTTTTGAGCTGCGCTGGGCTCAGGCGCCGTGACCGGCCGGCACCCGCTCCCCTTCGACCGGCGGGCCGGGCGGAGTGCCGTCACCGAACGGCCTGCCGCCCAACGATTCCCGGCCATGCGGCGTGAGCCAGCTGGACAGGTCGGGGCCTTTGGGCACGATTCCGGTCGGGTTGATGTCGGCGTGCACGATGTAGTAGTGCTGCTTGATCTGGACGAAATCGGTGGTGTCTCCGAAACCCGGTGTCTGAAACAGGTCTCGCGCATACGCCCACAGCACCGGCAGCTCTGACAACTTGGACCGATTGCATTTGAAGTGCCCGTGATACACCGGGTCGAAGCGGGCCAACGTGGTGAACAGCCGGACATCGGCCTCGGTGATGGTGTCGCCCACCAGATATCGCTGATCCGCCAACCGCTCACTGACCCAGTCCAGGGCGGTGAACAACCGGTCGTAGGCCGCCTCGTAGGACTCCTGCGAGCCGGCGAATCCGCACCGGTACACCCCGTTGTTGATCTCGGTGTAGATCCGCTTGCTCACCTCATCGATCTCGGCCCGCAACTCCTCGGGATAGAGCTGCGGCGCCCCCTCCCGGTGGTAGGCCGTCCACTCGGTGGAGAAGTCCAGCGTGATCTGCGCGAAATCGTTGGTGACCACGGCACCGGTCGGTACGTCGACCATCGCCGGGACGGTGATGCCCTTGGGATAGTCGGGGTCTCGCTTGAAGTAGGCGTCCTGTAACCGCGGTATCTTCAGCACCGGGTCCACGCCGCCAGGATCCAGGTCGAACGTCCAGCTGCGCTCGTCATGGGTGGGTCCACAAAAACCAATGGAGAGAACGGATTCCAGTCCCAGCAACCTGCGCACGATGATGGCGCGGTTGGCCCACGGGCACGCGCGGGCGACCACGAGCCGGTATCGGCCCGGCTCCACCGGATAGCCGTCGCGCCCGTCGGCGGTGATGCGGGTGGTGATGTAGTTGGTGTCGCGGTTGAATTCGCCCTTGCCGGCGACGTAGGAGCCCATTCATCCATCCTGCCGCACGGACGCGCTGCTGAACCGCCGGGCCAGGTTGGTCTGGGTGGACGGACCGGGCTCCCAATCTGCGATCCAGGGTCCGGTGCCTTCGGACTGGTCGACGATGCCGTCCTCCAGCCAGGCGTAACGGCCGTCCAGCACGGCGTTCGTCAGCGCGACATCACCGCTGTCGGTATTGGTCCACAATGCGGCGAACAGGGCGTCAACCCGCAAAGTCGCTTGCTGACAGAACAATTCAGCCAACTCGTACGCCTGCTCGCCGATCACCGGGTCCGCGGCCCGTTGCGCCTCGGCCCGCACACAGGCCGCCGCCATGGCGAACAACTCGGCGCCGATGTCGACGACGCGGCCGAGGAATCCCTGCTTCTGTTCCAGCTTGGCTTGCCAGCGCGCCATTCCGTAGAACGTGTTGCGGGCGAGCTTGCGGCTGCAGCGCTCGACGAACCGCAAGTGCACCGCCAACCGGCCGAAATCCCCATAGGCCGTGGGCCGTTGCCCCTCGCCGAACACGAGTTTCGGCAACCATTTCGCGTAGAACCCACTCGCGCCGACAGCGGCGGCCGCCTTCTGACGCAAGTCAGCGTCGGCCTTGGCCAGATCTCCCGCGGCGTTGAGGTGCGCGTCGACCGCCTCCCGGGCGATGAGTAGCCGCATGATCTCACTGGCGCCCTCAAAGATCCGATTGATCCGCAGGTCGCGCAGGGACTGCTCCACCGGCGCGGCCCGCTCGCCCCGGGCGGCCAGCGATTCTGCCGTCTCGTAGCCCCGGCCGCCGCGGATCTGGATCAGGTCATCCGCGATGACACAAGCCATTTCGCTGGACCACAGCTTGGCCAGTGCCGCCTCGATCCGGATGTCGTTGCGGCCTTCGTCGGCCATCTGACCGGATAACTCGACCACCGCGTCCAGTGCGTAGGTGGTAGCCGCCATGAACGCGATCTTGTTGGCGACCGCTTCATGCTTGCCGATCGGCTTGCCCCACTGCACCCGCTCGCGCGACCACTCCCGGGCGATCTTCACCGACCACTTGGCCGACCCGGTGGCCATTGCGGGCAGCGCCAATCGGCCAACGTTCAACGTAGTCAAAGCGATTCGCAGACCGTCGCCCTCACGGCCGATCAGGTTCTCGGCTGGAACCCGAACCCGGTGCATCCTGGTGACACCGTTCTCGATACCGCGCAGACCCATGAACTGGTTGCGCCGCTCGACGGTGATGCCGGGCGAATCGGCCTCGACGACAAAGGCACTGATGCCGCCGCGGTGCCCGTCACTGCGGGGCACTCGGGCCATGACCACCAATAATTCGGCGATCACTCCGTTGGTCGTCCACAGCTTCACCCCCTCCAGCTCGTAGGCCTGCCCGTCGTCGACCGGCGTCGCGGTGGAAGCCAACCGCGCCGGGTCGGAACCGACGTCCGGTTCGGTCAGCAAGAATGCCGAGATCGCACCGGCAGCGCAGCGCGGCAGGAACTTTCGCTTCTGCTCCGCCGATCCGGCGAGCTTGAGCGGTTCGGGCACCCCGATAGACTGGTGAGCCGACAACAGCGCGCCGAGGCTGGGGTGAACGGTCGACACCAGCATCAGCACGCGGTTGTAAGCGACCTGGGACATGTCCAGGCCGCCGTATTCCGACCCGATCTTCATACCGAAGCAACCCAATTCGGCCAGGCCGGAGATGTACTCGTCGGGAATTCGCGCCTCGCGCTCGATGACGCTGCCGTCGACGGTGCCAAGGAATTCCCGCAGCCGGTCCAGGAAGTCCGCGGTGCGCTTCTCGTCGGTCTCCGATGGCCGCGGGAACGGATGAATGAGCTCCAAGCCGAAGCGCCCCAGAAACAACTCCTTGGCGAAAGAAGGTTTCTCCCAACCACTTTCCCGAGATTCCTCGGCAACGGCCCGGGCCTGCTCTTCGGTTACCTGAACCTGCTGTGCCATCGCAGCCTCCTCGTCGACGCATCACGACGAGGATTGAGTACCCGCTTACCGACCGGATACGCCGAGGATGACCAGCGGCACCGGACGGTATCGGCTGGTATCGGGCGGTTAAGCCTCGAACTCCCGGGCGACGGCCTTGACCACCTCGGAGATCTGGCGGGCGGTCTTGCGATCCGGGTAGCGACCCTTGCGAAGTTCCGGCTGCACGGTGCTTTCCAGCAGGGTGATCATGTCTTCGACCATGCCGTGCAACTCGTCGGGACTGTGCTTGTGCTCGGCCGGGGCCTCCCGACGCGGGCGGGCACTAGCCCGGGCCAGGCTCGGCGGCGGGTCGATCAGCTTCAGGCTCAGTGCCTGCGGTCCGCGGCGGCCGGAGGCGATGCCGAACTCGACCTTCTGTCCCGCTTTGAGCCCCTCGACACCCGCGGGCAACGCCGAGGAGCGGACGTAGACGTCCTCGCCATCCTCTTGCGACAGGAAGCCGAACCCCTTCTCGGAGTCGTACCACTTCACTTTGCCGGTCGGCACTGCTCTCACCTGCTTGTCTGATGGATCACTGGTATGCCACATAGAAGACGCGTCCCGCCTGCGCAGGACGCGATGACGATCACAGATCCTACTCGGATGCCCGCCCGCCGAGCATCCCGGTTAATCGGGGACTCGGTAGGCTGGCATTACCGCGGGAGGAAAGATGCGCCTGATCCTGAACGTTATCTGGTTGATTTTCGGTGGCCTCTGGCTGGCCCTCGGCTATCTCCTGGCTGCGCTGGTGTGCTTCCTGCTGATCGTCACCATTCCGTTCGGCTTCGCCGCGCTGCGTATCGCGTCATATGCGCTGTGGCCCTTCGGCCGAACCATCGTCGAGAAGCCCGGCGCCGGGACGGGCTCCCTGGTCGGGAACGTCGTCTGGATTCTGCTGTTCGGGCTGTGGCTGGCGATCGGTCACGTGGCGAGCGCAATCGCCATGGCCGCCACCATCATCGGCCTTCCCCTGGCGCTGGCAAACCTGAAGCTGATCCCGGTGTCGCTGGTTCCGCTCGGTAAGCAGATCGTCCCGGTCGACGCGCGGGTGGCCGCATGACGCTGACCGCGCTGGGCTTACCAACGGTGCCCCGGCAGGGTGCACCGGCGGACGGGCCTTTGCTGGACAGCTACGGCCGCGTTGCCACCGATCTGCGGGTCTCGCTCACCGACCGATGCAATCTGCGCTGCAACTACTGCATGCCCGAGGAGGGCCTGAACTGGCTGCCCGGCCACCAGTTGCTGCAGCCGAACGAGCTGGCCCGGCTGCTGCGCATCGCCGTGAGCCGGCTGGGAGTCACCAGCGTCCGGTTCACCGGCGGCGAACCGTTGCTGGCCCGGCATCTCGAAGAGGTGATCGCCGCGGCTGCCGGCCTGACCCCGCGCCCGGAGATCTCGCTGACCACCAATGGGGTGGGGCTGGCACGACGGGCGGCCGCGCTGGCCGCGGCCGGGCTGGATCGGGTCAATGTGTCGTTGGACAGTGTCGACCCTGCCCACTTCGCGGCGATCACCCGCCGGGACCGCCTTGACGACGTGCTGGCCGGCCTGGCCGCCGCAAAGGCGGCGGGACTGCGGCCGGTCAAGGTCAATGCGGTCCTGGATCCCGGCACCGGCCGCGAGGACGTCGTCGAACTGCTGCGTTATTGCCTGACGCACGGCTACCAGCTGCGTGTTATCGAGCAGATGCCGCTCGACGCCGGGCATCAATGGCGTCCCGGTGCCGCGTTGAGTGCCGACGACGTCCTATCGGCCCTGCGTCCGCACTTCCGTCTGGAACCCGACCCGGCGCCGCGCGGCTCGGCGCCTGCCCAGCTCTGGCTGGTCGACTCGGGACCGGACACCCCGGGCGGCAAGGTCGGGATCATCGCGTCGGTGTCGCACGCGTTCTGTTCCACCTGCGACCGCACCCGGCTGACGGCCGATGGCCAGATCCGCAGTTGCCTGTTCTCCAGCGAGGAGACCGACCTTCGCGGCCTCCTTCGCGGCGGCGCCGACGACGATGCCATCGAGGCGGCCTGGCGGGCCGCGATGTGGGCCAAGCCCGCCGGCCACGGGATCAATGAACCGGGGTTCATACAGCCGGACCGTCCGATGAGCGCCATCGGTGGCTGAGGTTTCCCACCAGGCCTCGGGCATCGCGGTGACCGTCCGCTATTTCGCCGCCGCCAAAGCTGCGGCGGGTATCGAGTCGGAAACGCTGGTGTTGCCAACCGGTACGACCGTCGCGGATTTGGTTGAAGAGCTGGCCAATCGGGGTACTCACCTGGCAGCGGTCCTCAACCGATGTTCTTATCTGCGCGACGGAATTGCCGTGCGAGATGAGGCCTCGGCGTTATCCGCCGGCGACACGGTTGACGTACTCCCACCCTTCGCTGGCGGATAAAAACTGTGAGTTATCTCACGTAACGGAACGATAACAACCCGGCCACGCTCCGATGTCGGGTGCTATGAGCTGCGCAAACGCGGCCGATTCCTGGCGTTTTGCGGCGCCGGTGTGACGAAAACGCCGATCGATTGCACACGTGACGGGATCGCGAGAAACCGCTACCGTCTCGGGAGGCTCGTCAAACCCAACCCGAGCGATGAGCCCTCCTTCACCTACAGCGCGCTTAGCTCCATCCGTGTAGGTGAGGGATTCCGACCCGCGGATGGAGGCGGGGGACCCACCAGGTCCGCCGAGATCGGACCGGGGCCGCATGGCTCCTTGGGGTGAAGCCGGCGTCGTATCAACGGTGAACGACGCGGCCGGGTGACCTCTCCCATCCGAACCCGACAGCTGACCTCGCAGGCGTGTTACCGAGAGGAACTACTCAGCGTATGACTGGACGTCACCGCAAGCCCACTACCTCCAGCGTCAGCGTCGCCAAGATCGCCTTCACCGGTGCGGTCCTCGGTGGCGGCGGCATCGCCATGGCCGGTCAGGCCGCGGCTGCCACCGACGCCGAATGGGACCAGGTAGCCCGTTGCGAATCTGGCGGCAACTGGGCGATCAACACCGGGAACGGGTTCTACGGCGGCGTGCAGTTCGCGGCCGGCACCTGGGCCTCGCACGGAGGCGGCGAGTACGCTCCTTCGGCCCAGCTGGCCACCAAGGACCAGCAGATCGCGATCGCGGAGCGCGTGCTGGCCTCTCAGGGCCGCGGCGCCTGGCCGGTGTGCGGCACCGGCCTGTCCGGCCCGTCGCCGCACAACCCGGCTCCCGAGGCGGCCCTCTGGGACCGCCAGCCGATGGACGCTCCCGCCCTCAACGGTGAGCAGATCCCCGACGCGCCGCCGCCGGTCGAGGCCCCCGCACCCGAGGTGCAGATGGCCGGCAACGACCTCGCGCTGGCGCCCGCCCCGGCCGACCTGCCGCCGGCTCCGCCGGCCGAGCTGCCCCCGGCCCCCGCTGACCTGCCGCCGGCTCCGGCCGACCTGCCGCCGGCGCCCGCGGCTGACCTGCCGCCCGCTCCTGCGGACCTGCCGCCCGCACCGGCCGACCTGCCCCCCGCTCCCGGCGACGTGCCGGCGCCCGTGGTGGTCGACACCGGCTTCCAGCCGGCTCCGGCGCCCGCCGATGTCCCGGCACCGGCTCCGGCCGATGTCCCGGCACCGGCTCCCGGCGACGTCGGAAACCCACCCGTGGAGATCCACCAGGTCGCAGAGGTCGGCTACCACCAGCAGTTGTGGCAGGCGATCGTCGGTCAGGACATCGCCGGCAACGACGCGCTCGACGCGCTCGTCGCAGGTCCCGTCAGCTGACCCGTGCACTGAAGTAGTGGTTCAGGCCTGAGCCCGCCGGGTTCAGGCCGAACCCACCCACTCTTCGGACCCGTCGTCGAAGAACTGGTGCTTCCACACCGGCAGTCGCTCCTTGATCGCGTCCACCAGCAGCGCGCAGGTCGCGAACGCCGACTGCCGATGATCGGCCGCCACCGCGGCCACCAGAGCCGCTTCGCCGATATGTAGGACGCCGATGCGGTGGCTGGCGGCCACGGCCCGCACCCCGCCTGCTTGACCGGCTGCTTGACCGGCTACCTCGGCCACCACCTCGGCGAACACCTCCGGGGCCGACGGGTGCGCGGAGTACTCGAGCCGCACCACCTGGCGGCCGCCGTCGTGGTCGCGGATCATGCCCACGAAGCCCACCACCGCCCCGGCGGACTGATGATTCACCAGTGCCTCATGCTCGGCGAGGGAGATCGGCTGGTCGGTCACTGCGGCGCGCAGGACCACCGTCATCGCTGGTGATCCCCGCCGGCAAGCTGCTCGAGAGCGTGAATGAGCACATCGGCGAGCACCCCGAGGCCGTCCCGCACCCCACCCGGCGATCCCGGCAGGTTGACGATCAGCGTCTTGCCCGCCACCCCGCACACGCCGCGCGACAGCACCGACGTCGGCACCTTCGGCAATCCCGACTGGCGAATCGCGTCAGCCAACCCGGGGATCATGTAGTCCAGCACCGCCACCGTCTGCTCCGGGGTGGTGTCGGTCGGCGCGATGCCGGTGCCGCCGGAGGTGATGATCACGTCGACTTCGGCCTCGAGCGCGTCGTGCAGCGCGTCGCCTACGTCGTTCCCGTCGGCCACCACGCGGGGCTGGGTCGGCAGGAACCCTCGCTGTTCCAGCCACTCGGCGATGATGGGTCCGCATTCGTCGTCATACACACCCTTGGCGGCGCGAGTTGACGCGATGATGACGCGCGCGGTACGGCTCATGCTCGGGTCCAACTTCCGCTGCGACCGCCTTCTTTGCTGAGTACCCGGATATCGTCGATGCGGGCGGCCGGGTCGACCGCCTTGATCATGTCGTAAAGGGTCAGGGCCGCCACACTGACTGCGGTCAACGCTTCCATCTCCACCCCCGTTCGGTCGGTGCTGCGCACCGTCGCTCTGATCTCAACATCTGACTCCCCGGCGGTGAAGTCAACATCGACCTTCGTGAGCGCGAGCTGATGGCACAGCGGAATCAGGTCGCTGGTGCGCTTGGCGGCGAGGATGCCCGCCACTCGCGCGGTCGCCAACGCGTCGCCTTTGGGCAGGCCACCGGCCGAAATCAGCGCCACGACATCCGCGGAGGTGCGCAACACGCCGGCGGCGACGGCGGTGCGCCGCGTGGTCCCTTTTTCGGTGACGTCGACCATGTGCGCGGCCCCGCGCTCATCCAGGTGCGACAGCGCCGACCCGGGGGTTGCAGAGCGTTCTTCAAAGGCCCCAGCCCCCGACATTCCGCCGACCTACCAGGTGGCGACCGTCACCGGATGGACGTACGGCAATTCCTCGGCGGGCACCGGAAACGCCACTTCGCCGAACGGCGAGAGTGCGCCCGTGCGGTCGGTCACGAGTTCGCTCACCGCATGGTCGTCCGGGTCCGTGGTCGGCCAGCCGGGGTCCACATACTTCTCTTTGCGCGCCTTCGAGTCAGCCACGCGCTCTATTCTGACAGGTCCGGCCACCGTCCGCGGCGGAAGGTTCAAGCTCACGCCTAGGCTTGATCAGCAATGACCGAACACACCCCGGATATCCCGCTGGGGTCCTGGCTGGCCGACCTGCCCGACGAGCGGCTGATCCTGCTGTTGGAGCTGCGGCCGGACCTCGCCCAGCCGCCTCCCGGCAGCATCGCGGCGCTCGCCGCGCGCGCGCAGGCGCGTCAGTCGGTCAAGGCTGCCACCGACGACCTCGACTTCCTGCGGCTGGCTGTACTGGACGCCCTGCTGGTGCTGCAGGCCGACGCCGAACCCGTCCCGGTGGCCAAGTTGGCGGCTCTGATCGCCGAACTCGCTCCGGATGCAGACGTAACGGCCGCACTGGACGATCTCAAGAACCGTGCCCTGGTGTGGGGCGCTACGGCGGTCCGAGTGGCCGCCGATGCCGGAAGCGCCCTGCCGTGGCATCCCGGACAGGTCACCCTCGAGGACCGCACGCACACCGGTGAGCAGATCGCCGCGCTGATCGCCCAGGCCGACGAGGCACAACGCGACGTCCTGGAGAAGTTGCTCGAAGGGTCCCCGATGGGACGCACCCGCGACGCGGTGCCCGGCGCACCGATGGATCGGCCCGTTCCGCAACTGCTCGCAACGGGCCTGCTGCGACGTGTCGATGCCGACACGGTGATCCTGCCCCGGCACGTCGCGCAGGTGCTGCGCGGCGAGTCACCCGGTCCGATGCAACTCACCGAACCCGATCCGGTCGTGTCGACGGTCAGAACCGCCGACGCGGACGCCGCGGCCGCCGGCGCCGTCATCGACCTGCTGCGCCAGGTCGATGTGCTACTCGAAAACCTCAGTACCGCACCGGTTTCCGAACTGCGCAGCGGCGGCCTGGGGATTCGGGAACTCAAACGGCTGGCCAAGGTGACCGGGATCGAGGAGCCCCGGCTGGGCCTGATCCTGGAGATCGCCTCCTCGGCCGGCCTGATAGCCAGCGGCATGCCTGATCCCGAACCGTCGCACGGTGACGGACCCTACTGGGCGCCCACCGCGACGGCCGACCGGTTCAACACGCTGGCCGCCGCCGACCGTTGGTATCTGCTGGCCACCACCTGGCTGGACCTGACCTGCCGGCCGACCCTGATCGGCAGTCGCGGCCCGGACGGCAAACCGTTTGGCGCCCTGTCGAATTCGCTGTTCTCCACTGCCGCCCCACTGGACCGGCGGCTGCTGCTGACGCTGCTCGCCGGGTTACCCGCCGGCGCCGGCGCCGACGCGAAGTCGGCGTCAGCGGCGTTGATCTGGCGGCGCCCGCGCTGGGCCCGACGACTGCAGCCCGAGCCGGTCGCCGACCTCTTGGCCGAGGGCCACGCACTGGGGCTGATCGGACGCGGGGCGATCAGCACGCCGGGTCGCGCCCTGCTCGATGACGAGGGCCCAGACGTCGTCGTCGACGCGATGACCCGCGCACTGCCCAAACCGATCGATCACTTCCTGGTCCAAGCCGACCTGACGGTGGTGGTGCCGGGTCCGCTGGAGCGCGACCTGGCCGACGACCTGGCCACCGTCGCCACCGTCGAATCAGCCGGTGCGGCAATGGTTTACCGAGTAAGCGAACAGTCGATCCGGCACGCACTCGACGTCGGCAAGACCCGCGACTGGATGCAGGCGTTTTTCGCCGACCACTCCAAAACTCCGGTGCCGCAGGGCCTCACCTATCTCATCGACGACGTGGCCCGCCGGCACGGTCAGCTCCGTATCGGGATGGCCTCCTCGTTCGTGCGCTGTGAAGATCCCGCGCTGCTGGCGCAGGCGGTCGCGGCACCGGCCACCGAAGGACTTCAGTTGCGGGCGCTGGCCCCCACGGTGGCGGTGTCACCGGCGACCATTGCCGAAGTGCTCGCCGCACTGCGGACCGCGGGGTTCGCCCCGGCCGCTGAGGACTCCACCGGCGCGATCGTCGACGTGCGTACCCGCGGCGCCCGGGTGGCTGCGCCGCCGCAACGCCGGGCGTACCGGCCCGTCCCCCGTCCCAGCAATGAGACGCTGAACGCCGTCGTCGGGGTGCTGCGCAAGGTCACCGCGGCCCCGTTCGGCAACATCCGCGTCGATCCGGCGGTGTCGATGTCGCTGCTGCAGCGCGCCGCCAAGGACCAGGACACGGTGCTGATCGGTTACCTCGACGCCGCGGGTGTGGCAACCCAGCGGGTGGTGTCCCCGATCGTCGTCCGGGGCGGCCAGTTGGTGGCCTTCGACTCGGGGTCCGGGCGGATGCGGGACTTCGCCATCCACCGCATCACGTCGGTGATGTCGGCCGACGACGGATAATGGATGTTGCTCCCCGCTCACCGCTTGCCGGGGATGCAGCGATTGGAGTACCGCCCGCTTGCGGGGGAGAGGAGCAGCGCCCATGACAGACGGGCCGTTGATCGTGCAGTCCGACAAGACCGTGCTGCTCGAAGTCGATCACGAGTTGGCCGGGGCGGCGCGCGCCGCCATCGCGCCGTTCGCCGAGCTGGAGCGCGCGCCCGAACACATCCACACCTACCGCATCACGCCGTTGGCCCTGTGGAACGCGCGCGCCGCCGGGCACGACGCCGAGCAGGTGGTCGACGCGCTGGTCAGCTTCTCCCGCTACGCGGTGCCGCAACCCCTGCTGGTCGACATCGTCGACACCATGGCCCGCTACGGCCGCCTGCAACTGGTCAAGCACCCCGCGCACGGCCTGACACTGGTGAGCTTCGATCGCGCCGTTCTCGAAGAAGTGCTGCGCAACAAGAAGATTGCGCCGATGCTCGGCACCCGAATCGACGACGACACCGTCGCCGTCCATCCCAGCGAGCGCGGCCGGGTCAAGCAGCTGCTGCTCAAGATAGGCTGGCCGGCCGAGGATCTCGCCGGCTACGTGGACGGCGAAGCCCACGCGATCAGCCTCGAGCCTGACGGGTGGGAACTGCGCGACTACCAACAGCTTGCAGCCGACTCGTTCTGGGCCGGCGGCTCGGGCGTGGTGGTGCTGCCCTGCGGCGCCGGCAAGACGCTGGTCGGTGCGGCCGCGATGGCCAAAGCCCAAGCCACGACACTTATTCTGGTCACCAACATCGTGGCGGCCCGGCAGTGGAAGCGCGAGCTGGTGGCCCGGACTTCGCTCACCGAGGACGAGATCGGCGAATACTCCGGCGAGCGCAAGGAGATTCGGCCCGTCACCATCTCGACCTACCAGATGATCACGAGACGCACCAAGGGCGAGTACCGACACCTGGAGCTGTTCGACAGCCGCGACTGGGGTCTGATCATCTACGACGAGGTGCACCTGCTGCCGGCACCGGTGTTCCGGATGACCGCCGACCTGCAATCCAAGCGACGCCTGGGCCTCACCGCCACGCTGATCCGCGAGGACGGCCGCGAAGGTGACGTGTTCTCGCTCATCGGGCCGAAGCGGTACGACGCACCCTGGAAGGACATCGAGGCCCAGGGCTGGATCGCGCCGGCCGAGTGTGTCGAAGTCCGGGTCACCATGACCGACAACGAACGGATGATCTACGCCACGGCCGAACCCGAGGAGCGCTACAAGCTGTGCTCGACGGTGCACACCAAAATCGCTGTGGTGAAGTCGATTTTGAAGAATCACCCCGGCGAGCAGACCCTGGTGATCGGCGCCTACCTCGATCAACTCGACGAGCTGGGTGCCGAGCTGGGGGCCCCGGTGATCCAGGGGTCGACCAAGACCCGGGAACGCGAGGACCTGTTCGACCAGTTCCGGCGTGGCGAGATCGCGACCCTGGTGGTGTCCAAGGTGGCCAACTTTTCCATTGACCTGCCGGAAGCCTCTGTCGCAGTTCAGGTTTCGGGCACCTTCGGGTCGCGCCAGGAGGAAGCTCAACGCCTGGGCCGGTTGCTGCGACCCAAGGCAGACGGAGGCGGCGCCATCTTCTACTCGGTGGTGGCGCGCGACAGCCTCGACGCCGAATATGCCGCGCACCGGCAGCGCTTTCTGGCCGAGCAGGGCTACGGGTACATCATCCGTGACGCGGACGACCTGCTCGGCCCGGCCATTTAAAGGGTCGCGAGCAGCTAGAGCGACAGGATGGTCGCCGAGGCGGTGCCCGGTGCGCCGTAGACCTGCGCCAGACCCACCCGCGGGTTGCCCGGCACCTGGCGTTCGCCGGCCTCACCGCGCAACTGCCGCACCAATTCGTGCATCTGCCGCAAGCCGGACGCGCCGATCGGCTCGCCGTTGGCGATCAGACCGCCGTCGGTGTTGACCGGAATCGAACCGTGAATCTCGGTGGCACCGTCGGCCACCAGCTTCTCCTGTTCGCCGTCGGCGCACAGACCCGTCTCGGCCATGTGGATCACCTCGTTGCCGGCGTCGGTGTCCTGCAACTGGGCCACGTCGACGTCCTCGGGCCCGATACCCGCGGCCTCGTAGGCGGCCTTGGCCGCGTACACCGTCGGCGACGCGTCGCCGTCCAGCGGGGCGAACGTCGCGTGCACCTCGTAGGCACCGTAGCGGCGAGTGCGAATCTCGCAGGCGCGCACATACACCGGCTTGTCGGTGTACTTGTGCGCCATGTCGGCCCGGCACATGATCACCGCCGCCGCCCCCTCGTCGGGTGCACAGAACATGTACTGCGTCAGCGGGTAGTTGAGCACCGCCGAGTTGAGGATCTCTTCTTCCGAAATTGCCTTGCGGCGGAACGCGTTCGGGTTCATCGCGCCGTTGCGGAAGTTCTTGGCAGCCACCTTGGCGAGTGTCGCCTGAGAGATGTTGTGGTCGTGCAGATACTTATTGGCCTTCATGCCGAAGAACTTGGTGGTGACGAACTGCCCGTTCTGCGCATACCACTGCGGCAGCGCCAATTTGGCCGGGTCGTCGGTGAACGCGCCACGCGGGTGCTTGTCCAGACCGATCGCGATCCCGAGGTCGTACTTGCCCAGCCGAATAGTGTCAGCGGTCTGCTGGATGGCGCTGGCCGCCGTCGCGCAGGCGTTGAACACATTGGTGAACGTGATGCCGGTCAGGCCGACCAGCCGGGTCACCGCGTCGGGATTCGACACCTCGTGGCTGCCGCCGAAGCCGAACTGGATGTCCTTCCACGCGACCCCGGCATCGGCCAGGGCAGATTGGATCGCTTCGGCACCCATCTCCATCGCGGTCTTGTCGAATCTTCCGAACGGGTGCAGGCCGACACCGATGATGGCGACATCGTTGGTCATCTCATGCTCCTGTTGTTGCGACCGGCTGGAACGCGAAGGTCATGATCTCGGTGCCGTCGTCCTCCCGGTTCAGCGGCACCATGGTGAGCTCGACCTCCTGGCCGAACTGCAGCTTGGCCGGATCGTTCTCGGTGAGGCGGCCTTCCACCCGGATCACGTCACCGAGTTGGACCAGGCCAACCCCGAACGGCACGAAGTCCTTTCCGGCCGGCCCGGCGTAAGGGGCGCCGGGCGGAAATCCCTGGGTGGTCCACGCGAACAGCGTGCCGCGGCGCGGCAGCAACACCTCGGTCATCTCGCTGCCGCTGCAGCGCGGACAGTACCGCTGCACCGGGAAGGTCGTGGCTTCGCAACTGCCGCAGTGACTGCCGATCAGCTGCGGGTTCTCGTCGGGCCAAGTAGAGATTTCAGGGGCCAACGCCTTCTGCATCGAGGGTCCTCCGTGAAGCAAGAGAAAAGTCCGACTCACTGAACGGTACAACAGCGTTCCGCAAAAGCGGAAATTGCATTCTCGCCCGAACCAACACGGGCGTCGCGTTCGGTGCCGTCGGAAATTGACAGCCACTACGATTTGGCCATGTCTCTTGAGGTTGGGCAGGTATTCGCCGGATACACCATCCTGCGGGTGCTGGGCGCCGGCGGAATGGGCAGGGTGTATCTGGCCACACATCCGCGGCTGCCGCGCGAGGACGCGCTCAAGGTCCTGCCCGCGGAGTACACCGACGATCCCGAATACCGGAAGCGGTTCGCTCGCGAAGCCGACGTGGCTGCGGGCCTGTCGCATCCGCACATCGTCCGGATCTACGACCGCGGCGAGAATGACGGCCAGTTGTGGATCTCGATGGATTATGTCCCCGGCACCGACGCCTCTCACCTGCTCTACGAGCGCTATCAGAGCGGTTTGCCGATCGACGAAGTCGTCACCATCATCTCCGACGTCGCATCCGCGCTGGACTACGCCCACCACCGCGGACTGCTGCACCGCGACGTCAAGCCGGCCAACATCCTGCTCACCGAACCCGACAACGTCCAGGGCCGCCGGATCTACCTCGCCGACTTCGGCATCGCGCGGCTCATCGATGACGCCTCCGGCCTGACGGCCACCAACGTGGCGGTCGGCACTGTCGCCTATGCCGCACCTGAGCAACTCAAGGGCGATCCGGTGGACGGACGCGCCGACCAATATGCATTGGCGTGCACAGCCTTTCATCTGTTGACCGGGTCTCCGCCGTTCGCCGACACCAACCCCACGGTGGTGATCACGCAGCACGTCAGTGCACCCCCGCCGTCCATCGGCGCACGTCGCCCCGAATTGTCCGGTCTCGATCCCGTGTTCGCCACGGCCATGGCCAAGAACCCGTCGAGCCGTTACAACAGCTGCAGCGACTTCGCCCTGGAACTGAGCAAGCACCTGTCGCCGTACAACTACGACACGCCAATCGGGTTGCACGCCCAGCACACTCAGCCCGCGATCATCCTGCCCACCGCACAGGCCGGCCCGCGAAGCTGGACACGGCGGCCCGCCGTACTGTTCAGCGCCCTGGTGGCCGTCGCGCTGCTCATCCTCGGCGCTGTCTTTGTCGGCACGAAGTTCACCCACTCGCGCAAGCACACCGCCGCACCTGTCGGGTCGTCCACCGCGGGGCCGCCCCCCGCCGCGCAAGGCCCATTCACCGGCACTTACCGCGCCGACTTCGGCCCGGTTACGTTGATCAACGGCAAGCAAGTTCCAAATGCGCAACCTAGCACGGGCACCTACGGTGTGCGCTCGATGTGCGGCGGCACCGGCTGCGTGGCAACGGGTTCGCGCCTCAAAGGCGAAAGAGTATTCGCCACGAGCATGGTGTTCGACCAGCTGGGCAGTAGCTGGGTGGCGGTGGCCCTGTCCACCCAACCATGTAATGACACGACCAGTGAGATCTGGGAGGTCTTCACCCTGGAGGCACGTCCAGACGGAACTCTGGTCGGCGAACAAACGCGCACCGCTCGCAATAATTGCGAAGAACGGCGGACCGTGACCTTCACCCGCACCGGCGATGCCCCGGCCGGCCTTCCCGACCCGGCGACCCTGCCGCCGCGGGTGCCGTCAGTGGCCGAGGCGTTTCACGGCCGCTACGCGCGGACCCTCGCGGTGGCGGGCCGAGGCACCCAGCCGGAGGGCGATTGCCCGGGCGTCACCAATTGCTTGCGTACCGGTGATCGGTGCATGAGCTTCTTTCACTTTGATTCAGGCGATGCTCCCCTGATATTCGCCGGCAGCAGCTGGACGTGGGATGAAGTGAGCAGCGGCAAGTGTCCGGACGGGAGCCCGACGACGGTGCGGATCAGCGCCACTTACCCGCTGCCACAACCGACAGCGGATCCGCTGCCATCGCTGACCGGCCACGGGCATTGGGCTCAAACGGGAACATGCTCGGTCAACGTGGATCTTGACGACACCTTCACTCGGACAGGCGATTAACACCGTGTCGCTCAATGCTGGGCAAGCATTCGCCGGATACACCATCCTGCGCGTGCTGGGTGCGGGCGGCATGGGCACCGTGTATCTGGCGACGCATCCGCGTCTGCCTCGCGAGGATGCGCTCAAAGTGCTGCCCGCAGAGTTCACCAACGATGCCGAGTATCGGGCGCGGTTCAACCGCGAGGCAGAACTCGCCGCGGGTTTGTCCCATCCGCACATCGTCGGAGTTCAGGACCGCGGGGAATTCGACGGCCAATTCTGGATCTCGATGGATTACGTGGCCGGGACCGACGCCTCCCGGTTGCTCAAAGACCAGTACCCGTCGGGCATGCCCGCCGAGGAGGTGCTGCCCCTCGTCGCCGCGGTCGCAGCCGCGCTGGATTACGCGCACGACCGCGGACTGCTGCACCGCGACGTCAAACCGGCCAACATCCTGCTGGCCGATCCCGACGGTCAGGACCGCCGCGTGTATCTGGCCGACTTCGGCATCGCACGACGCATCGACGACTCCGCGGGATTGACCGAGACCAACGTGGCGGTCGGCACCGTTGCCTACGCCGCGCCCGAACAACTCCGGGGTGATCCGATCGACGGACGTGCCGACCAATATGCGTTGGCGTGCACGGCCTTTCATCTGCTGACCGGCGCGCCGCCGTATCCCGACGACAACGCGGCCGTCGTCATCACCCACCATCTGTACGCTCCGCCCCCGTCGGTGGGAGACCAGCATGACGAGCTGCGGAGCCTTGACCCGGTGTTCACGCGGGCCATGGCCAAGGAACCCTCCGACCGGTTCGCCACCTGCAGTGAGTTTGCCTCTCAACTGCGCAGGCACCTCGACGGCCGGGCCCCGATCACCGCGCCGGACCACCTCGTCACCGCGCCCGTCGCCCGGCCACCGCGAAAGCGGTCGGGTGCTCTGATCGCCGCACTGGTTGGCGTCGCGCTCCTAGTCGGTGGCGGGGTCTTCGCCGGGTTCAAGCTCACGCACAAGCCGGTAGCCGCGCCCGCGACAACCACCAGCACCACCACATCGGCGACGCCGGTCAGCGTTCCGACCACCACCTCCGATGCGCCGCTGACCCCTGGCCCATTGAATGGCCGCTACAAAGCGGATTTCGGCGCCGCCACCGATCTCGACGGTAACAACCATGGCGCGCCGCCGGCCACCGCCAGCTACGGGCTCCGTTCGGCGTGCCGAGGCGCCGCATGTGTGGCGACGGTCGAATCTCTGGGTAGGCCAAATGATCTGGCTAAGACGATGGTGTTCGACGAAGTCGACGGCCGGTGGCTGGCGGTGGCGGTGATCAATGATGAGTGCCTTTCGACGAAATCCGAATTCTGGCTGGCGTTCTCCATGCAGCTGGGCGCCGATGGCACCCTCACCGGGGAGATGACCCGGACCAGTGCCACCAACTGCCGGGACAAGAGACCGGTAACCTTTACTCGCACAGGCGATCTCGATGTCGACACAGTCGCTGACCCGGCTACCGTCCCGCCGCGGGTGGTGTCGCCGGCGGAGGCTTTGTACGGCCACTACCAAGTGCTGCGGACTTACCCCTCATCAGCCATTCCGACGGAGCCCGTAGATACCACCGTCGTCACGACCTGCCTGCGCACCGGTGATCGCTGTATGAGCTATTTCCACGGGAAAGGGGGCGACAACCCCCTGGTTTTCCAGCACGGCATCTGGGCGTTGACCGCGGACGCCGATTATCCGTGTCCGGCCGGGGGCACTTTGCATTTCAATGTCGTCGCCGAGTTTCCCCTGCCGCAGCCGACGGAGAATCCCATTCAGCGGCTCAGTGGGCACGGGCACCAGACGCAGACCCGCGCGTGCACGGTCGACACACCCTTCGATCAAACCTTCACCCGCACCGGCGATTAACTCAGCGCGGGGATCACTTCGCGCTCAAACAATTCGATACCGGAGCGGTCATATGCCGCCTCGGGGAAGTAGCAGATCGCGTATTCGCAGCCGAGATCGCGGACCTTGGATAGCCGCTCGATCACCTGCTCCGTCGTGCCCATCGTCGAATCCGGCATGCCACCCACCATCGAATCCGCCACCGCGTCAGGCACATAGCCGTCCAGGCGGTCACGCACCCGCTGTTTGCGGTCGTTGACGTCGGCTTCCGATGTGCCGACTACGGCAGTGAAGTTGGCCGACCGCACGATCGCATCGAAATCGGTGCCCAGCCTGCCGCAGTGCTCGGCCAGCACCTGCGACTTGTGGGCGAACGCTTCGAGTTCGGGGGTGAAGTTGGTGTACTGCGCGTACTGGGCCGCGATGCGCAACGTCACCTTCTCACCCCCGCCGGCGATCCACAGCGGAATGCCGTTGGATTGCAACGGCTTCGGTGCCACGATCGCGCCGTCGACCTGATAATGCTTTCCCTCGAAGCTAACCTTCCCGTCGCGCCAGGCGTCGCGCATGATCTGCACGCCCTCGTCGAGTCGCCCCAATCGCACGCCGGCTGACGGGAATCCGTAACCGTAGGCACGCCACTCGTGTTCGTACCAGCCGCCGCCGATGCCCATCTGGACGCGTCCGCCGGAGATGATGTCGGCGGTGGCCGCGACCTTCGCGAGATAGACCGGGTTGCGGTAGCTCATCGCGGTGCACATCTGGCCCAGCTTGATGCGGGACGTGACCGCGGCGTAGGCCGACATCAACGACCACGCCTCGTGGGTGGCCTGGTCGCTGGGCAGCGGGACGGTGTGGAAGTGGTCGTAGACCCACAGCGAATCCCAGGCGCCGCCGTCGGCGTAGGTGGCCAGATCGCGCATCACCGCCCAGTGCTGTTCGGGTTCGATGCCGACGAGATCCATTCGCCAGCCTTGCGGGATGAAGAGACCGAAGCGCATAGCCGTGACTTTAGCGCTCCGACGATGCGGGCCGGAACGGCCCGAGGAGGAGGAACGCCATCAAACCCAGCGCTCCGACGATGCGGGCCGGAACGACCCGAGGAGGAGGAACGCCATCAAACCCAGCGCTCCGACGATGCGGGCCGGAACGACCCGAGGAGGAGGAACGCCGTCAGACCTAGCTTTTCCGGCCTCTACCCGATACGCCCAGTGCATCGAGCGCGGCTTGCACCGAGCACTCCCGCAACTCGTCATGCGGCGCCTCGGCGAACTGAATGCAACAGTCCTGCAAGCCGCCGAACGCGAGCACGCCGCGGGCCGCCTGCGCCAGTGTCGGCTCGGGACCGAACACCAGCCGGCCAAGCCGTTCCCGCCACGCCAGCACGGTGTCGATCAGGCCCAGTTCGGCAAGCATCGTCGAATCCGCCAACACCAGCATCAGGTCTCGGCGGTGCCGGTAGTGGAAGTCGAAGTAGCCATAGACCAGCTCTCGGACGTCGACGGCGGCGCGGCCCTCGTGTTCGGCGACGAATCGCTCGCCCTCTTCGATCAGCGGCACCAGGATGCTGCGCACCAGGTCTTCACGAGACGCGAAGTGGTAGTACAGCGCGGGTTTGGTGATACCCAGCTCGTCGGCGATGTCCTGCAGGCTGGTGCGCTGCACGCCCTGCCGGCCGAACAGTCCACGTGCCGCTTCCTGGATGCGCTGTCTGGTGTCTGACCTGGGCTTGGTCACTAGTACAGCCTAGCTGACCTACCGATAGGTAAGTGACGATGCTATGCTTACCGAACGTTAAGTAAGGAGGCAGCTGATGCGAGTCCTGGTCTCTGGCGCCAGCATCGCCGGCCCCGTTCTGGCCTACTGGTTAACGAAATACGGCTTCGACGTCACCGTCGTCGAACGAGCACCGCAGCTGCGTAAGACCGGTGGCCACGCCATCGATCTGTTTCGGCCCGCGATGGAAATCTCGGAGAAAATGGGCGTATTGCCACAGATCGAGGAACTGGCCACCGGCACAACGCAATTGACGCTGCACCGAGAGGGCGCCCGCGCGCCGGCAGGAGTAGACCTGACCAAAGTCCTTGGTGCGGTGTCGGACCGGCACGTGGAGATCATGCGCGACGATCTCAGCGAGGTCTACTACAACGCGGGCCGCGACGGCGTCGAGTACCTGTTCGGTGACTCGATAAGCGCGATATCACCGGACGGCGATGTGACTTTCGATCAGGCTGGAACCCGTCACTACGACGTCATCGTCGGCGCAGACGGTCTGCACTCTCACGTACGTCAGTTGGTGTTCGGACCCGACGCCGGACACACCCGGTTTCTGGGCGGGCACCTCGCGATGTTGTCGGTGCCCAAATCGTTCGCCCGCGAGGGAGAATCAGAAGGCCACTTGGGTACCGGACGCATCGCGATGATCTACACCGCAGCACCTCTGCAGGATGCACGCGCAGTGTTCGTGTTTCGCACCCAGGATGAGCTGCGCTACCACCATCGAGATGTGACGCGGCAGAAGGAATTACTGCGTGATGCATTCAGCGGCATGCATCCGCAGGTGGATCGCTGGCTCGACCGGCTCGGCGGCGAAGCCCCCTTCTACTTCGACTCGATCACCCAGTTGCAGCTGGACACCTGGTCGCGCGGCCGGGTCACCCTGGTCGGGGATGCCGGTTATTGTCCCGGCCCCGGCGTCGGCGGCAGCACCAGCCTCGCGGTCCTCGGCGCCTACATACTTGCCGGCGAACTGGCGCAAGCCGCCGGCGACTACCCGCGGGCCTTTGCGTCCTACCAGCGGCTGATGGCCGACCCCGTCCGCCACAGCCGTGCCTTCGCCCGCACCGCGGCCAAGAGCATCGTCCCGGGTTCCGCAGCCGGCGTGTGGGCGCTGACGCTTGGCGCACAACTGATCTCGGCCCTGCCGGCCGGGCTGAGCCGGGCCGTCGCCAAGCTCAATAGCAAGGGCGTGCGGCTCTACGACACCATGCAGTACCCGGCTTACCAGTTCGAGCAGACACAAAATCGCCCATTTCGCTAGGCGAAAGGGCGATTTCGTGTCGTGTCAGACCTTACGTGAGTGAGTCCGGCGGCAGGAACCGGTCGCCGTACTTCTCGGCCAGCTCGCGGGCGCGGGCCACGAAGGCTTCCTTGCCCCGGCCGAGCGGACCCTCGTAACCGACGATGTACTGCGCGCTACCACCGGTCCACGGCGGAAACCCGATGCCCATGATCGATCCGATGTTCGCGTCGGCAGTGGTCATCAGCACGTTCTCGTCGAGGCACTTCTGAGTTTCCAGCGCCTCGGCGAACAGCATCCGGTCGATCATGTCCTGCAGCGGCAGCTCAACCGAACCTGACTTGAACGTCTCCCGCAGGCCCGGCCACAAACCGGAACGCTTGCCGTCGGGGTACTCGTAGAAGCCGGCGCCCTTGAGACGGCCCGACCGTCCGACCTCAATCATCTTCTCCACCACGGCTTCTGCCGGGTGCGGCTCATACTTGCCGCCGGCGTCCTCGACACCCTTGCGGGTAGCGACCGCGATCTTGTGCATCAGCTCCAGGTTGAGCTCGTCGGAGAGCTGCAACGGCGGCGCCGGGTAACCGGCCTGCGAACCCGCCTGCTCGATGCTGGCCGGCTCGACACCCTCGCCCAGCATCGCCAGCGCCTCGTTGACGAAGGTGCCGATCACGCGTGAGGTGAAGAAACCGCGGCTGTCGTTGACCACGATCGGGGTCTTGCCGATGGCCAGCGTGTAGTCGAACACCCGGGCCAGCGCCTCGTCAGAAGTCTTCTCGCCCTTGATGATCTCCACCAGGGGCATCTTGTCGACCGGCGAGAAGAAGTGGATCCCGATGAAGTCCTCCTGCCGCTTGACGCCAGTCGCCAGACCGGTGATGGGCAGCGTCGAGGTGTTGGAGCCGAGCAGTGCGTTGGGCTCGACGATGTCCTCGATCTCCTGGAAGACCTTGTGCTTGAGGTCCTGGCTCTCGAAAACGGCCTCGATCACGAAGTCGACGCCCTTGAAGTCGGCGGGGTCGGCGGTCGGAGTGATGCGCGCCAGCAGAGCGTCGCTCTTCTCCTGCGTGGTGCGGCCCCGCTCCAGCGCCTTGGCCTCCAGCTTCTCGGAGTAACCCTTACCCTTCTGCGCGGCCTCGATGCTCACATCTTTGAGGACCACGTCGTAGCCGGCTTTGGCCGAGACGTAGGCGATGCCCGCGCCCATCATGCCGGCGCCGAGCACACCGATCTTGTTGATCTTGACCGGCTCGATGCCGTCCGGGCGTGACTTGCCGGCGTTGATGGCCTGCAGGTCGAAGAAGAACGCCTGGATCATGTTCTTCGACACCTGGCCGGTGACCAGCGTGGTGAAGTAACGGCTCTCGATGCGGCTGGCCGTGTCGAAGTCCACCTGCGCGCCCTCGACCGCGGCCGACAGGATCGCCTTCGGCGCCGGCATCGGCGCACCCTTGATCTGCTTACGCAGCAAGGCGGGGAACGACGGCAGGATCGACGCCAGCCCTGGCGACGACGGTGTGCCGCCGGGCATCTTGTAGCCCTTCTTGTCCCACGGCTGCTCGTGGCTGTCGGGGTTGGCCTTGATCCACGCCTTGGCGGCAGGCACCAACTCCTCGACCGTCGGCAGCAGCTCGTCGATCAGACCGAGCTCCTTGGCCTTGGCCGGCTTGAACCGGGTGCCCTGCGACAGGATGTTGACGAAGGCATTCTGGATGCCGAACATCCGGACGCTGCGGGTCACACCGCCGGCACCCGGCAACAGACCCAGCGTCGCCTCGGGGAAGCCGAACTGAGCTCCCTTGACGTCGGCCGCGATCCGGTGGTGGCAGGCCAGCGCGATCTCTAGGCCGCCGCCGAGCGCGGCGCCGTTGAGGGCCGCCACGACCGGCTTGCCCAGGGTCTCGAGCGTGCGCAACTGCTTCTTGACGTTCTCGACCAGATCAAATGCTTCACCGGCGTTCTCCGGACCGATCTGGATCATGCTCTTGACGTCACCGCCGGCGAAGAAGGTCTTCTTGGCGCTGGTGATCACCACGCCGGTGATCGAATCCTTCTCCGCGACAAGGCGATCGACCGCCTTGCCCATCGACTCGATGTAAGCCTCGTTCATCACGTTGGCCGACCCCGACGGGTCGTCCAGGGTCAGCGTGACGATGCCGTCGGCATCCTTGTCCCACTGAATTGTGTTGTCGGCCATGTACTTACACCCTCTCGATGATCGTCGCGACACCCATGCCGCCGCCAATACAAAGCGTCACCAGCGCGCGCTGGGCGTTGCGGCGCTCCAGCTCGTCGACCATGGTGCCCATGATCATGGCGCCGGTGGCACCCAGCGGGTGGCCCATGGCGATCGCACCGCCGTTGACGTTGAGCTTCTCGTCCGGGATGTTCAGGTCCTTCTGGAACTTCAGCACCACCGAGGCGAAGGCCTCGTTCAGCTCGAACAGGTCGATGTCGTCGACGGTCAGGCCGGCGCGGTCGAGCACCTTGAGGGTGGCCGGGGTCGGGCCGGTGAGCATGATCACCGGGTCGGCGCCGCTGGTCGCGGTGGCGACGATGCGGGCACGCGGGGTCAGGCCCTGCGACTTGCCGGCGGCCTCGCTACCGATCAGCACGAGCGCGGCGCCGTCGACGATGCCGGAGCTGTTGCCACCGGTGTGGACGTGGTTGATCTTCTCGACGTAGTGGTACTTCTGCAGCGCCACGTCGTCGAAGCCACCCATGGCCGCGAGGGCCTCGAAGGCCGGCTTCAGTTTGCCCAGACCTTCCTTGGTGGTGTCGGGCCGCATGTGCTCGTCGTGGTCGAGGATCAGCAGACCGTTCTGGTCGCGGACCGGGACGACGGACTTGGCGAAGTAGCCGCCAGACCACGCCTCGGCGGCCTTCTCCTGGCTGCGCAGGGCGTAGTTGTCCACGTCGTCGCGGGTGAAGCCCTCGATGGTGGCGATCAGGTCGGCGCCGATGCCCTGCGGGACGAACATGACGTCGTAGTTGGTGGCCGGGTCCAGGCCCATGGCGCCGCCGTCGGATCCCATCGGCACGCGGCTCATCGACTCCACACCACCGGCCAGCACCATGTCGTCCCAGCCCGAGCGCACCTTCTGCGCGGCGGTGTTGACGGCCTCGAGGCCCGATGCGCAGAACCGGTTGAGCTGGACGCCGCCGGAGGTGACGGGCATGCCGGAGGCCAGCACCGCGGCGCGGGCGATGTCACCGCCCTGGTCGCCCACGGGCGAGACGCAGCCCAGGATGACGTCGCTGATCAGGTTCTCGTCGAGGTCAGGGTTGCGCTTGCGCAGCTCCTCGATGAGGCCCACGACCAGGTTCAGTGGCTTGACTTCGTTCAGCGCGCCGTTGCGTTGCTTGCCGCGCGGCGTGCGGATGGCCTCGTAGATGAAGGCTTCTTCGGACATGTCGGTTTCCTGTTCCAAAAAGGGAGGGTTTGGATCCGTCTTAAAGAGTAGGTCCAGGAAAGAAACACTAACAGGGGCTTCGGCCAACCTGTTGGTTGGGAGGGAGTTCGCAGGTCAGGGCGCTGGGCGGTCCGATGCACCCGGCCCACCCGGCGCGAGCGTGAAGCTGGCCGCACGCTCGGCGTCGAGCGTGAAGCTGGCCGCACACTCGGCCACCGCGAAGCCCAATAAGCTCGACCACCATGACGGTCACGCGGCTGCAGCCCTACGCGACCACGGTGTTCGCCGAGATGTCGGCGCTGGCCGCGCGGATCGGCGCGGTGAACCTCGGCCAGGGCTTTCCCGATGAGGACGGGCCCCCGCAGATGCTCAAAGCCGCGCAGGACGCCATCGCCGCGGGCGTCAACCAGTACCCGCCCGGGTTGGGCATCGCACCGCTGAGACAGGCCATCGCCGCACAGCGCCACCGCCATTTCGGCGTCGTCTACGACCCCGACACCGAGGTGCTGGTCACGGTCGGCGCCACGGAGGCCATCGCCAGCGCCGTGCTGGGCCTGGTGGAGCCCGGCTCGGAGGTGCTCTTGATCGAGCCCTTCTACGACTCCTACTCCCCCGTGGTGGCGATGGCCGGCGCACACCGGGTCGCGGTGCCCCTGGTGGCCGACGGCCGCGGTTTCGCTCTGGACGTCGACGCACTGCGCCGCGCGATCACCCCGCGAACGCGCGCCCTGATCGTCAATTCCCCGCACAATCCCACCGGAGCGGTGCTCAGCCACAGCGAACTTCAGGCCATCGCCGAGCTCGCGGTGGCCGCCGACCTGCTCGTGATCACTGACGAGGTGTACGAGCACCTGGTCTATGACGACCTCACCCACCTACCACTCGCCGGGTTCGACGGCATGGCCGAGCGCACCGTCACCATCTCGAGCGCGGCCAAGATGTTCAACTGCACCGGCTGGAAGATCGGCTGGGCATGTGGGCCCGCAGACCTGATCGCCGGCGTGCGCGCAGCCAAGCAGTACCTCAGCTATGTCGGCGGGGCGCCGTTTCAGCCTGCGGTGGCGCTGGCGCTGGACACCGAAGACGACTGGGTGAGGGCCCTGCGCGATTCGCTGCAGGCTCGACGGGACCGGCTGGCCTCGGGACTGAGAAAGGTCGGCTTCGAGGTGCACGACAGCTTCGGCACCTACTTTCTGTGTGCCGACCCGCGTCCGCTGGGCTACGACGACAGCTCGGCCTTCTGCGCGGCGCTACCGGAGAAGGTCGGCGTGGCGGCCATCCCGATGTCGGCCTTCTGCGATCCGGCGGCCGAGCACGCCGATGTATAGAATCACCTGGTGCGCTTCACATTCTGCAAACGTGAGGACACCCTCGACGAGGCGGTCAGCAGACTCGAAGCGCTGCGCGAGGACTAGCCGAGGCTTCCCATCACGCGGCGTCGCAGTCCCTCGGTCGCCGCGTCGAGGATCTTCTTGCGGGCGCGGTTGACCAGGAATTCGGGCAGCGGCGCCGAGGGTTCGACGGTGATGGTGAACCGCACCCTCGTCTTCTCGTCGCCCTCGCGGCTCAGGTTGTACTCGCCGTGCTGACCGTGTTGCTGTTTGGTCTTCTTGGCATCCCACACCACCCAGTCCGGGCCCCAGTGATACTCGAGCAGCTCCCGGTCGATGATGCCCACCACCTTGATGGCGACCTTCACATAGCGGGGCCGGCCATCGGGCCAGGTTTCGACGACTTCGGCCCGCTTGTGCACCGACGACCACGACGGCACCGCCTGCATGTCGGCAAGCGCGTCGATGATGACGTCCGGTGGTGCGTCGATAACGACTTCACTCGATGCTTGAATGGCCACTGTCGTTCAAACTAGCAATCGATGACCGGTCGAAAAGGTCACTTTTCGTCCTGATCCGAAATGTCGCCCATAACGCGTTTCTGCAAGCCCTTGGCCGCGGCATCCAGAATCTGCTCACTCGCCCGCCGGACGATGAAGCCGGGAATCGGGCCGGACGGTTCCACGGTGACGTCGAACCGCACCCGGGTCTTGTCGAGACCTTCGGGGGTGAGCTTGTATTCGACGTGCTGACCGTGTTGCTGGAAGGTCTTATCGGCATCCCAGCACACCCAGTCCGGACCCCAGTGGTATTCGAGAATCTCCTTGTCCACCAGGCCCAGAATCTTGACCGTCGCCCGCACGTGGTGTGGCCGTCCGTCGGGGTAATAGTCGATCACTTCAACGCTTTTGTGCAGCGATGACCAAGACGTCAGATTGCTGACGTCTGCCAGCGCCTCCATGATCACTTCCTGGGGCGCATCAATGACGAATTCTCGCGACGCTTTTACAGCCACCGAGTTCAAGCTAGCAACGCCACGGCGAGCCCGGACCCGGTTCAGGCAAATACCTTGTTACCAGCCTATTTCGGCGAGCGCCGTAGTCTGCGCCGGCGGCCGCCCCACCGGCGGGGCCGGAGTCCGGGAGAACCGCGGCGCCGGCGCGGCCTGCTCGACGCCGTGGGCGGTGATCACCGTCGACCGACCGGTCAGATGAGCGTCGCGGGCGGCTTCGGCCCACGTCAGCACCGGGGTCACACAGGCATCGGTGCCGGCGAACACCTCGGTCCACTCATCGCGGGTGCGACCGGCGAACTTCTCGGTGAACAACTCACGCATCCGCGGGAAGGCGCCGGCGTCGAGTTGCGCGGGCACCTCGTCCACCGACAGCCCCAGGCCGGCGAGCAGCGCCGCGAAGAACTGTGGCTCGATGGCGCCGACGGCCATGTACTTGCCATCGGCGGTCTCGTAACAGCGGTAGAACGGGGCGCCGCCGTCGAGCAGGAACGATTCGCGCTCGTCGCGCAGCGCGCCGGTCGACTTCATCGTCCACATCATCTGGGCGAGCACGCTGACCCCGTCGACCATGGCGGCGTCGATCACCTGCCCGAGGCCCGAGCGCTCGCGCTCGTACAGCGCCGTCACGATGCCCAGCAGCACCAGCATCGAGCCCCCGCCGAAATCGGCCACCAGATTCAGCGGCGGCATCGGCGGCCGGTCGCGATAACCCAAGGCCGACATCGCGCCGGTCTGCGACAAGTAGTTGATGTCGTGACCCGCTGTCGATGCCAGCGGCCCATCCTGTCCCCAGCCGGTGATGCGGGCGTAGATCAGCCGGGGGTTGACGGCCGCGCACTCCTCGGGCCCGATGCCGAGGCGCTCGCAGGTGCCGGGCCGGAAGCAGTCGAGCAGCACGTCGGCCTTGGCTGCCAGTTCGAGCAGCGCACCGGGCTGCGTCTTGACATCGAGGTCGACGATCCGCTTCCCGCGGTGCAGCAGGTCACGGTCTTCGGCGGGCATCTGCAGGCCGCCGGGCCGGCGCACTCGCACCACATCCGCCCCCAGATCGGCCAACACCATGCCCGCGTGCGGACCCGGACCGATGCCGCCGAGTTCGATGACCCTGACCCCGGCCAGTGGCCCCCCGCCAACCACTGTCGGCTACTTACCCTTCTTCACCTTCAGCACGCGCTCGCGCAGATCCTTGGTGGCCGAATCGATCGTCCCCTTGACGGCCCGCTTGAGGACGAAGCCGGGGAGCGGCACGTTCGGGTCCGCCAGGAGGTCGAACTTGACCAGAGTGGAGTCGCCCTTGGGAACGAGGACGTATTTCCCGTCCTGCGCCTTCTGCTGGGCAGAGCTGACCAACTCCCAGCTCACCTCATTGTCTTTCCACGTGTAGGCGACCACTTGTTCGTCCGTGATCCCCGCGACCTTGACCTTCATCTTGACCTTGCTGGGCCGCCCGTCGGCTCCCGTCTCGAGGATCTCCGCGCTCTGATGCGGTTCGGACCACTCGGGCATCGCCTCAAAATCAGCGATGACATCCAGGATCTCCTCGGGACTGGCTTCGATGACGATCTCGCGGGATTCTTTGATTGCCATGGCCCGCACGATATCGCGGGCAGCGCCCGGCGGGAATAGGCTCTTTCCAGGCGTACCGTCGTCTGCGTGACTGATCCCGCTTACACCGTCGGTGATTATCTTCTCGACCGCCTTGCCGAACTCGGGATCTCGGAGATCTTCGGCGTTCCGGGCGACTACAACCTGGCGTTCCTCGATCACATCGTGACCCACCCGAAGCTGCGCTGGGTGGGCAACGCCAACGAACTCAACGCCGGCTATGCCGCCGACGGTTACGGGCGCCTTCGCGGATTGTCAGCTGTGGTAACGACTTTCGGCGTCGGTGAGCTATCGCTGGCCAACGCCATCGCGGGCAGTTACGCCGAACACGTGCCCGTTGTCCACATCGTCGGCGGGCCGTCGAAAGACGCGCAGGCCACCCGCCGTGCCCTACACCACTCGCTCGGCGACGGCGACTTCGAGCACTTCCTCCGGATAAGCCGCGAAATCACCTGCGCTCAAACCAATCTCATGCCGGCGACAGCATGCCGGGAGATCGACCGGGTGTTGTGCGAAATCCGGGAGCAGAAGCGTCCCGGCTACATCCTGATGTCCACCGACGTGGCGCGCTTCCCCACCGAACCCCCCGCGAACCCATTGCCCGGCACCAGCGGGGGTACCAGCCCCCGCGCCTTGGCCATGTTCACCGAGGCCGCCACCAAGTTGATCGGTGACCACCAATTGACCGTGCTCGCTGACCTGTTGGTGCACCGTCTGCAAGCGGTCGACGAACTCCAATCCCTCTTGGACGCAGACGTTGTGCCGCATGCCACGTTGATGTGGGGCAAGAGCCTGCTCGACGAAAGCTCGCCCAACTTCATGGGTATCTATGCGGGCACGGCCAGTACCGAGCGGGTCCGCACGGCCGTCGAAGAGGCGCCCGTGCTGGTGACGGCGGGGGTGGTGTTCACCGACATGGTCAGCGGCTTCTTCAGCCAGCGGATCGACCCGGCTCGCACCATCGATATAGGCCAGTACCAGAGCAGCGTGGCCGACGAGGTGTTCGCGCCCCTGGAGATGAGTGCCGCACTCACCGCGTTGACGGCGATCCTCACCGAACGCGGAATCACGTCGCCGGCCGTCCCGGCACCGGCGGACCCGCCACCGGCGCTCACGCCCGCACATGACGAGCCGCTCACCCAACGAATGCTGTGGGACAGGCTCTGCGCGGCACTGACGCCCGGGAACGTGGTGCTGGCCGATCAGGGCACGTCGTTCTACGGGATGGCCGACCACGTGCTGCCTCAGGGCGTCACCTTCATCGGCCAACCCCTTTGGGGCTCAATCGGTTACACGTTGCCTGCAGCCTTCGGCGCGGCGGTGGCGCATCCGGAGCGCAGGACGGTGCTGCTGATCGGCGACGGCGCGGCGCAGTTGACCGTGCAGGAACTCGGCTCCTTTTCCCGCGAAGGACTCTCGCCCGTCATCGTGGTGGTCAACAACGACGGTTACACCGTCGAACGCGCGATCCACGGAGAGACCGCCCCCTACAACGACATCGTCGGCTGGAACTGGACCCAGGTCCCCGCAACGCTGGGGGTGGCCAACCACCTCGCGTTCCGGGCGCAGACCTATGGCGAACTCGACGAGGCACTCACCGCGGCCGCCGAGAACCAGGACCGCATGGTCTTCGTCGAGGTGGTGTTGCCGCGACTCGAAATCCCGCCACTGCTTGGGCAACTCGTGGGCAACATGCACCCGGCGCCGCGCTTATAACCGGGGCGCGCCCTCGATCTGCTCGAAGATCTTCGAGAACTGGAACGGTGTCTGCACGATCCCGCTGCCGTCGACGGCGTCGACAGCGCCCAGGGTGCCCGAGACGTCGCGGGGCAACTCCCACATGGACAGTTCGCCGATGTGGTTCTGCACGGCAAAGTTCGTCAGCTTCTGCGCGTCGGCCAGCGTGAAGATCTCGAGCGGGTCGTCGTTGATTCCCACCAGCGGCGTCACCCCGAGCATCGACCAGGCCTGCTGGCTCGACATCGAGGGGTACAGCGACATCAGTTGGCCGTGGGTGGCTGTTGCGGCATCGATCGCGTACTGGCCCATGCCCGGGTTTCCGGCCTGGTCGAAGCCCGGGCCGTAGTCCATGGCCATGATGTTCACGTGTGAGATGTTCACGCCGTTGGCCGTAGCGGTCTGCAGAACGCTCAAGCCGCCGCCCTGCCCCGGGACCAAGCCGCTCGGCAGCACCGGAAGGGTGTAGGAGACGGACACGGGCGTGCCGTTGGCCGCCATCTGCTGCTGCAGCAGGGCGATGGCCTTCGACTGGGTGGACATGGCTTGGGTGTTGCCCTGCAAGGCGCCTTCGACATCGAAGTCGAGGTTGTAGACGTGGTAGGCGTTCACCACCGACGCATACTGCTGCGCCAGCGCAGCCGGAGTCTGACCGCTGACCGCGGACAGATCGGTACCGAATGCACCACCGAACGAGATCGTTCCGGTGATGGCAGCGTTGTGCATGCTGGCGATCTGGTTGTTGATGAAGGCGCTCTCCGAACCGCCCGTGACGTCGTAGGCCGGGTAGCCGCCCCAGGCCGCGTGGCCGGAGGGGTCCGCGTTGATGAAGGCGAGGGTCGCGTGGGTGACTCCGTTTTGCGCAGCGGTCGCGAAGTCGTATCCGTTGGGGCCGGGCCACAGCGTGATGTCGACGTAGGGCGAGTACACCCCGGTCCCGCCGGTGCCCCCGGTTCCCGTGCCGGTGCCTCCGGTGGAAGTACCGCCCGTCGAGGTGCCGCCGGTCGAGGTGCCGCCCGTCGTGGTGCCGCCCGTCGTGGTGCCACCGGTCGTTGTGCCGCCGGTCGACGTGCCGCCCGTCGCAGTGCCGCCGGCGCCGGTCGCCGGCTGCCCGTTGAGCAGGAGATTGGTGGGCGCGGAGTAGGAGCCCGTTTGCGTCGCCTGGAAGCCGACGGTGACCGAGTCACCGGGAGCGATCGTCTGCGTCCAGGACTCGGGTGTCACGGTGTAGTGCGTACCTGAGTGGGCAAGCTGACCGCTCCAGGCGCTGGTGATGGATTCATTTGCCGGCAAATCGAATTGAAGGTTCCAGTTGGTCACGGGTGTGGTGCCCGTGTTGGTGATCTTGTAGTCGGCGACGAAGCCGTTGTCCCAGTGCGACGTCGCCGTGTACGTCGCGGTCAGGCCGCCAGTGCCGGTAGCGGTTCCGGTCCCCCCGGTGGTGCCGGTCCCGGTCCCGGTCCCCGTGCCACCGCTGGTGCCCGTCCCCGTGCCGCCGGTAGTACCCGTCCCTGCCCCGGTGCCCGTCCCCGTTCCGCCGGCGGTCCCGGTCCCGGTCCCCGTCCCTGCTCCGGTGCCCGTCCCCGTGCCCCCGCTGGTACCCGTGCCCCCGGTCGTGCCCGTGCCACCCGTGGTGTCCGTGCCCGTGGCCCCCGTTCCCGTGCTCCCCGTTCCGGTACCGGCGCCCGTGTCGCCGACGGGATGTCCGTTCACCAGAAGATTCGTGGGAGCCGCGTAGGCCCCGGAGTGCGACGCCTGAAAACCGACGGTGACCGAGCTACCCGGCGCAATGGTGCTGTTATAACTTTCGGGCGTCACCGTGTACTGGGTGCCCGACTGCGCAACCTGACCGTTCCACAGATTAGTGATGGATTCATTTCCCGGCATGCTGAATTGCAGCTGCCAGTTGGTCATGGGCGTGGCACCGGTATTGGTGAGCGTGTAATGGGCGACAAAACCGTTACTCCACTGAGAAGACGTCGCATAAGTGGCCGTCAGGCCGGTGCCGGCACCACTGGCCGCGGTGGTCGCTGCGGCCGCGGTCGTCGCAGCGCCGGCCTGGGTGGTCGCAGGGCCGGCCACGGACGTCGCAGCGCCGGCCGGGGCCGTCGTCACCGACGTCGTAGTCGTCGATCCCGACGCGCCAGCAGTGCCGGCGGTCGCCGCCGTCGCGCCCGACGTTGACCCCGCCCCCGACTGGGGCGTCACCGTCGCCGAGGTCGTAGTCTGAGAAGAAGCGGTGCTCACCTGCGCTTTCGCCGCGTCACTCGGCGTGGCCGCCGCCGCGGCGGCTCTGCCGCCGGCCCGTCCGGTGGCAGCGTTCGCCAGGCCGGTCGCTTGCTGACCGAGATTCCGCAGCAGGGACGCACCGCTCGCCTCAGCGCCGGCATAGGCCCCGGCGGCGGCCGTCAGTCCCCTGACCACCCGCGCCTGAAACGCCGATGCTTCGGCGCTGAGCACCTGATACTCATGTGCGTGGGAGTTGAACAGCACCGCAATGGCCCCGGACACCTCGTCGGCGGCGGCCGCCAGTATCTTCGCCGTGGGAATCGCCGCGGCATTATTCACAGCACTTAAATTAGAACCGATTTCTGAAATAGAATTTGCAGCCGTGGCCAGAACGTCCGGCGTTGTTGTCAGATATGACATGCCCATCTTCCTTGATCACGCGTCAATAACTTGCTTATAACGAGAACATCACAAGGAGAATTGCCGACACATCACAGCGTGTCAACTATCCGGCGTAAGCAGAATTCCTAAATTTTTTGTAAGCGCCGGTCAGGGGATCAGGAACCCAGCCCGCGGGGACAGGGCGGTGCTACGCCTTCGGCGCCGGGACGTTCCGCGCTCCCCGAGGCGATGATGGCGCGGACGGTGCGCCGGCAACGCCCGCAATCGGTACCCGCCCCGCAGGCGGCGGCGACCTGATTCGTTGTCGCCGCTCCGGCCGCGACGGCATCGGCCACCATCTGGCTGGTGATGCCGTTACACAGGCACACGAACATCGAGTGACCCGATCACTCCGCTTCGATGCGCATCATGTCGAAATAGCGACCGACGAACAGCGGCGGGTAGGCGCCCACTCCCGCACCGCCGCCCATCCATTGGGCGGTGGAGTCTGGGTGGTCGATCCACTGCCGAGCGCTTTCCTCGTCGGGAAACTCCTGCAGGATCAACACTTCGTGGGAGTCGTCAAAAGCCTGAAACACCCAGGTCTTTCGGACTCCGGCGGCGGTGAATCGGTCCATCGCATGCCCGACCCGCGCGGTCAGGGTGGACACATCGTCGACCGATGCGAATGCGGCCAGCACCACGCCCGGAGCTTTAGGGGCGGCTGGCGGGGTGGTGATGAATCGTTCGACGATCTCGCCGGCGAACACCGCCGGTATGTCCTCCACCCCGGCCTCGTCGAACCAGTCGAAGAACACCCGGGACCGCAACAGCTCCACGATCGGTTCGCGACTGTGCACGCCGATCATGACCAGGACGCGGCCGTAGTCGTGCGTCGAGACATAGACCAGGACGTGGTGTGCGCCGATGTCCGCGAGGGCGGCTTTGTTTCGCTCGAGCAGGGGCCACACCCGGGTCGGATCCGGGATGCGGTAGTCCGACGCGATCACCATGGAGTGAATATCGCCGTCGGTCATCGCACTCCTTATGCCGGATTGAACTGCGAAATGAGCCACTTCCCATCGGCTTTCGTCAGCGTCACCAGCACGCTGCTCGACGTCGTCGACGGCTCCGGTCGGTCACGGCTCTGCGTGCTCTGATTGATGAACAGCAGCACGGTGGCCGAGTCAGGATGGAATTCCGTGAGCGCGCCGCGCAACACCACGGCGGTCGTTTTAACCGCCTTCTGCTTGGCAGCAGGAGCGACGATCTGCTGGGTGAATTGGTCGTAGTACGACAGGAAGTCACCCGTGAGATGAGAGCGCGCGGTGGAGAAGTCGCGGTCGAGAGTGTCTGGTGAATACGAGAGGATGGCGATCGTTCCGTCGCTGGCGGCGGCGATGGCCGACTTGGCAGCCGCGGCATCCACCGCGCGGTCCGGCCGGTAGGAAAACCAGTACAGCCCGCCCAGAACCGAAAGCGAGGTCACGACAACCAAGGTCAACACGGCGGCACCGAGCTTGCCCGACCACTTGCGCTTCCCAGACGACCGCTTCCTGACCCGTTCGGTCAAGCCCCTGAATCGCCCGGCCCGCGGCTCGTCGGACTTCTCAATGACATCGGGCTCTTCGGTCGCCTCAACCGTCGTCGACTTCTTGGGGCTCACGGGACGAACTCGACTTTCGACATCTTGAGCTGTCCACCCTCTCGGGTCATTGTCACGATCAGCCGGTACTTGCGTGGATCCTGTTTGGCACCAGCCGCATTGGTGACTTCCGACGTGCTGGCGACCAGCACCACCGCTGAGTTGTCGGTCATCGAATCCAGGTCCACGGCGGCGGCCTGAACGGAGCCCTGCGACACCACCTTCGACTGCTCGACAACGTTGGTGAAATCGTCGGCCATCTTCAGGAAGTCGTCCTTGAACGTTCCGGTAGAGACTTCGACGATTCGCTGCACTCCTTCTTTCGCGTGCTCGAAGTCCAGTGACGTCAAGGTCACGACACCTTGCCGGGCTGCTGCTGCGTACTCCGCGGCCTGCTGACGCTCCCGCACCGCGTGCTTGTGCAGCACGGCCATCTCCACGGCGGCACCCACGGCGACAAGCGATATGAGGACAGCCAGCACCGCGGCGACCGCCGAGAGTTTCGGCCGGCCGGGCCACCGTCGGCCCGACTCAGAAGCCGACTCGGAAGCCGACTCGGAAGCTTTGTCGGATACCAGGGTCTCCGACGAATCGTCCTCGGCCGACTCGTCGTCGGCGTCCTCTGACTCATCGTCGGCGTCCTCTGAATCGTCCGCGGATTCGGTAGGCTCCGGCTCCGGCTCCGCCTCCGAAGCCTGCTCTACGACGACGGAATCCGCCGACTCGTCTTCGTCCTCGTCATCCTGAGCGTCATCGGCATCGCTGATGTCTTCTTCGACAGGCTTTTTGGTCTCGGCGAGTTCAGCCTCGCGACGCAACTTTATGGCCCGGGCGCGGGCGCGGGCGGCGGCGGCAAGAGCTTCGGCTTCGGCGGCCTCAGCCTCGGCCTCGTCGGCGAGTGACAAGATCTCCGCGGCAGTGGGGGGTGGGTCGCCCTTTTTCACCAGACCTGCTCGTCGCTCAATCTGAACTCCTCTACCGCTTGCCCCTTGGTGACAAATCAGCTCGTGGCCGCTGGAACGCGACCGGCGCCGCCGTTGGCCAAACCCTACTCGGCACCCGCGAAGGCGGCGAGCAATCGGGCGGCCTACGACCACCTCCGTCGGTAGCCCGCGGAGAGGCAGATTATCACCCTCCACCGCACAGGCTACCGGTTGTGCACCAATATCGGCCGCTGAAAGCCCCACAAGCAGTGGAAATAGCGTTCTCAAACTTAACATACGCGAGCATTCGGATTGGCTCCGCGTCCTACCGCAGCAGGTCCTTGACCACTTTTCCGGTCGCGTTGAGCGGTAGCGCCTCGAGGAACTCCACCGTCCGTGGCACCTTGAATCCCGCCATGCGTTCCCGGCACCAGTCGATCAGTTCCGTTGCCTCGACCGGACTTTTCCGCACCACGAACGCCTTGCCGACCTGGCCGAGCCGCTCGTCGGGAACACCGATCACGGCGGCCTGAGCTACCGCAGGGTGGCCGATCAGAAACCCTTCGATCTCGGCCGGGTAGGCGTTGAATCCGCCGACGATGAACATGTCCTTCTTGCGGCCGACGATGCGCAACCGCCCCGTGTCGTCGAAATTCCCCAGGTCTCCGGTGTGTAGCCAGCCATCGGCATCGATCGCGTCCGCGGTGGCAACGGGGTCGTCCAGGTAGCCCTGCATGACGCCGTAACCGCGCACGAGCACTTCACCGTCAGCACCGACCCGCACCTCGACGCCCGCGCAGGGCAGCCCTGCCGTCGTAGCCACAGCCTCAAAGGAATCACCAGGCCGTGACAGCGTCACGTTCCCGGCCTCGGTGAGCCCGTAACCGGTCATCAACGTCTGGAACGGCAGCTCACCATGGATGCGACGGACCAGTTCGACGGGAATGTCCGCGGCTCCGGTGACCCCTGCGCGCAACGTCGACAGCCGTGTCTTGTCGGCCACCGTCAGCAACGAGTGATACAGCGTCGGCGGGCCAGGCAGCATCGTGACCCGCTCGCGCTCAATGAGATCCACCACCGAGTCGACGTCGAACACCGCGACCGGCAACATGGTCGCGCCCCGCAGGAAAGACGTGACGAGTCCGGCCTTCAGTCCGAAGGTGTGAAAGTAGGGATTGATCTGCAGATAGCGGTCGCCCTCACGCAGGTCCGCCAGCGTTGCCCATTCTTCGTACATCCGCAGCGTTTGGCGATGATTCATCATCGCGCCCTTCGGACGGCCGGTCGTACCCGAGGTGAAAATGATGTCCGAGATGTCACTGCCGCTGATCGAACGCTCGAAAGGCGCACCACTGGAAAGGAAGTCAGATTTCAGGTCGATTACGGGGATGTCCGCCGGAGCGCCGTATTCCTGCCCCAGGAACCCCTGCTGAACCAGCACGGCCCGGGCCCCGCTGCGGATGATGATGTCGCCGGCCTCATCGGCTTTGAACCGGGTGTTGACCGGCACCAGCACGCCGCCGGCGGTGAGTAAGCCGAACGCCGCGACGATCCACTCCGCGGAGTTGGGCGCCCAGATCGCCACTCGGTCGCCCTTGTCGACCCCGAGATCGGCGAAAGCACCTGCGGCGCAGCGAATTCGCTCAACCAGCTCAGCGAAGGAGTAGCGCAGCGGACCGTCCACGACCGCTTCGGCGTCGCCGAATCGGTCCGCCGCGCTCAAGACCATCTCGGGGATGGTCTGCCACCTCTGATCGGTCAGGTGGCTGGTCACACCGTGACGAGCCGACCGAGGTTTCCGCCCATGATCTTCGCCTGCGACTCAACGGGCAGGTGGGACAGCGCGTTGATGTAGTAGGTCGGCTCTGCCAGTCCCTCCGGGTGCGGCCAGTCCGATCCGTACAGCACCTGGTCCACACCGACGAGCTTGATCAGATCGTCGATGCCCTCCTCGAAGAAGGGGCTGACGTAGATCCGGTTCTTGACCGTCTCGACGGGGTCGCTTGGGAAGGCTTCCGGGGCCTTCCGGAACACCTCGGCCAGGCCGTCCAGCAGTGGGGTCATCCACTTCGACCCGGCCTCGACGATCGCGACCTTCAGCTTGGGATGGCGGTACAGCGCGCCGTGAATCACCCACGAGCCCACCGCGTCCTGGATCGGCCGCCACTCGTTGAGAATGCCCATCGCATTGGTCTGGAATGGCAGCATCTCCTGGTCGGCGCCGTCCCACTCGGAGGTGTAGCGGGAGTAGCCGCTGTCGCTGGAGTGCATGCCGACCAGCAGGTCGTGCTCGACGACCCGCTCCCAGAACGGGTCGAACTCGGGCAGCGCGAACGACCGCGGGCCGCGGAAGCCGGGGACCGGGGCCGGCCGGATCAGGATGCAGCGGGCACCGCGCTTGACCACCCACTCCAGCTCCTCGATCGCCTTCTCCACGATCGGCAGGGTGATGACCGGGGTGGTGAAGATGCGGTTCTGGTAGTTGAAGCCCCAGACCTCGTCGAGCCACTCATTCAGCGCATGGATCAGCACGTGGATGGCGACCGGGTCGTCGCGCAGGCGCTCCTCGATCAGGCTGGCCAGCGTCGGGAACATCAGCGTACGGTCCAGGCCCAGCTCGTCCATCTTCTCCAAGCGCGGTCCGGGCTCGAAGAACGCCGGGATCGCGCGCATGGGTTCTCCGAACAGCTCGCGCTTGGTCTTGCCGTCCGGGTTGCCGTACTTGAAGTACTCCTCCCAGGCACCCGGCCGCGCGACGACCTCGAACGTCGGGTTGGGAATGTAGTTGCTGATCACGCCGCGCAGCGCGATCTTGGTGCGCCCGTTGATCTGCACGTACTGGACGTAGTCCTTGTACTGCTTGGGCAGAAACTTCGTCAGCGCTTCCGGCGGCTCGTACAGGTGGTTATCCGCGTCAAAAAGCGGGAACGGGACGTCTTCCCGATGCGACAGCTGCCCCATGAAATCCTCCTTCGCGATTTCTGAGAATACTATTCTCTCAGCCGGATGCGCGCAACGACGGTGCGGCCGAGCTGGGGGCACGCCCCGGCAAGTGGGCGGTACCCCCACCCGCTTGCGGGGGTACGCAAAAGCCCCTGTTTCGCCCCGCAATCAGGGGCTTTGCGTTTGCTCGCGAAGGGGCGTGCCGCCAGGTCGCGGGGAACGTCAGCACTTCGCGCTGATCTTGAAATCCACTGTCGCGGCTTCGGTGGGCTTCGCGGTGACGGCGCCGTTCGCGGTGCCGCTGATGACGAAGTTACTGCCGTCGAAACGGGTGGTGGCCGCCCCGCCGCCGCCCGGTGCCGCCGTGGTGGTGCCCGTGAAGCCGCCCAAATTGTGAAACCGCACGGAGATGGTGGTCGCCGGATGTTGGCGCTGATCCAGGATCGCCGTCGCGCCCGACTCGTCGTTGCCCAGCGCGATCGTCCGGTACCACTCCTGCTGATAGCACCGGACCAGATCGGGCCGCACCTCGGTGCCGTTGATGTTCACCGTCGCCGTACTGGCGAGCTGACCCTGAGACGGCGCGCTGCAGCCGGCGAGGGCGGCCGCCGCGAATACCGCCGCTGCGACCGCCGCGATTCGGTTCTGCACCTGGCACCCCCATGGGCAACTTCGTCAACTTCGGGACCTGCGCTGATGATGCTATTCTCCGGGAACGAGAATGCCAATATCGCCGTTCTCGCGCCCTGAGGAGTGATCACCCATGGTCGAGCTGGAGTTCGACGAGCTCGGCACCGGGGTCGCCGTCCTCACCATCGATCGGCCCCATGCGCGCAACGCCATCGCGCTGGAAACCATGGGGCAACTCGAGCAGGCACTGCATGCCGCCGCCGGCGCCCGTGCTCTGGTGATCAGGGGCGCCGGCGACCGGGCGTTCGTATCCGGCGGCGATCTCAAGGAACTCAGCGCGCTGCGCACCGAAGAGGACGCCGCGGCGATGGCGAAGCGGATGCGGGCGGTGTGCGATCAGATCGCGGCGTTCCCGGCTCCGGTGATCGCCGCGCTCAACGGTCACGCCTTCGGCGGTGGTGCCGAAGTCGCTGTGGCCGCGGACATCCGGGTTGCCGCCGACGACATCAAAATCGCGTTCAATCAGGTGCAGTTGGAGATCATGCCGGCGTGGGGCGGCGCCGAGCGCCTGGCCGCGTTGGTCGGCAGGAGTCGAGCACTCTTGCTGGCGGGCAGCGGAACTGCGCTCGACGCCGCTGAAGCCGAACGCATCGGCCTGGTGGACGTGGTGCTGCCGCGGGCATCCTTCGACACACCCGACAAGGGATGGCGCGCGGTCGCCGCCTCGTTGACCCGCCGTCCCGCCGCCGAGATAAAGCGAGTAATCAGCGGAGTTTCCGCTGATGAGGCGATAGCATCATTTGCACGGCTATGGGTGGCAGACGCGCACTGGCAAGCCGCAGAGCGGGTCATGAACCGCACAGCCAATCCGCGCCCGGCAGCCGGAGGAGCGATATGACAACCACCGCAACGAAGTTCGTGGGCCTGGCCGTATCGACGTTGCTTGCCGGGCTGCTGAGCCCCGCTCCGGCGACAGCCGATGACGACCCGCCCATGCACCAGGTGGTCTACACCATCTCGGCCAAGAACCCGATCTACGCCGACATCTACTACCAGGATCAGGACCCGACGAAGTTCTCCGACTACAGCCACAACCCATACACGTTCACGCCGAACATCCAGGCCGACATCGCCCCCGGCAGGCCATGGATCCAGCAGGTGATGCTCATCAACCCCGACGCGTGGGCGATGGTCAGCGTCAGCACTGGACGGCAACCCGGCACGCCCGGGTTTCACTGCACGGTGTCGGTCGACGGGAATGTGGTCGTGTCTAAGGACGGAGACAAGGGCGTGCTCTGTTCGCTGCGGACCTGGTGAGCCGCCGCGCCGGTGAACATGTCCGTCCTCGGTTCGCCTTCCAGACGGCGCAGGTGACGCTCCACGAACGCCGTCGTTTCGGCGTGGCCATCCGACATTCCCAGCGCCTGTTCGAGAACCATGAAGCGCGACAGGCTGGTCATGAAAACGGTCCACACCATCGGCGGCACGTCGTCGGTGTTGACCGCATATCGCTGCAACGCCGCCGCCACGGCCGTCCTTTGCTCTTCGCGGAAACGTTCGGCGTAGTAGGCGATTTCGGCCCGCATTTCCTTGCGGTGATTCGCCAGTGCCATGAATTCCATGGAGATTCGGGCGAAACCCGGATCGGAACCGAACTTCCACAGCGCCCACAGAGGCTGCGGCGACTGCAGCAGCCGACTCTGCGCCTGCAGGCCCTCGTCGGCCCGGCGCCGAAAAACAGCCAGGAACAGCTCCTCCATCGTGCGGAAGTAGTAATGCACCAGCTGCGGCTTCAGTCCCGCCTCACTGGCCAGCCGCCGCGAAGTCACTGCGGCGTAGCCCTCTTCAAGCATCAGCTGTTCGGCCGCGTCGAGCAGCAGGCCGCGATTCTTCGCGTCCGGCGCTCCGATCCTGCGGGCCGATGTCATCGCTCTACTCCGTACTGTGCGCACTCACTGGCGGTCACGCCGATCGTAGCCACCGGACCGGGCCGGTCCGGCCGCGCGACCTTGACCCTGACATTACCGCCATGCTAAGCAAGTGCTCAGCAGAGCATCTCATTCGGGCGGCGCCAGTTCTCGTCGCCAACTCAGCATTGGCGCCACACAGGCCCGGCTCCAGGAGGCACGTAAGACATGAGCGACTACGACACCATCGACTTTTTCACCGATCCGTCACTGGTTCCCGACCCGTACCCGTACTTCGACTATCTGCGTAGCTGCAACCCGGTGCTGCGGCTTCCCCACCACGGGGTCGTGGCCGTCACCGGCCACGCAGAGGCCACCGCCGTCTACAAGGACACCGAGTCCTTCTCGAATTGCGTTGCGCTGGGCGGACCTTTCCCCCCACTGCCGTTCACACCCGAGGGCGACGACATCAACGCCCAGATCGACGCGCACCGCGAGAGCTTCCCGATGTACGAGCACATGGTCACCATGGACCCGCCCGACCACAGTCGCGCCCGGTCGATCCTGAGTCGGCTGCTGACTCCCAGCCGCTTGAAGCAGAACGAGGAGTTCATGTGGCGCCTCGCCGACCGCCAACTCGACGAGTTCCTGGTCAACGGCGAATGCGAGTTCATCGGAGAGTATTCAAAGCCGTTCGCCACGTTGGTGATTGCCGACCTGCTCGGTGTTCCTGAGGAGGACCACAAGGAGTTCCGGATCGTCCTCGGCGCTGACCGTCCGGGCCGGGTGGGAGCTCTCGACCATGAGTCGGTAGGCGTCAACCCGTTGGAGTTCCTCGACGAGAAATTCTCCTCCTACATCGAGGACCGGCGCGCGCACCCACGCGATGACGTGCTGACCGCGCTGGCCACCGCGAAGTACCCGGACGGGTCGACGCCCGAGGTCATCGACGTAGTGCGTTCGGCCACCTTCCTTTTCGCTGCCGGCCAGGAGACCACGGCCAAGCTGCTCAGTGCCGCGTTACAGGTGATCGGCGACCGGCCGGACATCCAGCAGCAGCTACGTGACGACCGCAGCCTGATTCCCGGGTTCATCGAAGAGTCGCTGCGCATGGAGAGCCCGGTCAAGAGTGACTCTCGGCTGGCCCGCCGCGCCACCCAGGTCGGCGGAGTGGACATCCCGGCCGGAACCGTGGTGATGGTGTTACCGGGTGCGGCCAACCGCGACCCGCGCCGGTTCGACAATCCGCACGAGTTCCAACTCGACCGCAAGAACGTCAGGGAGCACATGGCTTTCGCGCGTGGTGTGCACTCCTGCCCGGGTGGTCCGCTGGCCCGGGTGGAGGGCCGGGTATCCATCGAACGCATCCTGGACCGGATGGCCGACATCGGGATCAACGAGGCCGAGCACGGCCCGGCAGACGCCCGCCGCTACACCTATGAGCCGACGTACATCCTGCGGGGACTGAACAACCTGCACCTCACGTTCACACCGCAATAAGCGCTCAGCGCAAGGCCAGTCCGACGAAGTAGCTGCCGAACAATCCTGCGGCGATCAGCAACACCCAGGCGTCGGTCAGTCGGCAGAGCAGCGCCGGTGCCTGCCTGACCTCCATGAACTCGCGAAAGATGATGCGCACCTTGATGAGTGCGATCACGATAACGCTGGACGTGACCACCACGTTGGATCGCAGCGATCCGTCGGCCGAATGGTCGATCCACAGATAGCTCACCGTCAGTGCGGCCAGCACCAACCAGACAACCAGCAGCCTGCTGTTGAATTTCACCGCTCACCTCACCACGTACAGCAGCGCGAAGATAAGCACCCACAGGAAATCGACGGTGTGCCAGTACGTCGCAGACGTCTCGATGAGCACCTGGGATTCGCCGGAGCCGCGCCTGGCACCCCGGAGCCGGTACCCGATGACGCCGAGGGCGACGAAGCCGATCAACAGGTGTACGAAGTGGATGCCGGTGAGGAAGAAGTAGTAAGTGAAGAAGTCGTTGCTGTCCAAGCCGTTTCCCATCCGCACCAGGCGGGCCCATTCCAAGACCTTGAAGAGCAGGAAGACCCCGGCGAATGCGGCCGTGACGACCACATCGCGCAGCGCCGCACGATGGGCGCCGACCCGCGAAGACTGAACACACCGCGCCACCGACCACGAACTCAGCAGCAGGACAAGGGTGTTGAGCACACCGATGCGCAGATCCAGGTGCGCCTGAGAGTGTAGGAACAGCTCGGGGCTTCGGGCGCGATAGAAGAGGTAGAACCCGAAATAGGCTGTGAAGACCAGCGTTTCGAACAGGACGAAGGCCCACATGTCCGGCTGCCCCGGTACGAAGCGCGTCCGCCCGGCCTTCTCGGTGACGTCGGTCATGCGGTGACCGCCCGTTTCGAAGGCAGATCCGGCAGTGGCCCGGTGCCGTAGTCCTCCCGCCGGATCAGCTGAAAGAGCATGACGATGAACGTGACTTGGTAGACGCCGAACACGACCATGTCCAGCCACCAGGCGATCTGGCCGTTCCAGGCCAACACGCCGCGTCCGAAGATCCAGCAGGGCGCTACCACCACCTCGGTGAGCGCATTGCACAGGTTGAGGTAGCCGAACCACTTCGGAAACACCCGGTTCTTGTCGATGAGGATTGCGACCATCCAGATCAGCGAGCCGATCAGGAACACCCCCATGGTTCCGTCGAACGAGAGGAAGGCGAAGTCGTAGAGCCAGCCAAGCACCCTGGGGTCCCGGTCAGGCCGCAGTGTCCCGACGATCAGCGCGATGCAGAGCAACAGCAGGCCGGGAATCGCACTGAGCGAGTAGATGATCAGATACGAGTATCCGAAGATTCGGCTGACCGACATGCGCCGCATCGAATACGCGATCAGGGCATTGTTGATCGCGGTCATACCGGCGATGACGAAGATGATCCCGAAGCCGATCGGTATCCCGAGGCGGCGTTCGTCGAACCAGTGGACCTGGGTCGCGAGGTCCCAGGTGGGCTGCGGCGGGGGTTGCACCTGCGCCACGATGAAGAACACCGGGAAGAAGATGTTGTAGAACACGACGAGTGTCCACCAGGCCAGCCACAGCTCGCCCTTCGGGTTGCGTCGCAGCCCGGACACGGCACTCATACGCTATCCAGTTCTGCTGTGCGCGTGCGGGTCTCAGCCCTTTCGCGGTTCACTGCCCGAGCCAGAACGATGCCCATCACCACGATCCAGACGCCGATGGCGACGTTCTTCACCCAGAACGACAACACCCCGTTCCACGCCAGCGGGCCCGACAACGAGATACCGGCGAAGGCGGCCGGTACCAGGCCTGCGGCAACGACCAGATTGAAGACGGCCACCCAGGTGCCGAATATCGGTCGCGGCTGATCGTCGAAATAGATTGCCAGAGCAAGGATCACGCTCTGGCCGATCAGGAAGGGTACGAGGACGGTGAAGGTGACCCACGCGAGATCGTTGAGCAACTGCGTCAGTTCCGGACTTCGCTCCGGCCGGAAAGCGGCCAGCAACCAGCAGACGTTGGCGACGAGAAACAACGTCGGCGCACCGGCCACACAGCCCAGCATCGCGTAGGAGAAGATCGGCGTGCGATGCGCCATCCGCCGGATCTGCATCACGATCAGCGTCAGGATCGGGACCAGACACACCCCGAACCAATTGAAGATGATCATGCTGTAACGGATTTCGGGCAGGTGCGCCGGATCACGGTAGAACGCGGCAACCTGCTCCGCCGACATGGTGGGCGACATCGGCGGGTTGAAGCCGGGGAACAAGAAGAAGGCGGCGATCCAGATCACCACCGTGACGGGCAACGTCCACAGCAGAATCAACTCACCATCGGTACGCCGCAACCCAACTCGCGGCGGTCCGGAATCTTGAGTCGTGCTGATGTCTGTCATCAGTGAATCCTTCCAACGCACATCATCGTGCGACTGAGGCCGGCCCAGACACCGAAGCTAGCCGATCGGCTATTCCGGGTCAATAGCCGATCGGCTACGCTGCGTGGTGTGGTCGAAGCGACGCCCCGGAGCCAGTTCCGGTTCATCACGCACAGCGCCGCCCAGACACGCGTCCTCGATGCCGCGCTGAAGCTGATCGGTGAGCACGGCGTCGGCGGGACCTCGCTACAGATGATCGCCGATGCGATCGGGGTGACGAAAGCCGCTGTCTACCATCAATTTCGAACCAAAGAGCAGATCGTCATCGCGCTCACCGAGCGTGAACTGGGCGGACTCGAGGAAGCGTTGGAGGCGGCGGAAGCACACGACCACCGGATCGAAGCCCGAGACGTTCTCCTCAGCCGGGTCATCGACGTCGCCGTGCAGCGGCGCGGCGCGGCAAGCACCCTGCAATTCGACCCGGTCGTCGTACGACTGCTGGCCCAGCACGAGCCTTTCCAGCACTTCATTCAGCGACTCTTCGGGGTACTCGTCGATGACACGGCCGAGGACGCCCGGGTTTCGGCCGCGATGCTTTCCGGCGCCATCGCTGTCGGGGTCATGCATCCACTGGTGGCCGGCATCGACGACGAGGCGCTGCGCGCCCAGCTACTGCGGATCACCCGTCGACTCTTCGATGGAGATTGACAGAACTTATTCCCGCCGTTCCATTTTCACGAGCGTGCCACTCGGATACCGTTCTCATATGGACAATGCCAGACGCCTCGCCGTCAGACGCCTCGCCGTCAGACGCCTCGCCGCCGTGGCGATCATGGTCACCAACGGCTTCGGGCTGGCCGGCACGGCCACGGCCCTGGCTGACGACGACGTTCCCTGGCCGTGGGTGGGATACCACTGGTGCCCGGGTCAGCCCTTCAACGCGGGAGCCTGGGGACCGCAGTTCGACCCGACCACGTGCCACGACGCGCACCATCGGGACATGGACGGCACGATCCACAACCGTGATTACTTCGGCCCCAGCCCCTTCCAGGACTGGCCCGAGATCCCGAACAACCGGCCATAGCGTCCGCCCGCGAACTTAGGTGTCGCCGCGCTCCCAGACCTTCTTACCGTCATGTGAGTTGCAGACGAGGAACAGTCCATCCGGCGCCTGCGCGACGTAATACTCCGGGTACTCCTCGCAAGACGCGTTTTCGATCTTGACGCCGACCATTGGTGGCGACCGGAACCACCGCGGCTCGTACCTTCTCGGTGAGCCGCAGAACATCAGTCGGCCCGGCTCCGTGGCGAAGGACACGTAGTAGTCGGCGGTGCCGAACACCCAATAGGTGGTGTTGTCGCACGGCGCGCCCAGCACCTGGTGCCCGGCGATGCCGGGTGTGCAGTCGGGGTAATCGCAGGTCGCCGGATCGGCAGCGGCCTGCGGTGCCGCCACCCCACCCAAGCCGAGCAATGCGGCGATCGCTGGCACAATGAATCGCACCAACTAAATTTGCCACAGTCGGAAAGAAAATTCATTATGTTGGCGACAGATGGTAAGAAAATTCTCTCATTCGGAGAGGGTGCTGAGAGTCGGGCATCGAGCCGATCGACACGGGCGCCAACGCGCGTCGGTGATAATGTGACTCTCTTAGTCGCGGGGTGAGGAGGTGATTCGTGCCGCCACGCGAAACCTCAACTGAAGCGTCCGCGTCGGAGACCGGCGTGGATGATCTCGAGTCGGACCACCTCGCCGAGGCGGAAGCCCGGGCCGAGGCCGCCCGTGCCCGTGCGCGCGAACTGCGCCGGCAAGCGGAGGCGGCTTCGTCCGATGGGACGGGCGGCGCCGACTCGGCCGACGAAGCCGAAACGGCCGATGAAGCGGAAACGGCCGACGAAGCCGAAACGGCCGACGAGGCGGAATCGCCGCCGGCGCGCCGCCTCCGGTTCCGACCGCATCGCCCGGGCCGAAAGGCCATTGTCGTCACCGCCGCGCTGATGGTGTCCGGTGCCGCGTTGACCGGCAGCGGCTATTTGGTGTGGCACCACCACCAAGTCGTGCAGCAAACCCAGCGTTCCACCGAATTCGCGACCGCCGCCCGCCAGGCCGTCCTGCTGATGATGTCGATCGACCCGAATAAGGCGAGAGAGGACATGCAGCGTTTCGCCGACGAAACCACCGGCCAATTCAAAGCAGGGGTATTGATGGGCGCCGAGGATATGGTCAAGGCGCTGGAACAATCCAAAGTCATCGCCAAAGCCTCGGTGCAAGCCGCCGGTGTGCAATCGATGACCGAGGATTCGGCGGTGGTCCTGGTAGCGGCAAAGTCAGAGATCACCAAGGCGGACCAGGCAAAGCCGGAGGTGCGGACGTGGCGACTGGTCGTTGACGTCGAACGAGAGGGCGGCCAGCTCAAGATCTCCAAGATCGAGTTCGTGCCGTGACGGATCCGCGCACCGAGCAGCGCTGGCTGCATCGTTGCCTGTCACGGTGGCGGGCGATCGTACTTACGCTTCTGGTCGTCGGCACTACCGGATTCGGCACCGGCTACTTCTACTTCGTCTACCGGGCCGACCTGGACACCGACCGAGCGGTCAGCCGCGAGGTGATCAGGGCCGCCAGCGATGGCACCGTGGCGCTGTTGTCCTACTCCCCCGCCACGCTGGGGCGCGATATGGACAACGCCAAGTCCAGGGTCACCGAGAATTACCTGCGTTATTACCAGCAGTTCGCCGACCAGATCGTCGGCCCTTCGACCCAGCGTGCGCAGGTCACCACCACAGCTACGGTGATCAAGGCCGCGGTCGCCGAACTGAATCCGAATTCGGCCGTCGTACTGGTATTCGTAAAACAAAAAACGGCGAGCAAAGAAAAGCCCGAACCAGTAGTGACATCAAGCAGCCTTCGGGTAACGTTGAAAAAGGTCGACAGTTCATGGCTTATTGAGAAATTTGAGAGCACGTGAGCACAGCTTGCCTTTCGCCGGGAACTTTCGACTTGGAGTTTCCGGAAAGCGACGCGTCGAGGAGCAGCAGGTGATGCGTTCAGTGAAAGCGGCGATGGGCGCAACGCTGGCGGTAGGCGGAGTTGCGGTCATGCTCCACGCCGCTCCTACCGCCTCGGCCTACAACCCGGCCGTCAATGGAAGATTCACCGCCACGCTGATCGGCGACTGGGCCCGGACCAGAACCGTTTATCACGACGAAGCGGTCGTGCAGAGCACCTGGACTATCAGCTCTTCGTGTTCGACCGCACAGGATTGCAGCGGCCAGGTGGTCAGCGATCAGGGCTGGACCGCGCCGCTGACCATGCACGACGGGCTCACCTGGTACGTCAAACGCGACGTTCCGAACTGGGAAACCTGCGAGGACGGCCGCACGTTCAGCGGCCACGAGGTTTTCTACTTCTATCCCGCCAACCCGGAAACCGGTGAAAACGTGCTCGGCTCAGCGGTTCTGGCCGGACGAGAGCACATCGCCGGCGCCAGCGGCGCCTGTAACACCAACGCCCCGCTGTACATCGAACAGCCATTCCGGCTGGACCGGATCGGCTGATCCGACCGGCCTCAGGTGGCGAACATGTCCTTCCACGTCTTGGGCGCTTTGGAAGCAACCAAATCCGTCTGACGGAACACCTGTCCGTCCGGAGTCATATAGCTGCCGGTCTCCGGGCTGTACTGAGCGAATGCCACTGAGGGACCCTTGGGTAATCCGTTGCGGCCGAACGCACTCGAGGCAGCCGACGGTGCCGCGCTCGGCGCCGCTGCCGCCGGTGCCGGAGGCGTCGCGCCCGCCGTGTCGAGCGGTGCGATGGACGCGACCTGACCCATCGGCGCCTGCGGTGTGATCCCGGGGGCCACTGGGGCTCCCGCCGGCGGGGGAACCACTCCGGGTGGCAGCGGTGTTCCGTCCACCGGGCCGAAGATCCGTTCCCGGTTCCAGTTGACCCGGTCGTCGGGCGGGATGCCCTGGGCGAGCAGGTTCGGGTCCAACGGGTAGGTGCCAAACGCGTGCTGCCTCATCGCCAGCGGCATGAATGGCTTGTCGCTGTCGCAGATTTCGACGGTCGGCGCGCGTTTTCCGGGATGTCCCATGCACGGGTAGTTGCGGGCGCCGCGCACTCCGATCGGTGAATCCTGCGGCAGTTTGCAGTACAACCCGTCGGGCGTGTCGATGGTGGTGGTGTCTGCCGGCGAACGCCATTGACTGGGCGGCAGGAAGCCCACCGTGCACGCGGGCGGGTCACTGAGGATGAGATTGAAAGCGCCGGTGGCCAATCCGGTCGGGCTCTTGGTGCCGAGGAACGACTGGATGGCGGCGGTGAAGGGCGGCAGAATCACCAATACCTGTTCCAGCGACGCATGGTAAGTCACGCCGATCTGACCGATCGTGGTGAGATTGGCCAGCAGCACCGGCAATGTCGGCTTGATCTGGTCGAGCAGGCGCGACGCCTCGTTCAGCGCTTCGGGCCCGTTCTCCAGCAGCGTGCGCACCTGCGGATCATTCGTGGCCAGTTGGCCGGTGAACCCGGACAGGCTGTGCGCCCACCGCCGAATCGAACCGGCGGTCTGGGCTTGACTGTCCAGCAACGGCGCGGTGTCCTCGGTCAGTCTGCGGGCCTGGTCGGAGACGCCGTTGAGATCACCCGTGATCTGCGCCGAGGAGTCGAACAGCGAGCCGAAATCGTAACTGGCGCCGTTGAATGCCTTGAACGACTCGTCGAGCAGTTGGGTGAGCTTGCCCTGCGGGATGCTGTTGAGCAGAGCGCTGGTCTGGTCCAGCACGGGTCCGATCGGTTGCGGAACCTTGGTGTCTTTGGCGGCGATCACCGAACCGTCGTGCAGATAGGGCGGCGAGTCGGTTCGTGGCCGCAGGTCGACATACTGCTCGCCCACCGCCGAGATGCTGCGCACCTCCGCATCCAGATCCGCCGGGATCTTCGGCGAAGTATCAAGCCGCATTGTGGCTTTCGCTCCGCGCGCGGTGAGCTCCACACCGGTGACCTTGCCGATCTGCACGCCGCGATATGTGACATTGCTGAAGCGGTACAGGTTTCCGGTCTCACGCAGTTCCAGCGTGACCGTCATCTTGCCGATCCCGAGCAGCGTCGGGGCCTGCACGTAGTAGATGACCATCACGAACAGTCCGATGATTCCCACGATCGCGAAGACCGCCAACTGGATACGGATGAAGCGGGTCAGCATCTATCCACTCCCCTCCGCCGGCGCGACAGCGGGTGGCAACCCATTGGGCAGTGTCGCGCTCTGATCCGCAGCCGGCGCAGGGGCCGGTCCGGGCGCCGTCGGTGCCTGTCCGGGCGCCGCCGACGGCGGCGGTCCGGGCGCATTCGCGGGGGGCGGACCGGGCAGGTACGAGCCGGGCGCTCCTGGCGCGCCGAACCGGAACTGCAGGTACTCCGGATCCCCGGCGGCCGGCGTGCCTTCGGCGCCCAGGCGTTCCCAGTGGGTACCGCGCAGGATGCTCTTGCGCAGACCAGAATTCGTCAGGTCGATGATGAAGTAGCCGTTGACGTAGTCGCCCCGGACGTAGCGGTCGATGAAGCCCTGGGTGAACGGGAACGTCGGCGCATAGGCAAGAGCCGCGTCGAGATCCGGACCTATGTCCGCCAGCGCACTGATGGTCGGCTCCAAGTTCTTCAAGTTGTTGACCAGGTCGTTACCTGCGTCATTGACCAGCCGGGTCGCCGTATTGCTGAACGTCCCGAGCTTGTTCAGCGCGGTGGTGATGCGGGGCCGTTCCCTGTTCAGCACGTCCAGCGCCGGCGGAATCTGGTTCAGCGCCTGCGTGATCACGTCACGCTGCCCCGCCAGCGTGCCGGACAGCCGGTTCAGCGCCTGCACCGACGCGACGATGTTGTCGCGCTGCGCATCGAAGGTGCCTACGAACCGGTCGAGCCGGTTCAACAGATCGCGAACGTCGCCGGCGCGACCGGACAGGGCCGCGTTGAAGTTGTTGATGATGTCCCCGATCTGCCCAAGCCCCCCGGCATTGAGGACAACCGACAGCGAGGACAGGGTCTGCTCGGTCGACGGGTAGGTCGACGACCGGTTGAGCGGGATGGTGGCGCCCGGCTGCAGCCGACCGCTCGGCGCCTGGCCCAGCGGCGTATTCAGTTGCAGATGCATCGATCCCAGCAAGCTGGTCTGCCCCACGCTGGCCACTGCGTTGGCCGGAATCACCACGTTGGGCTGCACCGACACCTCGACATCGGCATGCCAACCCCGCACCGTCAACTTCCGGATGCTGCCGACGATGACGTCGTTGATCATCACCGGCGAATTAGCTTCCAGGGTACCGACATTCGCGATCTCGACGTGGTAAGTGCTGGATCCCGGCCCACGTCCGACGGCACCCGGCAGCGGCAGCGAGTTCAGGCCACTGAATGCGCAGCCGGTCGAGGTCAGCATCACGCATAGTCCGATGCCGACGATCATCCGAATACGTCGTATCGCCTTGCGCGTCCTCATGATTGCGGCCTCTCGGCGGGCAGCAACAGTTCCGGCACGCTCTGCGGGGCGGGCCCCGGCTCGGGCGGCACACTCGGCGGCGGGGGCTCTGGCATGGCGGCCCCCGGTATCCGTGCGGGCGGCCCCGGCGGTGGCGGTGCCTCCGGAACGTCGCCCGGCAAGCCCGTGTAGGCCGACACCGCGGGCGGCAACTCGGGCGCCGTCGGCTTGGGGCCCTCCCCGCCCGGCGCCAGCCGTTGCTCGGTGTAGACGACGTTCTTCGGGTCGAACGCCGGGGCGAGGATCGGGTTCACCGGAATGGGAAAGTAGTTGAAGTTGAAATAGGTCAGCGGGTTGAAGACCTTCAGCGCCGGGCTGAGATACAACCCGCACAACTTGCCTGTCTCGACCGAGGTGACGTTCTCCAACGCACTGATCTGCGAACAGAAGGCGTTGGTCGGATTGCTGAGGTTCTGCACACCAACGCCACCTCGAACGTTGCCGACGTCGGGGTCATAGTCGTTGTAGGCGTTGGCAAGTGCGTTCGGCGCGACGTGCAGCACGTTCTGCAGCGCCATCTTGTTGTCGACCAGGATCTGCGTCAGGTCGGCGAGTCGGGTGATCTGTTCGGCGGTCTGGTCCCGGCTGCCTGCGATGAACCGCTGCACCTCTCCCACCGCACTCGACAGGTCCGTCAGCGCCGCATCCAGATTCGCCTTGTTGTCGTCGAGCACGCTGGTCAGCGTGGCCAGCCGGTCGTTGAATTGCACGAGCTGGACGTTGCTGTCCCGCAGCGCGCCCACGAAAGTCTGCAAGTTCTTGATGATGTCGACGAGGTTGCCGCTGCCGTTGGCGAAAATCCGTCCCACCGCCGACAATTGGGCCAGCGTCTGGCGCAGCTTGTCGCCGTTGCCGCCCAGCGCATTGGCGGCAGCGTCGATGAACCGCGCCACCGACGGTGTCGACACCCTGCTGTTGGGCCCGAAATCGGTTGCCAATCGCATCAATTGGTCTTTGATTTCGTCCCACTCGACGGGCGTTGCCGTCCGGTTGACCGGGATCACCGCGCCGTCGGCCATCGTGGCGCCGGCGGAGCGGTAGGCGGGCGTGAGTTGGACATACCGCGCCGCCACCAGATTCTGCGCGACGATAACGGCTTTCGCGTCCGCCGGGATCGAGATGCCGTGATCGACGTGCATCACCATCTTGGCTTGGGTGCCGGCCGGCTTGATCGATTCGATGGTGCCGACTTTCAGGCCCGATACCCGCACATCGTCACCGGGATAGATCGCGGTGGCGGTGTGGAAGTAGGCGATGATCGTGGTGGGCCGGAAGAACGTATTGCGGATGGCCACTCCCGCCCCGACCACAAGCAGCAATGCCAGCAAGGCGGCGAGTGCGAGCTTGACACCCGTGCGCCGCATCATCGCGACCCTCCCGGGTTCTGGTTGAACGGGAAGGGCAGCAG